>DCZG01000035.1:0-6794 GCA_002331575.1 Atopobium sp. UBA2090 | reverse complement strand
TCTCCCGAGGCATTCGAGGGCGTCGACATCGTGCTCGGCGCGGCTGGCGACGAACAGGCGAAGGCGCTCCTGCCCGAAGCCGCCAAGCGGGGTGCCGTGTGCGTGGACAACTCCCACGCCTTCCGCCTCGACGAGGACGTGCCCCTCGTGATTCCCGAGATCAACCCCGAGGACATCGCGAACCATCCGCGCAACATCATCTCGAACCCCAACTGCGCCACGATCATCGGCCTCGTCCCCACGTGGCCCCTCCACATGGTCGCCGGTCTCCGTCGCCTCATCGTGAGCACCTACCAGGCCGCCTCGGGCGCCGGGATGCCCGGCCTGCGCGAGCTCCAGCGTGAGATGGGCGTCCTCGCCAACGGTGGCGAGATGGGCGAGACGAAGCCCTTCGCCTATCAGCTGGCGGCGAACCTCATCCCGCAGATCGGCGGATTCCAGGGTGAGGGGTACACGTCGGAGGAGTGGAAGATGCAGAACGAGGGGCGCAAGATCATGCACCTTCCCGAGGTTCGCGTCAACTGCACCTGCGTCCGCGTCCCCGTCATGAGGTCCCACTCCGAGTCGATCACCGCCGAGTTCGAGCACCCCATCACTCCCGACGAGGCGCGTGATATCCTCTCGAAGGCGCCTGGCGTGAAGGTCGTGGACGAGCCCGAGAGCCTTCGCTACCCCATGCCGCTCGACACGTCCGACCAGGACCTCGTCTTCGTCGGACGCATCCGCTACGATCTCTCCGCCCCCGATGACGTCAGCTCGCTCACGTTCTTCTGCTGTGGCGACCAGATTCGCAAGGGTGCGGCGACCAACGCCGTCCAGATCGCGGAATACCTGGTCTAGCACCCGTCTTTCAGCCTGCCAAAGGTNNTTTGGCAGCCAAAGGGACACCCCGCGACGAGATCGTCTCGTCGCGGGGTGTCTTTTTTGTGAATCCTAGTCCTCGGGTGACGAGAGAAAGGCCCTCGTCCGGGGGTCGACGGGGTCGTTGATGACTTGGTTCGCAGGTCCGTCCTCCACGATCTGGCCGTCGAAGAGGAAGCAGATGCGGTCGGAGGCGTCCCGCGCGAAGCCCATCTCGTGGGTCACGATGCCGACCGCCATGCCGTCCGAGGCGAGCTCGCGGATGATGCGATGCATGTCGTCGGTGAGCTTGGGGTCGAGCGCCGAGGTCGCCTCGTCGAAGTAGATCACGTCCGGTTTCATGGCGAGGGCGCGGCAGATCGCCACGCGCTGCTGCTGGCCACCCGAGAGCTGGCAGGGAACCTTGTCCGCGTGATCTGAGAGGCCGATTCGGTCGAGAAGGACGCGCGCCTCGGCCTCCACCTCCGCCTTGTCGCGGTGTTGTACGACGACGGGCGCGTCGCACACGTTGCGCATGACCGTGAAGTGGGGGAAGAGGTTGTAGTTCTGGAAGACGATGCCAAAGCGCATGCGCGCCTGTCGCATGGCCTCCTTGTCGTAGACGGCGCGTCCGTCCTCACCCCTGGAGGTGACCTCGAGGTCACCGTAGGAGAGCGACCCCTCGTCGAAGGTGTCGAGAAGGGTGAGGCAGCGCAGGAGGGTGGACTTGCCTGCCCCCGACGGACCGATGAGCGAGACGACCTCGCCGCGGTCGATGCCAAAGGACACGTCGTGCAGTACCTCGCGCGAGTCGAACGACTTGCGCGCCCTGGTCACCGAGACCGCTCGAGTGCTAGTCATGATAGTAGTCCAGCTTCTTCTCGGCCCTGCGCAGGGCGAACTCGATGACGAGGCACGTCACCCAGTAGATCGCCGCCGCGAGGGCGAAGGGAATCATGTTTCGCTGCGACGCCACGAGGGCGCGGCTCTGCGTGAACATCTCGATGATGCCGATCGAGAAGGCGAGCGAGGTGTCCTTGACGAGCGTGATGACCTCGTTCCCCATGGCGGGGAGAATCCTCTTGACCACCTGCGGGAGGATGATTCTGAAGAAGGTCTGGGCATGAGAGTACCCGAGCACCAGCGCCGCCTCGTACTGCCCCTGGGGCATGCTCTGTATGCCCGAGCGATAGATCTCGGCGAAGTAGGCCGCGTAGTTGATGACGAAGGCGATGATGACGGCCGTGAACATGTAGTCGGTGCCGGTCTGGATGCCGAAGACATAGAACGGCACGAAGAAGACCGCGAACATCTGGAGCATGAGGGGCGTGCCGCGCATCACCGAGATGAGGAGCTGCATGAGGAGCGACAGCGGCCGGAATCTCGAGAGACGTCCGAGGACGATGAGGACGCCGAGGGGGATGGCCCCCAGGAGCGTGAGCGCGAAGATCTCGAGCGAGGTGCCGTAGCTCGAGACGAGCATTGAGAACATGGTTGATGTCGACACGTGAGACCGCCTACGACGAGGGCCCGCCTTGTTCGGCGGGCCCGAGAGACTTCGAGTTGTTCCTTGCTATGCGGTGGGCAGGCACCAGAGGTCGTAGGAGACGCCCTGGTCGGCATACTTCTCGCAGAGCTCCTTGACCTTGCCTTCGGAATCGAGCTTCTGGAGGTCCTTCTCGACGGTGGCCGCGAGGTCCTCGTTGCCAAGCGCGAAGCCGACGCCGAAGTGCTCGGAGTTGAGCGACTCGTCGAGAATCGTGAAGTCGGACGTGCGGTCGCCGATGTTGTACACGGCAACGGGGTAGTCGATGGCGACGGCGTCGACCGAGCCGCTCTCGAGCATCATGAAGGCCGTGTTGTAGTTGTCGATGGTCTGGAGCTGCGCGAAGCTCTTCCCAAGGTCAGCCTGCGAGCCGCCGTCGGAGAGGAGCTCGAGTGCGGCGGAGTCGGCCTGCGTGATGACGTTCTTGCCGGCCAGGTCGGCAAGGCTCGTGATGCTCGAGCTGGAACGAACGACTACGACCTGGCGGTTCTCCATGTAGGCGTCCGTGAAGGCGTAGTCGCCCTCGCGGCCCTCGATGGTGAACCCGTTCCAGATGCAGGTGATCTGACCGCTGTTGAGCAGAGCGTCCTTGGCGTCCCATGAGATGGGGTCGGGCGTGTAGGTCCAGCCCTCCATGTCGCAGACGGCCTGCGCGAGGTCGAGGTCGAAGCCGGTGTACTGCCCGTCGTCACCTACGTAGCCATAGGGTGGGAACTCCTGGTCAAAACCCACGACGAAGTTACCGTCGAAGGAGGACTTGGATGCCGAGGACGAGGAGGACGAGGAGGTCGCGGCGGTCGAAGCGGTCGACGAGTTCGAGGACGAGCATCCCGCAAGTCCGACGAGTGCGGATGCGCCCATGACGGCGGCGGCACTCGAGAGGAACTCCCGACGGCTGAAGTCGAGTGAGCTGAGCTTCATGTTCTGCTCCATTCTGGTAGCGCACGACGGCGCACTTTAGCATGATGGAGTAAGGATAGCCGCTCGATAGGAGCCATTCAAGGCATGTCATTGTGACGAAATATCCCAGAGACCAAACTCATCCCTTATGTGAAGAGAACGGTCGGCAGAAAAACTTCTGAGATTCCCCCTTGCATCATTCGCGTCTTTTGCAATAATAGACGAGCTGCACGAGGTGGGCCAAATGGTGGGTGTAGCTCAGTTGGTAGAGCGACGGACCGTGGCTCCGTAGGTCGAGGGTTCGAGCCCCTTCACCCACCCCATTTACAGTTGAATAGGGACCGGTAGCTCAGCTGGTAGAGCAGGGGACTCTTAATCCCAAGGTCCAGGGTTCGAACCCCTGCCGGTCCACCATGTAAATCACAGGTCAGACGCCGTTTCGGTGCCTGGCCTGTTTTCGTATAAAGCGAAACGTTGTGCAGCGTTGTGTAGGCAACCGCCCTCTTTCCGAACGTTACGCCCCCTCGCCCTCCGCCTTTCTGTCCCGTGCCCGTGCTAGTGTCGTGGTCGGAGGAGGTGGTCTTCATGGTCCCAGTCAGGATTCGGCGCATGCGCGGACGAGCTTTTGGCACGCTTGCCTGCCTAGCGGTCGTGGGCGTCGTCGCGTTTGCCCGCGCCGGGTCCTGGTACCTCGCTCCAGCCAGCCAGAGCTCGAGCGCGGAGGTGCAGACCTCGGGTTCGTTTCGAACGGGTTTCACGACATGGGACGCGACCTCCTCGCCTGACTACTACCGCGTCGTGGGGGCGGCGGTCGTGGACGAGGACGTCGCCGCAGGGGTCGTCTCGTACGCTCCGCTCGACTCACTCGGTCGTGCTGGCCGCGCAGTCGCACGGGTGACCTCTGCCATGGTCGAGGCGGGCGTCGCTCGAAAGCGGGAGAGCGTGGAGGACGTCCTGCCCTCGGGCTGGGGACACAACGAGAAGGTCGACATCGACCTTCCTGACGGCTCGACCTACCATGGCTACCTCTTCAACAGGTCCCATCTCATCGCGAAGTCGCTCGGCGGGGTCGAGGTGATCGAGAACCTCGTCACGGGCACCCGTACGCAGAACGTCGGGGCAAATGACGGCAGGGGAGGCATGGCTTACCCCGAGGCGCTCGCCAGGGACTGGCTCCGCGAGAATCCGGACGGGAGCGTGTGGTACTCCGCGACTCCCGTCTACGAGGGAGACGAACTTGTCCCCAGGAGCGTCATCGTCGACCTCAGATCGTCTGACGGTTCGCTTGACCTCGAGCTGGAGGTCTACAATGCGGCACAGGGCTATCGTATCGACTACTCGGACGGGACGTTCTCGAGAGTCTGACCGATTGGGGATCGACATGGGAGACGCAGGGCCGCACCGTGGCATGTCCGAGGTTCTCGAGGCGCTCGCTCCCGACCCCTCGCTCTTCGAGGAAGTGGCCTCCGACGAGTGCATGTGGCAGGGCAGGATCTTCTCCGTCGACCTTCTCGACGTGGAACTCTCGGACGGCACTCACGGAAGGCGCGAGATCGTCAGGCACAGGGGAGGGGCCGGCGTCATCGCCATACGCAACGGGCGAGTCTGTCTCGTCCGTCAGTATCGCGTCGCTCTCGGCCGCGTGACGGTCGAGATTCCGGCAGGCAAGCTCGACGAGGGCGAGGACGGGGCCACCTGCGCGGCACGCGAGCTCCTCGAGGAGACGGGCCTGCGTGCCGAGACGCTCGAGCCCCTCGTGACGACGATCGGCTCGCCTGGCTTCACCAGCGAGCACACCGAGGTCTTTCTCGCCCGGGGGCTCTCCCAGGACGCGGCTGAGCCCGACGAGGGAGAGCTCGTCGGTGCCGTCTGGCTTCCCCTTGACGAAGTCGTGGCGGCCATACGCGCCGGCGTGATCCAGGACGCGAAGACGGTCGCGGGCGTGCTCGCGGCTCTTCTCGATGCACCGACGGCTCCTGACGGGGAAAGGGGACGGCTTTTGCTATAGAATGACCTCGCCGCCGAAGCGGCGCCATGCTCCCTTAGCTCAGTTGGACAGAGCAGCGGTCTTCTAAACCGTCGGTCGGGCGTTCGAATCGCCCAGGGAGCACCATAGCCCATTTGTGGTCAGGTGGCTTCTACCTGGCTTTTGACGCGTTCGAGTGCCAAGGAAGGAGAAGGGAAGCCAAGTCATCAACGGTCAAATGGTTACGGTCGCCGAGTGATGACACGAGATTCGCCGCACATGTACTTAAATGGTCTGAACGGATGCTTGCACAGGACGTTTGGCCTTGTTTTCGTACCTGCAGAGTCGTTTCCGCCCATGCATCGTCCTTGAGGCATACCTGGGAAGAGGATTCGCTTGGAAGGAGCACGCATTGATATACACAATGACGCTAAACCCCGCCCTTGACTATGTCATGCACCCACTGACGTTGGACATGGGCTTCACGAACAGGTCTTCCTACGAAGAGCTCTACTGCGGTGGAAACGGCATCAACGTCTCCACGCTCCTCAACGAGCTCGACGTCGTCAACGTCGCAATGGGCATCGTGGCGGGCTTCACTGGTGACTACCTCATCGGCGAGCTCCAGGAGCACGGCATCTCGAGCAACTTCGTCAAGCTCGACCGTGGCTTCACGCGCATCAACATCAAGCTCAACGGCATCGTCATGACGATGGTCAACGGCATGGGCCCGAAGATCTCGGAGAAGAAGGTCGACGAGCTCCTCGAGCGCATGGACGTCGTCAATGCGGGCGACACCCTCGTGCTTACCGGCTCAATCCCCGGCTCGCTTCCGGAGGACATGTACGTCCAGATCATGCATCGGCTTGGCGGACGTGGGATTCAGTTCGTCGTCGACGCCCCCGGCCAGCTCCTCATGGAGTCCATCAAGGCTCACCCCTTCCTCATCAAGCCCAACAACCATGAGGTCGGTCGCATCTTCCACGTGAACATCGAGTCGCCCGAGGAGTGCATGCCCTACGCGCACAAGCTCCAGGACGGCGGAGCCCGTAACGTCATCGTCTCGTGCGGCGGCATCGGCTCGCTGCTTCTCGACGAGTACGGAACGGAGCACATAGTCCCCACCGCCAAGGTCAAGCTCGTCAACGCCACTGGCGCCGGTGACTCGATGGTCGCCGGCTTCNNCCTCGCGAGCACCACTCGCGGGTTCGACTACGAGACCTCGCTCATCTATGCCGGCGCCTGCGGTACTGCGACGGCTGCGAGCAAGGGCATCGCCAAGCGTGCCACGATCGATCGCGTCGTGACCGCTCTCTACAAGAAGATGGGTCGCGAGATGCCCGCTGCCATCGCCGACCAGATCAAGGCCAATGCCGTCAGGCAGGAAGCCAACGCTGTCAAGCAGGAGGCCAACGCCGCCGAGTAGGTGCTCTCGTACAGGCCACACTCGCCCACACGGGCGATGGCATAGCAGTTCAAGAGCCGCATTGCGGCCGACTGGAGGGGGAGACATGTTCGAAGGTGTTAATGCGTCTGACGGTA
>DCZG01000056.1 GCA_002331575.1 Atopobium sp. UBA2090 | reverse complement strand
CGGTGCCGCCGATGCCGCCGACCTCTGCCTCGACGGAGATGCCCTTGCTGTGAGCGGCCTTGATGACCTCAGCGGTGCGCTTGAGGTTGGTCTCGAAGTCGGGCTCGTGGGAGCCGTCGTACATGACGGAGGTGAAGCCGGCGTCGATGCACTTGAAGACGTCGTCATAGGAGCCGTGATCGAGGTGCAGGGCGACGGGGACGGTGATGCCCTTGTCCTCGACGAGGTCCTTCACGATGTCGGCGACGATCCTGTAGGAGATCTGCCACTTGGCGGCGCCGCCGGTGCACTGGATGATGACCGGGGACTGGAGCTCCTCGGCGGCATCAAGAATGGACGACGCCCATTCGAGGTTGTTGGTGTTGAACGCACCGAGCCCATAGTGGCCCTTCTCGGCGGCCTGGAGCATAGCAGTTGCGTTTACGAGCATAGTTGCCTCCAAAATGACTGTGGTTTGTGGGGCATTGCTTTGAGTATCATAGCGCGAGAACGGTTTCAGATTGTTCACGGCTCGGGGGACGTACGAAATGCGTCCGTTTTGGTTTCTCTGAGGCTTGTCGCTTCTTCGTGAGTATTTCCTCCCATGCGAGCGCCCTTCCCTATACTCTGGTTCCTAGCGCGGAAGCAAGCGCGCGAAAGGTCGAAACGACATGTATCGCTGTCCCAGGGGGCGATGTTTTTTGGCACGTGAGAATAACGAAACCAACGAGGACCAGTCCAGCAAGGGCATCTTCGAGGATCTCTCCATGGCACAGGTCTTCGCGAGCGCCCTCGCCGCGGCGACCGCCTTCGCGCTGTCGACACAGATCGGCATCGCAGGCTCGATCATCGGAGCCGCAATCGGCGCCGCTGCGTCCGCCGTCGCCACACAGGTCTACAAGAACATCCTCTCCGCATCCGCGGACAAGATTCGCTCGAACGTCTCCGATGACGGGGGCGCTCCCGGCTCAACGGTACGCATGACGAGTGGCTCGTCCGCATTCGCTGGCGCGGACGAGACCGCCGTCGCACCGCACCCCCAGCCCTCCCCCGTCGACGCGACCTCGCGAACGGTCATGGAGACCGGTACGCCCGTCGCTCCCGCGAACATGCGCCATGCCGTCCGGAAGCGCCGCAAGAGCAAGGCGATCCTCACCGCCACGATCATCACGATCGCCATCTCCCTCGTCGCCGTCATCGCCTACGCCATCATCGTGAACCTCGCGACCCAGGGCGCCGGCATCGGAACCAAGCTTGGGTCGTCCTCGACCGACGACCAGACCACCGTGGTCGAGGAGACGAAGTCCACGAGCGCGCCGAGCAAGCCCCAGAGCACGTCCGACACCTCCAGCAGCTCACAGACCACAGATGACAGCTCTTCGACAACCTCCACGAACTCTGGCAGCGGCACCGGGTCGTCCACGACGTCGGACTCGAGCGGCAGCTCGTCGACGACGGGCTCCACCACCGACTCGTCAACCTCCTCGAGCGGAACCTCGGGAGGCGGCACGAGTGGCACCTCGGGTAGCGGCTCCACGAACAACTCGACGAGCGGCTCCTCGACCGACTCGTCGACGACGGGCTCCACGACGACGGGCTCCACGACGTCGGGCACGACGAACACGAGCTCGAGCACCTCGAACGGGACCACGAAGGGAACCACGTCGACAACGTCGACTGTGTAATGCAGACGGGCACGAGAGACAATGGGGGGACGAAGATGGAACGACCGAACGCTTGGAAGGCCTACTCCGCTGACGACCTGGAGGACCTGAACTACTTCTGCGAAGGCTACAAGGCCTTCATCTCGGACAACAAGACCGAGCGAGAGTGCTGCGAGGCCGCCATCGACCTGGCGGAGGGCGCGGGTTACGAGAGCCTCGAGAGCCGCATCGCGTCAGGCAAGAAGCTCGTCGCAGGCGACAAGGTCTATGCCTCCGTCCGTGACAAGAGCCTCATGCTCGTCGAGATCGGCACGGAGCCGCTCGAGAACGGCGTCAACATCCTCGGCGCCCACATCGACTCCCCGCGTCTCGACGTCAAGCAGAACCCGCTCGAGGAGAAGAACGAGATCGTCACACTCGACACCCGCTACTACGGCGGCATCAAGAAGTATCAGTGGGTCACCCTCCCGCTCGCCATCCACGGCGTCATCGCACTCGAGAACGGCGTGACGGTACCCGTGTCAATCGGCGAGGACGAGGACGACCCGGTCTTCTGCATCACCGATCTTCTCCCCCACCTCGGTCACGAGCAGATGGAGAAGAAGGCATCCGACTTCATCGACGGCGAGCTTCTCGACGTCATCGTGGGCAACAGGCCCGTCTCTGGAGACGACCAGGATGCCGAGAAGGACTGCGTCAAGGCCGGCGTCCTCGCCATCGTCCGCGAGGCGCTCGGCATCGACGAGGAGGACCTCCTCTCCGCCGAGCTCGAGGTCGTGCCTGCCGGCGCCGCCCGCGACCTCGGCCTCGACCGCTCGATGATCCTCGGCTACGGCCAGGACGACCGCTCCTGCGCCTATCCCTCGCTCATCGCCCAGCTCGACTGCACGTCTCCCGCCCGCACCGCCGTCACGATCCTCGTCGACAAGGAGGAGATCGGCTCGCGCGGTGCCACGTCGATGAGCAGCCGATTCTTCGAGAACACGATGGCCGAGGTCCTCGAGCTCGCAGGCGAGGGCGGCGACATCAAGCTTCGCCGCTGCCTGACCAACTCCAACATGCTCTCGTCGGACGTCTCCGCGGCCTTCGACCCCGCCTACGCCTCGGTCTACGAGCCGAAGAACTCCTGCTATCTCGGGCACGGCCTCGCCTTCAACAAGTATACGGGCGGCCGCGGAAAGTCTGGCTCGAACGACGCCGACGCCGAGTACGTGGCGACCATACGTCGCGTGATGGACGAGGGAGGGGTGCGTTTCCAGACCTCCGAGCTGGGCAAGGTGGAGGCGGGCGGCGGCGGCACCATCGCCTACATCCTCGCCACCTACGGCATGAACGTCATCGACTGCGGCGTGCCCGTCCTCTCGATGCACTCCCCCTGGGAGGCCGTGAGCAAGGCTGACGTGTTCGAGGCCTACCGAGGCTACACGGCGTTCCTCAAGCTGGCCTAGCCCATCCCGGCGACGGCGCCGACTCGCAGGAACTGCTTTCGACGGGACCCCTAACCGAGGGGTCCCGTTGCGTCTTCGGGGTCGATGACCTCGGGGAGTCGCTCCGCCGCGATGGCGTGGGCGAAGTTGACGAGCCATGCGGCGGTGCCGTCGAGCATCGCGCGCCCGAGCTCCGCGCTGGCACCTGCGGGATGGTCCTCGAACCCCTCTGCCACCCAGCCCGAGCTCGCGAAGCGGGAGAGGTGGCGAGGAACGTCCACGTCGACGCCGCGATAGCGTACGGAGCACCAGCCCGTCGAGGGCATGTCGGGACCGATGTCCGCGAGAAGACCCTCGTCCGTCACCTGGGAGAGGTCCACCGAGTCGGGGTCTATCGCCAGGTTGGCGCTCGTCTCCATGGCGCCGCCGTGGCCACCGCCCCAAGCTGGATCGAGCTGGGGAGCGATGCGCCACCAGTTGACGACCGGCGCGAGACAGCCCCTGTCGTTGAGGCCCATCGCGCACATCGTGAGGGACTTGACGTTGCCACCATGGCCGTTGAGAAACACGAACCTGCGCGCACCGTAGTCGTAGAGCTGGTCGGTGATGCGCGAGAGCACGTCATAGAGGCCCTGCACCCCGAGCGAGATGGTGCCGGGATAGCCCACGAGGTCGTCCGTCGCGCCATAGGGAAGCGTGGGCGCGATGAGAAACGCGCCGTCCCTCTCCTCGACGCGCTCGAGGATCGCGTCGGGGGCCATCGTGTCGGTGCCGAGCGGGTTGTGACGTCCGTGGCACTCGGTCGAGCCGACGCCAATGAACACGAGGTCATGCTCGTCGAAGTAGTCACGCACCTGCGTCCAGGTACTTCTCGCCATCCACATGTCGTCCCCCTTTGTCAGCGATTCTTGTGCCCCTGAAAGGATAGTTCATTCCCGCGAACGGCTCGTGGCGGTTGCTGATTGCTTCGTACGCATTTCTTTCCTTTCAAAGCGCGAGCAATGGTCCTACATTCAAGACGTCGGCCGCGCGATGCGTTGGCCGACGTGACGGGACGCAGGGGGCGTCCCGAACAATGACAGGAGGAGAAATGGGAATTTCCATGGACAGGCGCTCTTTCGTCAAGGGAGCGGCGGCCGCGGGTGCGGCGATGGGTCTCGCCGCGTGCTCGAGCGGGAGCACCGGCTCCTCGGCGTCGAGCTCGTCCTCGGCATCCACTGACGCCACCGCTTCTGCGACGATCAGCTGCTACATCGACAACCCCACGAGCATCGACCCCTTTGACATCGAGGAGTTCAACGGCGCGGCGGTGGCGGCGCAGCTCTTCGACCCGCTCACGCGCTATGACTACGCCACCGAGGAGCTCAAGCCACTCACGGCAGAGTCCTGGGACTCGAACGATTCCGCCGACACCTGGACCTTCCACATCAAGAAGGGACTGAAGTTCCACGACGGCACCGACGTGACCGCGAACTCGTTCAAGTACGCGTGGAACCGCATCTGCAACCCGAAGACCACCGACTCGCCGTCGGTTGTCTCGTACCACCTCGCCCTGGTCAAGGGCTACGATGACGTGGTCAACGGCAAGGCAGACGAGCTCACGGGCATCACCTGCCCCGATGATTACACGCTCAAGGTCGAGCTCGCCTCGCCGTACGCCGACTTCCCGTTCGTGGTGTGCTGCACCCCGCTGTCGCCGATTCCCGACTGCGCCAAGGACAACTTCGCCACCTATTCCAAGGCCCCCGTGGGCAACGGCCCGTTCATGATGGACGGCTCGTGGGAGGACGGCCAGTTCATCAACATGAAGAAGTTCTCCGACTACGGCGGGGACAAGCCCGCGAAGGTCGGCGGCGTGAACTTCTCGATCCAGAAGGACACCGACACCGCGTTCCTCGAGTTCCAGGCTGGCAATCTCGACCTCTGCGACATCCCCGCCGGCCGCATCAAGGAGACCGCCGCGACCTACGGCGAGTCCGAGGACGGCTACACCGTCTCACCGGGCAAGCAGACCCTGCTGGGGCAGGTCATGTACACCGAGTACCTCGCGTACAACGTGAACGACCCGATCCTCTCGAACAAGCTCGTGCGTCAGGCCATGTCACTCGCCATCGACCGCCAGTCGCTCTGCGACACGCTCTACGAGAGCACCGCGACCCCCTCGGGCGACATCGTCCCGCCGGGAATCGCCGGCAACGACGAGTCCACCTGGATCTACACCGCCTATGACGTCGACAAGGCCAACGCCCTTCTCGACCAGGCCGGCTATCCCGCCGATGCGAGCGGCAGCCGCGGCATCACGCTCTCCATCATGGTCAACTCCTCCAGGAGCACGGACGAGTTCGTCGCCATGCAGGCGAACTGGGCAGCCGTGGGCATCACCGTCAACATCGACCAGCTCGAGTACGCGACGATGCTCTCCCGCTACGTCGATGGCACCTTCCAGCTGGGCTCCCGCGGCTGGACGGCCGACTACCCCATCATGGACAACTTCCTGCAGCCGCTCATGTACACCGGCGTAGGTGACAACGTCTCCCACTACTCCAGCGCTGAGTTTGACGCGAAGCTGGACGAGGCACGCAAGACCGTGGACGAGGAAGCGCGCATCAAGCTCATGCACGAGGCCGACGCCATCGGCGCCGAGGACATGCCGATCATCCCGATTCTGCACAAGGCCCTCAACAAGGTTGGTTCCGACAAGTACCAGGACCTCATGGTGGACGCGGGCCGCACGCCCGAGCTCAGGTACGCCAAGCTCGCGTAAGGCCACGTCACAGAGTGCGTCACGAAGGAGCCCCGGCCTCGCGTCGGGGCTCCTCCTGGAAAAGGGGACAGGTTGCTTTTCCA
>DCZG01000004.1:45023-67518 GCA_002331575.1 Atopobium sp. UBA2090 | reverse complement strand
GCTCGAGCAGAACTACCGCTCGACCGGCCACATCCTGAACGCGGCCAACGCCGTCGTCGCGCACAACTCGCGTCGCACGCCCAAGCGCCTCTTCACCGACGCCGGAGACGGCGAGCGCATCCGCGTGTACCAGGCCTCCGACGAACGGGACGAGGGCCGTTGGATCGGCTCGGAGATCGAGAAGCTCCACGACGCCGGTACGAGCTACGACGACACGGCCGTCTTCTACCGCACCAACGCGCAGTCCCGTGTGCTCGAGGACATGTTCCTGCGGGCGGGCGTCCCATACAAGATCGTCGGCGGCACGCGCTTCTTCGATCGCCAGGAGATTCGCGACGTCATGGCCTATCTCAAGGTCGTGGTCAACCCCAACGACGACGTCGCCGCCCTGAGGGTGGTCAACACGCCGCGACGGGGCATCGGCTCGACGTCCATCGCAAAGATCCAGGCGTACGGCGTCGCCCACGGCCTCTCGTTCTTCTCGGCCGCCGAGGCGTGCATCGCCGAGTCCGAGCTTCTCGGCGCCAAGGCGCGCAACGCCCTCGGCGAGTTCACGGGCGCCATCGAGGCCGGCCGCGCGATGACGGGCGGCCTCTCCGACGTGGTCGAGGCCATCGTCGACCGGTCGGGGCTCATCAAGGCCCTCGAGGCGGAGCACTCGGTCGAGGCGGACGGCCGTATCGAGAACATCAAGGAGTTCTACGGCGTGGCGGCCGAGTTCGACGAGGCCCACGACGACGTGGTCGAGACGCTCGAGAGCCTTGAGCAGCTGAGGCAGGCGGGAGCGCTCGACCAGCCGGCCCCCGTGCCTGTCGAGCCCGCCAAGCCCGAGCTGCCACCAGTCGCCTCGGAGAAGCTCNNCGCTCATGGAGTGGCTCGCGCTGAGGTCCGATCTCGACGCGCTCAACGGCTCGCAGAGTGCCGTCACGATGATGACCGTGCACTCGGCCAAGGGCTTGGAGTTTCCCGTGGTCTTCGTCTCGGGCATGGAGGAGGGCATCTTCCCGCACCAGGCGCACGAGGGCGACCCCGCGAGCATCGAGGAGGAGCGCCGTCTGGCATACGTCGCCATCACGCGTGCACGCAAGCGCCTCTACCTCACCTACGCCGTCACGCGGCGCACGTTCGGCTCCGTCCAGGCGAACCCGCGGAGCCGCTTCGTGAACGAGGTCCCCGCGTCCGACGTCGAGGCCGTGGGCGTGGGCTCGGTCGGGCTCTCGGGAGTGGGTTGGGAGAAGCGCGGCGACCGCCATGGCACCTTCGGCAGCGGGCGCGGGTCGGACGTCTACGGCGGCCATGTGTTCGGCTCGCACACGCGCTCGACGGGCGGCTCGTCGCGTCCTGCCGAGGCGAGCCCGACGCCCGTCCGCCGCGATCCCGTCAAGACGGCGGAGTCGTTTGCGGCCGGCGACCACATCTCCCACAAGACGTTCGGACCCGGCGTGGTGCTCTCGTCGTCCGGCGACGTCATCGAGGTCAAGTTCACCCGCACCGGACAGACGAAGAAGCTCATGAAGGGCTTCGCACCCATCGTCAGGATCGAGGGATAGCCATGGACCAGGCAACGCTTTCCGACCTCGCCAGCAGGGCCATCACGCTCGGCATCGCCGTGGCGATCGCCGTCGTCGTCATCCATCTGCTCGAGGTGCTCGTCAAGCGGCTCACGGCCAAGATGGAGCTGCGCGTCGCCACGATTTTCATCAACCTCGTCCGTGGGACGGTGTGGGTCATCGCGCTCCTCTCGGTGCTCGAACCCGTCTTCAACATCCAGCCCACGGCCTTCGTCACCGCCCTCGGCGTCACGGGCGTCGCGATCTCGCTCGGCCTGCAGGACACGGTCTCCAACGTCATCGGTGGCATGGCCCTCATGACGAGCCGCGTGATCCAGCCGGGCGACTGGATCACCGTCGGCACCGTCACCGGAAAGGTCACCGACATCACCTGGCGGTCCACCATGGTCACGGACAGCTCTGGCAACGTCGAGGTGATTCCGAACTCGGTGCTCAACAAGACGGCGCTCGTGCGTCTGGAGACCTGGAAGGTCACGCGCGTCGACGTCCCCGTCAAGGTCGGTCGCGAGGCGGACCTCGACATCGTGTCCGCCGACATCGTCACGACCGTGACGGCCGCTCTCGGCGACGACCTCTATGACCAGCTTGGTGTCGAGGTGGTATACTCCGATATCTGCGCGGACGGCTTTGACTGCATCGTCCGTCCGCACGTCAAGTACGGTGTGAGTTCTTCGAGCGTTACGACCCGCGTCGTGGGGGCGCTGGCTGGTCGGCCGTGGGTCGCCTGTCACGAGCTCGTTCACAGCGCCGAGAACATGCCGACGAACCAGGGAGAGTAACCATGGAGAACATCGCGAGCTTCACCATCAACCACCTTCTGCTCGAGCCAGGCGTGTACGTGTCGCGCATCGACCGCGACCCCGAGACGGGTGCCGTGGCGACCACGTTCGACCTTCGCGTGACCGCTCCCAACCGCGAGCCCGTCATGGACACCTCCGTCATGCACGCCATGGAGCACCTCGTCGCAACCTATCTCAGGAACGACCCCGTCTGGGGCCCTCGCATGATCTACTTTGGCCCCATGGGCTGCCGTACGGGGTTCTACGTCGTGTTCTTTGGTGAGTGGACGGCCAAGGAGATCGTGGAGCCGGTTCGCGCCGCCTTCGAGTTCGTGAAGGGCTTCGAGGGCGAGATCCCAGGTGCCAAGCCCGCCGAGTGCGGCAACTGGCACGACTCCGACCTCAACATGGCCAAGTGGTGGGCGCGTCGCTATGTCGACGAGACGCTCGCGAACATCGACGAGAGGCACATGACCTATCCGCAGTAGGTCCTTCTCGGTAGACAGGGTCGGGCTTCTTTGTCAGGGGGATTCGGAATGGTCATCGGCATCATCGGCGCCATGGACGTGGAGGTCTCGCTTCTGCGCGAGGCCATGGATTCCGTGGACGTCAGGCATATCGCCGGCATGGAGTTCGCGTCGGGCACCCTCGACGGCTCGTCCGTCGTCGTGGTCAAGAGCGGCGTGGGCAAGGTCGACGCGGCCATCTGCGCGCAGGTTCTTGTCGACGCCTTCGACGTCGACGCCATCATTAACACCGGGGTGGCCGGCGCCCTCGACCCTCGCCTCGACGTGGGCGACATCGTCGTCTCGACGGACGCCCTCTACTACGACGTCGACGCCACCAACTTCGGCTACGCACTCGGCGAGGTGCCCGGCCTGGGCACGCTCACGTTCGTCGCCGACGAGGGCCTCCGCGAGCAGGCCGTTCGCGCCGCCCGCTCGGCTGCGCCGGGGGTCTCGGTGTGGGAGGGTCGCATCGCCTCGGGTGACAAGTTCGTGCGGACGGTCGAGGACAAGGAGAGCATCCGCTCGAACTTCGACGCGACCTGCTGCGAGATGGAGGGCACCGCGATCGCCCAGACGGCGTGGCTCAACGGGCTGCCGTTCGTCGTCGTGCGCGCGATCTCGGACAAGGTCGGCTCGACGTCCACGGTGGAGTACTCCGCCTTCGAGGCCGAGGCCGCCCGTCATTGTGCCGCGGTCGTGCTGCGGATGATTGGCGACCTGGCTCGGTAACGTCGCGTCGGCGCTTCGCCCCTGACGTCAGAGGACCGTTTTGGCTTAGTGGTACGGCCCGCGAGCCGTCTACCTGCGGGTACCAAGAACGCCTTTTTGTCTCGGCGACGTTTGCCCAGTTGGCGCTGCACCACTAACGTCGAAGGATCCTTCTCGGCTTTTGGTGCAGGCTGCGAATCGGCCGGCTAGAGTCCCTGTACGCAGATTCCCACCATGTCGGGGCCGGTATGGACGAGAAGGTCCGCCGAGACGCCCGAGTACACCACGTCGACCACGTTGTCGATCTGTGCCCGGAGCTTGGCCTCCAGCTCGTCGAACATCTCGCAGGTGGCGGAGCAGGAGATGGCGAGACGGACCTTGGGGTAGTTGCGGGCCTTCTGCGCGGCGAGCGACACCTGGGTGTCGAGCGACTTCTCCCAGCCACGGGCCTTCTTGGCCATGACGTAGTGGCCCTCTTCGTCGCAGGTGATGACGGGTTTGATGTTGAGCACCTGCCCGATGCGATACACCGCCTCGCTGATGCGGCCGCCCTTGCGCAGGTAGGTGAGGGTCTTGACGGAGAACCACACCGACGTCTTGTGCGAGACCGTCTCGAGCGCCGACGCGAGCATGCCGTAGGGCACGCCAAGCTCGATCATGTTCACGGCCTCGATGACCACGGTGCCCGCGGCGACGCCGATGCTCAGCGTGTCGACGACCGTGACGGGGAAGTTCTCGAGCTCGTCCGCGACCATGCGGACGGTCTGGCAGGTGGCGGAGAGTCCCGACGAGATGCTCACGAAGACCGCCGACGTGTACCCGTCGGCGCGCGCCTTCTCGAAGGTGGCCTTGATGACCTCGGGCGAGGGGAGCGATGTGGTCGGGATTTCCTGGGGGAGACGTTCGACGAGCTCCTCGGGCGTGATCGTGACGCCGCTCTCGTAGGTCGACCCGTCGGAGAAGATGATGCGGAGAGGCACGATGCGGACGTCATGCCCCCTTGCGAACTCTGCGGGCGTGTCGGTCCCGGTGTCGGTGATGACTGCGATGCGCTGCTCGTTCAACGTTGCCCCTCCCAAGGCCCGTGAAGTCTATGGAACAATCATAGTATCCACGCTGGCAAAGATGAATCTAGAGTGTCAAACTAGATAATCTAAAAATACGTATTACAAGCAGACGAGAAGACACGGGGAGGAAGCATGGCGAGCGAGAATGCCGAGCAACAGGTGGAAGCACCGTCCGGATATGATGCCGAGCGCGCCGCGCTCTTCTCGCGCATGACGGCGCTTCACGTGTCGCGCTATTCTGAGCTGCCTCGTCTCGAACTCTACCTCGACCAGCTGCTCACGCTGGTGCAGGACGAGCTCTCGTTCATGAGCGTGCCCGGCGAGACGGTTCTCACGGGTTCGATGGTGAACAACTACGTCAAACTCAAGCTCGTGCCGGCGCCCGTGAAGAAGCGCTATTCGCGCACCCATGTGGCCTACCTCGTCTTCGTCTGCTCCCTGAAGCGCGTCTTCTCCATCGCGCAGGTTCAGCAGCTCATCGGTCTCGGGCGTGAGGTCGACGTCGATCTCGAGCAGTCCTACGATGAGATGTGCTGCGCCCTCGAGGAGGCCATGNNATGGCCTCGCGCTTCTCGACAGAGGCCCCCGCGCCGAAGGGCGTGCACCTTCTCGACAAGGCCGGGGAGCCCGTCTCGTCCGAGGTGTCCGACCTGCTCCAAGCTGCCCTCTCCGCCCTGGCGGACAAGGTATATGTGGAGCAGCTCATCACACTTGGTGCCCGTCAGGTGGAGGATGGTAGACTGTAAGAGGCCTCTCGTCAGTGCCGCACCCCAGGTGCGAGCGGACTGACCCCTTACGTCGTACCCCCGACACGAATGGACACGCATGACAAGCATCTATGGTGACCCCGCAGTCATCAGGAGGATCGAGGCGAGAACCTCCTTCCAGAAGATAACCTCAAACGGGACGGTCGCTGCGGCGATCATGGTCCTCGCGGCCCTCGTCGCCGTCGCCGTGGCGAACTCCGATGCCTACGAGGCCGTCCACGAGTTCCTCGAGGCGCCCCTCACGCTCGGCGTCGGGTCGTTCGCGGTCTCGATCTCCGTCGAGGCCTTCGTGAACGACTTCCTCATGGCAATCTTCTTCCTGCTCGTGGGCGTCGAGCTCAAGTACGAGTTCACCGTCGGCCAGCTGCGCCGTCCACGCCAGGCGGCCCTGCCCATGCTCGCCGCCATCGGTGGCGTGGCGGTTCCCGCACTCATCTACCTCGCCATCAACCACGGCGGCGCCGTGCATGGGTGGGCGACGCCGATTGCGACGGACATCGCGTTCGCGCTCGGCGTGATGTCGCTCCTGGGCGACCGGGTCTCTCCCGAGACCAAGGTCTTCTTCCAGACCCTCGCCATCGCCGACGACATTCTCGCCATCGTGGTCATCGCGCTCTTCTATGGGCAGGCGCCGAGCGTTCCCTGGTGCGCGGCCTCGCTCGCGGTCATCCTCGCGCTCTGGGGCCTCAACCGCATGCGCGTGTACTCCGTTAAGCCCTACATGGCCGTCGGCCTCGTCCTGTGGGTGTGCATGTACAACTCGGGCATCCACGCCACGCTCGCGGGCGTCATCCTCGCGTTCTTCCTGCCCTCCCGCTCTGACGTTCGCCTCTCCGCACTCAAGGGCTGGCTCGACGGGCGTGCCCGTGAGCTCGACGACACGTATGACGACGAGTCCCACGTGCTCGGCCAGCATGACTTCACCGCCGGCGCCGCCCGGGTCGAGCGCGTCATGCACCACGTCACCCCGCCGCTCCAGCGCGTGGAGCGCTACTTCTCGGTGCCGGTCAACTTCCTGGTCCTGCCCCTGTTCGCCTTCGTCAACGCGCAGGTCAGAATCGTCGGCGTCGACCCGGCGACCATTCTCGCCGACCCGGTCACCCTGGGCGTGTTCTTCGGCGCCGTCCTCGGCAAGCCGCTCGGCATCGTCCTCGTGACCTATACGCTCGTGAAGGTCGGCTTCTCCAAGCTCCCGCACAACGTCGACTGGGCGCAGGTCGTGGCCGTCGGCATCATGGGAGGCCTCGGCTTCACGATGTCGATTCTCATCTCGGGACTCGCCTTCCCCGACCCCACCGAGGTCATGGCGGCAAAGTGCGCCATCCTCGCGGGCTCGGTCGTCGCGGGCGTGTTGGGCGTCGCCTACGTCCGCATCGCCTGTGTCGTCCGCGAGCGTCGGCGCGGCGGCGATGGCGAGGGCGAGACGGACGAGCCGCCGACGGCGTAGCCGCCCATGCGGCACCCTCTCGCCACTACTCCACCGTCCCGTAGACGAAGGCCCAGCCGTGCGCCGTCACGACGGAGTTGATCTGGTCGCAGAGACGCGCCCGGCGATACGACCCCGCGGGGATGAGGTCCACGACCTCCATGAGCTCGTCGCCGAGGTCGAGCACCTCCGCCTCGACCACCACGTCGACCTTGCTCACGCTCTTGGAGGGATTGACGCGATAGACCTCGTCGACGAGCCTCTGCAGCTCGCCGTACTCGTCCGAGCGCGAGCTCGGACGGATGGGGCCTCGGGTGTTAGAAGATGTTTTCATGAGTTGCATGGTACCAGCTCGGACGTCTCAGGTGACCCTATACTCGAAAACAGACCCGATCCGAGGAGGAACCCATGTCCAATGCATACGAGCTCATGAGCGACGCTGATCTCGATGCCGCCATAGCCGCCATCGAGAGCGACGCCGAGCACCTGAAGGCCCTCGGCCTCAAGCTCGACATGGCCCGCGGGAAGCCGAGCCCCGAGCAGACGGCGCTCTCCCGCCCCATGCTCGATCTCATCGATTCCACGACCACACTCACCGACGGCGGCCTGCCCGTCGACAACTACGGCGTGCCTGACGGCCTGCCCTCTGCGCGCGCCCTCGCCGCCCAGATTCTGGGCGTCGACCCCGCCAACGTGGTCGTGAACGGCTCTTCGAGTCTCAACCTCATGCACGACCTCGTGTGCCATGCCTACACGCACGGCATCGGCGGCAACAAGCCCTGGTGCCAGCAGGGGAGGGTCAAGTTCCTCTGCCCCAGCCCCGGATACGACCGGCACTTCAAGGTGAGCGCGCACTACGGCCTCGAGAACGTGCCGGTGCCCATGCTCGACGATGGTCCCGACATGGACACGGTGGTGCGCCTCGTCGAGTCCGACCCCGCCGTCAAGGGCATCTGGTGCGTGCCCAAGTACGCGAACCCCACCGGCATCACCTACTCCGACGACGTCGTCCGCAGGTTCGCGAACCTCCGTCCCGCGGCGCCCGACTTCCGCATCTTCTGGGACAACGCCTATGCGGTCCACGGATTCACCGAGAAGGACACCCCGCTCCTCAACATCTTCGACGCCCTCGCCGAGGTGGGCGGAGACGATCTCGTCTACGAGTTCGGCTCGACGGCGAAGGTCACCTTTCCGAGCTCCGGCATGGCCTACGTCACCGCGTCCGCTGCGGACATGGCCGAGATCCGCGGCGCCTTCTCCGTCATGCGCGTCTCGCCGGAGAAGTTCTCCCAGCTCGCGCACGTGCTCTTCCTCAAGAATCTCGACGGCGTCAAGGCTCACATGCGCGCTCACGCCGCCATCGTCGGCCCGCGCTTCGCGCTCGTCGAGCAGAAGCTCACCGAGGGGCTCGGTGAGCTCGGCTGCGCGACGTGGACGCATCCCACCGGTGGCTACTTCGTCTCGTTCGACGGTCCCGAGGGGTCCGCGAAGGCTATCGTCAAGCTCGCTGCCGACCTCGGCGTCAAGATGACCCCCGCTGGCGCCACCTGGCCCTCCGGCAAGGATCCGCACGACACCAACATCCGCATCGCCCCCACCTACCCGTCGCTCGACGAGCTGTCGCGCGCCCTCGACGTCTTCGTGGTGGCCGTCAAGCTCGTCTCCGCACGTCTCGCGAAGGTCGCCCGCGCATAGCGGCTTTTGGCACAGTTCTGTAAAATCGCTCTCGTTGGCTTCGCCCCGCCCCAAGCGGGGCGAAGTGCTCTACCCTAAAGTGTTGCAAGAGCAGGTGCCATACGTCCATGAGTTCGAGAGGAACCGGCTTGGCCATGAACAACAAGCAATCCAAGAACAAGAGCAAGAATAAGAGTCGAAGCAGCTCGGCTGCCAACAAGACCAAGACGACCGCCAAGTCCTCGGCGAGCACCAAGCCCCAGCAGGGCGGGCTCTCGCTCGGCGCGAGGATTGCCATCGCCGTCATCGCCGTGGTCATGGCGCTCTCCATGATGCTGCCCTCGCTCTCGTCGATCTTCTCCGGGAGCAGTTCGAGCACCACCACCGACCAGAGCAGCTCCGCGGACGCCTCCACGTCCGAGAGCACGAGCTCGTCCAGCTCGGACAGCTCGTCCAGCTCGTCGAGCACCTCGACGACGAACACCGTCGACACGATCGACTCCGAGTACGAGACCCTCGTGTCCTCGCTCGAGTCCAAGCTCGCCAACGACCCGAACAACCTCGCCACGCTGCTCAACCTCGGGCGCGACTACATGCAGTGGGGCTATCAGGTCGTCTACAGTGGCACGACGGACGCCGACACCACGCACGGCAACGACCTTCTCGACAAGGCCATCTCATACTTCGACCAGTACCTCGCGCTCAACGACTCCAACTCGGTGAAGGTCGACAGCGCGCTCTGCCTGCTCTACAAGGGTGACACCTCGGGTGCCATCTCTGCCCTCCAGCAGATCACGACGGACTCGCCCGACTACGGCCCCGCCTGGGCGAACCTCGGTCTCGCCTATGAGATCTCGGGTGACTCGACCTCGGCGCTCTCCGCCTACCAGCAGGCCGAGACCACCGACGCGGACGACGAGTATGGTGCCAAGAGCTATGCCGAGAAGCGCATCGCGGCCATCAACTCGAGCGCGACGAGCACCACCTCGGGGACGTCTGCCACATCCGGCACGTCGTCCACCAGCACGACGCAGGGTCTGTCCGACACCCTCGCGAGCAAGTCAAACACCAGCCTATAGTGCGTTTGGGGGTATCCATGAGTCTGACCACCAGCATCACATCGACGGGCGACGCGCGGCGCGTGAGCGTTGCGGGAGAAGTCGACGTCTCCAATGCGTCGGAGCTTCGTGAGGTCATCGACGCCGTGATCATCGACGGCGTCTCCTCCGTGAGCGTTGACGTCGCGGACGTGTCGTATATTGATTCGACGGGCATCGGCGTTCTCGTGGGGGCGGCGCATCGTGCCGCGGACGCCGGCGTGGCGTTCGCGGTGACCAATCCGCAGCGCAACGTCTCGCGCATCCTCTCGATGCTCGGCATGGACGACGAGCTCAACGTCAGCACCGAGGAGTAGTTCTTCGGGCGGCGCGAGTCGCCCTTCGGGTATAACTAGGCTTCGCAGGCACACGACGTGGGAGGTAGCACAGCCGTGTTTGGCATCGGAGAGACAGAGCTCGTCATCATCCTGCTCTTTGCGTTCATGATCTTCGGCCCCGACAAGCTGCCGGGCATCGGCCGCACCGTCGGCCGTGCCCTGAGGCAGTTCAGGGATGCGCAGGAGGGCTTCACCAAAGTCGTCCAGACTGAGATCGTCGACCCGGCGACCGAGGCCATGAGCGACGCGCCCAAGAAGCCCAACCGCAAGCGCGAGGCCGCCGCGGACGACGACGCGGACATCGACTCGTCCGAAGCCGGCGCCTCGTCGCGTCCGGACAAGACGGAGACCTTCGCCGAGCGCAAGAAGCGTCTCGCTGCTGAGAAGGCCGCTCGCGAGGCGGCGGCAGCCGAGGCTCCCGCGGAGCCCGTGGTTGCGGACGCGTCTGCTCCCGCGGCTGACGTCGACTCCGACTCCGACGTCGATGCGAGCGCCGTGGCGGAGGTTGAGGCTCCTGAGGCCGCTCCCGAGGTTGCGCCCGCACCGGAGGCGGAGGAGCCCAAGCCTGCGAGCGCCAAGGACCTCTACTCGATGAGGCCGACGCGGACCGCGCGCGCCAAGAAGCCGACCGCCGCCGCGCCCGTCGAGACGGACGCCACCGCGCCCGCCCCCGTCGAGGAGCCCGCCGCGCAGACCGGGAAGGAGGACGGGAGCGAGGAGGCCTAAGGCCATCCCGCACCCAACGATCCCATGCCTATCGGACCAGCACGTATGCCCCTGACCGATCACCTCGGCGAACTCCGCCGCAGGCTCACGATCATCGTGGTCGCCGTTCTCATCGTCACCGTCATCGTGTACGAGGCGACCCCCACGCTCATCGACATCATGATCGACCCCATCCGCGAGGCCATGCGCGGCAGCACGCTCACCGTCACGACGGTGCTCGGCGGCTTCACCATCCGCTTCAAGGTGGCCTTCTTCTTCGGGTGCATCATCTGCACGCCGATCATCATCTGGGAGCTCATGGCCTTCTTCCTGCCCGCCCTCAAGGAGAGCGAGCGCAGATGGGTCGTGCCCACCGTGGCCGCCATGGTCGCCCTGTTCTTCCTCGGGATGATCTTCTGCTACTTCGTGATTCAGCAGGCCGCCTTCGGCTGGCTGCTCAACCAGACCTTCGACTTCGCCAACAACCTCGCCGACGCCGAGGACTACCTCAACATCTTCATGCTGCTCGAGATAGGCTTCGGCATCGCGTTCGAGATCCCCATCGTGATCTTCTACCTGTCGACCCTCCGCATCGTGCCCTACAAGACTTTCCGCGAGCAGTGGCGCTACGTCTACGTGGGCCTCATGGTCCTCTCCGCCGTCGTCACGCCCGACGCCTCGCCGGTCACGATGGTCCTCATGTTCGCGGCGCTCATCGCCCTCTACGAGGTCGCCCTCGCCATCGCCCGCTACGCGATCGTCGCGCGCGACGGCAAGGCGGCGCTCAAGTGGACCCGCGAGGACTACGAGGAGCACGAGTTCGAGAAGGAGTAGCCCGGCAGGTCGCACCCGAGCCGTCCACGATCCAACAAAGGAAACCGCCTCTTGATTCTTGTAGTCACCGAGAAGAACGACGCCGCGCAGCAGATCGCGCGACTCCTGTCGGAGTCAGGCAAGCCGACTGCCGACAAGGTCTATGCCACGCCCATCTATCGCTTCCGCCACGGCGGGGACGACTACGTGACCATCGGTCTGCGCGGCCACATCCTTCAGCCCGACTTTCCCCCCGAGCTCAAGTACGACGAGAAGGAGGGCTGGTATGGTCTCACCGCCGACGGTGACCACCTGCCTGCCAACATTCCCGCTGCCCTCGGTCGCCCTCCCTACAAGAGCAAGCGCAAGCCCTTCCTTGCCGATGGCGTCGACATCAAGAGCTGGAAGATTCCGAGTCTTCCGTACCTCGTGTGGGCGCCCATCGAGAAGCAGCCCGTCGAGAAGGAGATCATCCGCTCGCTCAAGAACCTCGCCAAGAAGGCTGACGCCGTAATCATCGGCACCGACTTCGACCGCGAGGGTGAGCTCATCGGATCTGACGCGCTCCGTCAGATCCGCTCCGCGGCACCTGGCGTGACTGTCTCGCGTGCCCGCTACTCCGCCTTCACGAAGGGTGAGATCGACCACGCCTTCGCGAACCTCGTCGACCTCGACCAGGACCTCGCTGACGCCGGTGAGAGCCGCCAGTACATCGATCTCATCTGGGGCGCCGCCCTCACGCGCTACCTCACCACGGCGCGCTTCTCCGGTCTCGGCAATACCCGTTCTGCCGGTCGTGTGCAGACGCCCACCCTCGCCCTCGTCGTCGAGAAGGAGCGCGAGCGGATGGCCTTTGTCCCCAAGGACTTCTGGGTCATCTCGGGCGAGGCCGCCAAGGCGGGAGAGTCGTTCAAGATCGCCCACGCCACGGCGAGGTTCTGGGACAAGGACGCGGCCGATGCGGCGTACGCGCGTGTGAAGGGCGCGAAGGCCGCGACCGTCACCGCCGTGACCCACAACAGCATCACCCAGAAGGTACCCGCACCGTTCAACACCACCTCCCTCCAGGCGGCCGCCGCCTCCGAGGGCATCTCTCCCGCCCGCACCATGCGCCTTGCCGAGAGCCTCTACATGAGCGGCCTCGTCTCGTATCCGCGCGTCGACAACACCGTGTATCCCTCCTCGCTCGACCTGCGCGCCTGCGTCCGCACGCTCTCCTCGGTGCCGCAGTACGCCTCCGCCTGCAAGGGAATCCTCGGCCAGGAGAAGCTCCATCCCACGCGAGGCAAGACCGAGGACACCGACCACCCGCCCATCTACCCGACGGCTGCCGCCAATCCCGACGACCTCCAGCCGGCCGAGTGGAAGCTCTACAACCTCATCGCCCGCCGCTTCCTCGCGACGCTCATGGACCCGGCCGTGACCGACCACACCAAGGTCCGCCTCGACGTGTCCGGTGAGCCCTTCTCGGCCTCCGGCTCGGTGCTCGTGAAGCCGGGCTTCAAGGCCGTCTACCCCTACGGCCAGAAGAAGGACGACCTTCTCCCCGCGCTCGCCGAGGGCGACGTCTGCGACGTCACCGCAATGGGCTTCGAGGCCAAGCAGACCGAGCCCCCCGCCCGCTACAGCCAGGCCAAGCTCATCCAGGAGATGGAGCGTCTCGGACTGGGCACCAAGTCCACGCGAGCCTCGATCATCGATACGCTCTACCAGCGCAAGTACCTCAAGAACGACCCCTGTGAGCCCAGCCAGCTGGGCATGGCCATCATCGACGCGCTCGCCGAGTACGCGCCCCCCATCACCACGCCGGGCATGACCGCCGAGCTCGAGGACGACATGACGAAGGTCGCGAAGGGCGCGGACACGCAGGACGAGGTCGTCACGCACTCCCGCGCGCTTCTCGCCGGCATGCTCGACGGTCTCATCGAGCACAAGGAGGACCTCTCGGAGGCCATCGCGGGGGCCGTGACCGCCGACGCCAAGATCGGCGTCTGCCCCAAGTGCGGCAAGGACCTCGTGGTCAAGACCTCCGCCAAGACCCGCGGCAGCTTCGCGGGCTGCATGGGCTGGCCTGACTGCGACGTCACCTATCCGCTGCCCCAGGGCAAGATCGAGCCGATCGACGGGGACGGCGCCGTCTGTCCCGAGTGCGGCGCCCCGCGCGTCAAGGTCCATCCCTTCCGCAGCCGCCCGTACGAGACCTGCATCAACCCCGCCTGCCCCACCAACCAGGAGCCCGACGTGGTGGTGGGGGAGTGTCCCGCGTGCAAGGCGGCCGGCACCCACGGCGACCTCGTCGCCCACAAGTCCGAGCGCACCGGCAAGCGCTTCATCCGCTGCACGAACTACGATGTCTGCGGGACGAGCTATCCGCTGCCGGCTCGCGGCAAGCTCGAGGCCACGGGCGAGTACTGCCCTGAGTGCGGGGCTCCGCTCGTGGTGGTCACGACCGCGCGAGGGCCCTGGAAGCTCTGCCCCAATCTCGAATGTCCCGGCAGGGAGAAGAAGGAGGCGTCCTCCCGCGGCGGGAGGGGCGGCTCCTCGAGGGGCGGCAGGCGCTCGAGCACGTCCAAGAAGAAATCGTAGAGGCCGCCATGGCTGCAGCCGGCACAGGCGCGTCGCAGGTCCGCGGTGCGCTCGTCACCTTCGAGGGAGGGGACGGGTGCGGCAAGTCAACGCAAGCGGCGCGCGTCCTCCGTGCGCTCGAGGATGCGGGCGAGCACGTTCTCGGCCTTCGTGAGCCCGGCGGCACGGCCATCTCCGAGGGCATCCGCGCGATGCTCCTCGATCCGGCGAACGCCGAGATGTGCGACGAGTGCGAGCTTCTCCTCTACGAGGCGTCTCGTGCCCAGCTCGTGCGCCAGGCCATCGAACCCGCCCTCGAGGTGGGGACGCTCGTCATCTGCGACCGTTTCTACGACTCCACCTACGCCTACCAGGCGGGCGGACGCGGTCTCTCCTCCGGCCTCGTCGGTCGGGCGAACGTGCTCGGAAGCTGCGGTCTCGTTCCCGACCTCACCGTCCTTCTCGACCTCGATCCCCAGGTTGCACTCTCCCGTGCCGTCGCGGGCGGAGCCGATCGCCTCGAGGGGGAGGGGCTTGCCTTCCAGTCTCGCGTGCGCGACGCCTACCTGCAGATTGCCGAGGACAATCCCGTGCGCGTCCGGGTCGTGGACGCCTCGGGGACCGTCGATGAGGTCTACGCCCGCGTGATGGACGTCATCTCCGAGGTCGTGCCCGGTTTGAGGGGGCGCATCGAGGATGTCTAGCGCCGCCGCCCTCGACCGCATCGTCGACCAGCCCCGCGCCAAGGACCTTCTCGTCGCGGCCGTCCAAGAGGACCGGCTGTGCCATGCGTACCTCTTCGTCGGCGCCCCGGGCAGCGGCATGGAGGACGCCGCCACGGCCCTGGCCATGTGCGCCGTCTGCCCGAACGGAGGTGACGGGAGCTGCGACGAGTGCATCCGCGTCGTGCACCGAACGCATCCCGACGTTCACTGGCTCGTCCCCGGAAGCGTGACCGGCTACCTCGTCGACCAGGTACGCGAGATCATCGACGGCGTGTCCCTCGCGCCAGCGCGGGCGGACCGCAAGGTCTACATCATGGAGCGTGCGGGGCTTCTTCGCGGTGCTGCCGCGAACGCCCTGCTCAAGACCATCGAAGAGCCTCCGGCCGACGTCATATTCATCCTCGTCGCCCGCTCGGAGGAGACCGTCCTGCCCACGATCGTCTCGCGGTGCCAGGTGGTTCCCTTCCAGGTGGTCGCCCCCGGAGCCGCCCTTTCCGAGGTCATGCGCTCCGGCGCGTCGGAGCGGGAGGCGAGGATAGCCCTCTCCGTCGCTGGCACGCCGATGAGGGCCGTCGAGTTCCTCGCGTCCGACTCGCGCAGGAAGGTGCGCCGCTCCGTCGTGCGCATCATGGGGGAGCTCGCCCGCGACGACTCGTGGGACGTGCTCCAGTCGGCTCGTGAGCTTCTCGACGGCGCACGCGTGCCGCTCGCCGACGTGCGAGACGCGCAGGAGGCCGCCCTCAAGCAGAGTTCCGACTTTCTCACGTCCGCAGCGCTCAAGCAGGTGGAGGCCGCAAACAAACGCGAGCTCTCCGCTCGCGAGCGTTCGGGTATGATGGAGGTCCTCGCTGCCATCGACTCCGTGTTGCGCGACGTCCTTCTCCGCTGCGAGGACGTGGCGGAGCCCATCGTCAACGCGGATGCCGCCGACGTCGTCGACCGCCTCGCTGCCGCAACCAACACCCAAGGTGCTCTCAGGGCGCTCGAGGCGACCAGCCGCGCCGCCGATGACCTCGAGCACAACGTCTCGTCTCAGCTGACCCTCGAGGTCATGCTCCTCAGCATCAAGGAGGCACTCACATGCCCACCGTCATCCCGGTGAAGTTCAAGTTTGCCGCCAGGGACCTCTGGTTCTCCCCGGCTGACACCGGCGCCCAGGAGGGCGACCACGTCATCTGCACCACCGAGCGAGGGCTCGAGATCGGTCTCGCCGTCGCCGACGCCCGCGAGGTGACTGACGAGGAGCTCGCCGAGACCATCGGCCATTCCCAGCTCCGCGACGTGCTGCGCATCGCCACCGACGCCGACCTGGACCATGCCGAGGAGCTCGCCGACAAGGGCGACGCGGCCATGCCCGCGTTCCGTCGCCTCGTCGCGGAGAATGGCCTCGACATGAAGCCCGTGGGTGTGGAGTACCTCTTCGACGGTGACAAGGCCGTGTGCTACTTCGCGTCCGAGGACCGTGTGGATTTCCGCCAGCTCGTGCGCGACCTCTCGCGAGAGCTTCACCAGCGCATCGACATGCGTCAGATCGGCGTGCGCGAGGAGGCCGCCATCGTGGGCGGCTACGGCCACTGCGGCCAGGAGCTCTGCTGCCAGCGCTTCGGCCTCTCCTTCGAGCCCGTCTCCATCCGCATGGCCAAGGAGCAGGACCTTCCGCTCAACTCGACCAAGATCTCGGGGGCCTGCGGCCGTCTCATGTGCTGCCTGCGCTACGAGTTCGAGGCGTATCGCGACTTCAAGGGCCGTGCGCCCAAGCGCAACGCCGTGATCGACACGCCGCTCGGCAAGGGCAAGATCGTCGAGTACGATACGCCCAAGGAGCAGATCTGCCTGCGTCTCGAGAACGGCAAGCAGATTCGCGTGGCGCTCGCCGACATGACCGCCTCCGAGGCGGCCGTCAAGAAGTCCGAGGAGCTCGGCTGTGCGTGCAGGCCCGACACCGTGGCCCGCGACGTGCTCAACCATCTGCAGTCTCCTGACGTCCAGATGGCCCTCGCGGAGCTCGACCGCAAGAACGGCGTCACTCCGGTGGAGACGGTCGACCAGGCCGACATCTTCGTCGAGACCAAGCGGAAGCGCCGTCGCGGCAGTTCCCAGGGTGGTCAGGGCAACGAGGCGCCTGCAGCGCAGGCCAAGCCCGCCGCGTCTCCCGTGGAGGGCGAGTCGACGGACGAGGTCGCCACGCCGAGCCGTCGCCGTCGTCACAAGAACCGTGGTGCTCATGCCGCCCAGCAGGGCGAGACGGTCGGGCAGGAGCCGCGCGCAACCGAGCAGAGCGCGTCCCCGGCCCCCGAGGGGGAGGTCCTGTCCTCTCGTCGTCGGCGCCATCACCATGCTGCCGGCTCTGGTGTCGACGCGACGTCGACTGACGAGCAGGGGCAGCAGCCCGCGCCGAAGCACGCCGCCAAGCGCACCCGCCATCCCGGTGACAGGGGCGGCGCGGCGTCGCAGCAGCAGCCCAAGCCAAAGAACCCCGCGCCGCAGGCACAGCAGGGCGACGGGGAGGCCAAGCCCAAGAGGCGTCGGCACCGTGGGCCTCGCGGTAACGGTGACGGCAGCAGCTCCAACGGCGGCGATCCCGGGAGCGGCGCTCCCAGCGCCGAGTAGTTCCGCCGAGTGCGGTTCGCGAGGAGTTCGTTCTTCTCGGCAACAAGCTGAATCGTGAAACCCCGCGCGCGGGCTGTGCCACTAACGTCGAAGGATCCTTTCGGATTATTGGCACAGGCGACAAGCNNTTCTGGCTTATTGGCACAGCCCGCGAGCCGTCTACCTGGGGGTACCGATAAACCCCTTTTGTCTCAGCGACGTTTGCCCAGTTGGGCTGTCCGCAATAACGTCAAAGGATCCTTTTGGATTATTGGCACAGCCCGTGAGCCGTCTACCTGGGGGTACCGATAACGTCCTTTTGTCTCAGCGACGTTTGCCCAGTTGGGCTGTCCACAAAAACGGCAAAGGATCCTTCGGGGATTGGCATCAGGCCTCGTACCTTGTCGTGGGAGCGTTTGCCCAGCGCTACGCCAGGCACCTCGGCAGCGCCCACCATGTCCTTTCGTAGCGCAGGCACTCACCATCGAGAACGTTCTCTCTCTTGGGTATCAGGCGGTCGATGAGGGCGATTCGCTTGGCGACGATAGCGGCCGATGCCGGTCGCATCTTCTTGCCGGTGGCGGAGGCCACCCGTTTGACGATCTCATACAGCTGTCGACTGTCCATGATCTGTCCGATTGAGACGAACTGCACGTCAAAGCCATCGTGTCTGAGCGCGAGCTCTCGACGGATGTCCCTTTCGGGGTCCTTGTGAAACGCTCTGCCCAGATACTCGATTATCAGCAGTGCTCCTGGGAAGAGCAGATCAGGTCGGAGTATGGGATAGCCGAAGATCGCCCGCGCGCCGTCGGAGAGTCGTACCATTCCGTTCAGGGTCGGCTTGGCCAGACCGAACCCGCCCATGGTCCGTGGGAGCGTGAGAACCAGTAGCAGCGAGCTCTCCATAGGTGAACGCGCACCGTCGACGAGGTGAGCGGTCGCACTTCTCGCCCGGTCTACCCCCTTGCATCTCTTGGCGTCAGCGAGAAACGCGGTGAGCTTGCTCACGCTCGTCGTGGGACTTCCGTCTACAAACCCACGCTCCGTGTCAGCGGGGAAGTAGCTCCCGCAGAGAGCCATGCCCAAGAGAAGGAGGTCGGTCATGGGCAGACTTCCGGCGAGCTGCAGGAAGCAGAACTCGGGCGTGCTCAGGTATAGTCCGTCTGCAACTCGCAGAAAGGCGCCGCGCGGCATGGACCCACTCCAGCTGTGATAACGGACCCGTGACGTGCTTTTCCGCGACGTCCCGCGCCTGACGATAAGGTCAATGCGCCCGAGCTCGATCTCCGAAATGCCGAGAAGGACGCAGAGCCGGGAGACGCTTTCGTCGATGGCTGATGGTTCGGACTCGAGAGCGATGGCGTCATCATCTGCCAGCCGTGCGTATCGAACGAGCGACGAAAGCCGCGGGGACATGAGCATCCTCAGCGCTGATGCGTGTGAGATGAATAGTGCCATCGTGCTGCCTCTCTTCTCGATGAATGGCTGAGGAGAGTATGAGGGGGAGTTCTTACCGCAACCTGACCGTCAGCGAACCGCTGTCTGCCCGCTACCTGACCACAGGCTGACGCGCACGACGGCAACGCGCTGTTCAAAGGGGACGTTTCGGGGAGGTCGAGACCTCGCCCGGTCTAGGCGCCGATTGAACACGATTTTCTCACTTCGCCGAATGAGCACAGCCGCCCCTCGCCGCGTCGGTGATGTCGGCCCATTCCTGTCCCGCGCCTCTTCTACTATGCGAACAAACGTTCTAGAATGAGGAGAGGGGAGAACGGGATGGACACCTCACGCGTGATCGTGCATTCGGACATGAACGCCTTCTACGCCAGCGTCGAGCAGGCCGAGCGCCCGGACCTGCGCGGCCTGCCCGTCGTGGTGGGCGGCAACGAGGACACGCGCCACGGCATCGTGCTCACAGCCAGCTACGAGGCAAAGCGCCGAGGGGTCAAGACGGGCACGGCGCTGTGGGAGGCTCGCCGCGCCTGCCCGGACGCCGTCGTCGTGCCGCCGCGCTTCGAGCTCTACCGGCGGTACTCTCATCTCGCGCGCCGCATCTACTACGACTACACCGACCTCGTGGAGCCCTTCGGACCGGACGAGGCCTGGCTCGACATAACCAACTCGGTCCACCTCTCCGGAGGGGACCCCGAGCTCGTCGCCCAGGAGATATCGGAGCGCGTCCGCACGGAGCTGGGGCTTTCGGTATCGGTGGGGCTCTCGTGGAACAAGATCTTCGCCAAGTTCGGCTCCGACCACGACAAGCCCGACGGCTTCATGTGCGTCACCCCCGAGAACTGCATGCGTCTCGTCTGGGGTGCGCCTGTGTCCGACCTGCTCTACGTGGGGCCCGCCACCGCGCGCAAGCTCGCGCGCGTCGGCATCCTCACCATAGGCCAGCTCGCGCAGGCACCCGACGAGCTCGTCCGAGGCATGCTCGGTAAGATGGGCATCGTGGTGCGCTCGTTCGCGCGCGGCCTCGACGAGAGCCCCGTGTGCCCGCTCGATCTCGCCTCGGTCGACGTCGGCCGCGAGGTCAAGAGCGTGGGAAACGGCATCACGTGCCCCTTCGACGTCGAGGATGCCGTGACGGCGCGCCAGGTCGTGTGGCTCATGGGCGAGTCGGTCGCGCAGCGCCTGCGCGCCCTCGGGCTTGCGGCCACGTGCGTGGGCGTCTCGGGACGCGACGCGGAGAGTCTCCTCGGCCGCTCGAGGCAGCGACGGCTCTTTCGACCGACCAACATCACGAGCGAGCTCTGTGCGGGTGCTGCCGACCTTCTCTGCGCGGACTGGGACTTCCGTCACGAGAAGATCCGCGCCATCGGCGTACGCGCGTCGTGCCTCGTGCCGGCGGGCGGTCCCGTCCAGCTCGACCTCGACGGCGTGGAGGCGGCGCGGCTCAGGATGGCATCGCTCGACCAGGCGGTCGACGGACTTCGTCTGCGTTATGGCAACCATGCCGTCCGCAGACTCTCCGAGCTGGCGAGTCCCGCGCTCGCCTCGCTCGATCCCGAGCGTGACCACTTCACGCATCCCGTCTCGTACTTTGCGTAGCGAGGGGAGGTCTGGCGGTTATGAGACAGGTGGCGACGCGAGAGAAGCGCTACGTCGAGGTCGTCTCGCGCACCGACCCCGACGGCAACGTCACGCCGCTCGCGGTGGTATGGGCCGATGGCGTGCGCTACGACATAGATCGCGTGCTCGATAGCCGTCAGGCCTGCTCTCTCAAGACGGGCGGCACGGGAATGCGCTATACAATTCGTGTGGGAGGCAAGTCCACCTACCTCTTCTACGAGGGCCCACGGTGGTTCGTCGAGGCAAAGGTCGTGCCCATGCCCTAGGGCGTGGTCGGAAGGAGACGGCATGTACGGACTCAAGACGGAGAGCAGCTTCGATGGGGCGCACTTCCTCACCGACTACTATGGCAAGTGCGAGAACCTCCACGGTCACCGCTGGCGCGTGGTGTGCTACCTGCGCCAGGAGTCGCTCGAGACGGAGGGGACCATGCGCGGGATGGTCGTCGACTTCGGTGTCTTCAAGCACGCGCTGCGAGACCTCACCGAGGAGCTCGACCACACCTTCCTCGTGGAGGAGGGCTCACTCATGCCCAAGACGATCGAGAGTCTCGAGGAGGAGGGCTTCTCCCTCACGATCCTGCCGTTCCGCACGACGGCGGAGAACCTCGCGTGCTACTTCGCCGACCGCATGGTCGAGAAGGGGATGCCGGTCTCGCAGGTCGACGTCTATGAGACCCCCAACAACTGCGCGAGCTACTTCGTCGACTGAGTCTGTCCGCATCGCGCGGGGAAGGTGCGACAGGGCGGCTATACTCGTTTTTGGGAAGCACGAGGAGGAGGAAGACACATGGCCGAGAAGGCACTGCACGGCGTCAACCTCACCGGTTGGCTGACGCTCGAGTCATGGGTCACGCCGGAGATCTTCGCGGGGTCCGGTGCCCTTGACGAGCCCGCGCTCGTCAAGGCACTCGGAGGGCACGCCTATGCCGAGGTCGTGCGCCGCCATCGCGATACGTTCATCACCGCCGAGGACTTCTCGCGCATCGCCGCGCGTGGCCTCAACGCGGTGCGTCTCCCCGTCCCCTGGTACGCCTACGGGGCGGACGGCCCCAACCCCGGCTCCTATGTGGGCTGCGTCGACTACGTCGACCGTGCGCTCGAATGGGCCGAGGAGTACGACATCAAGGTCGTCTTCGTCCTGGACACCCACCCCGGCGCACCTGTCTCCGACGACGAGGATCAGGACGTTTCGGATCCGCGCAGCGTGCGGGAGCGAGAGCTCGACGTCATCTCGTCGCTCTCCAAGCGCTACGCGTCGCGGGTGGGCTTCTTCGGAATCGAGCTGGCAGACGAGGTGACGCCGCAGGTGCGCCACGGTCTCACGCTCACCGACGGGGCGCCCGTGCACTTCCTGCGCAACTACTATCGCGAGGCGTACGAGCTCGTTCGCGCGGCGGCGGGGGAGGACCCCGTGGTCATCATGCCCGACGGCGGATATCCCTCTGCCTGGCGGCGCTTCATGGCGCAGAGCCGCTACGTCAACGTCTGGCTCGACTGTCATCTCGACCGCACGAACTTCAAGATCGACGTCGCCGGTCCCTCCGGGGTGCGCAGGATGGTGGAGAAGAGCCGCGAGCGCATCGCCGACGCCAGCCGCTGCGGGATGCCCGTGATGGTCGGCAAGTGGTCGGCGTCGCTGCCCATGGCCGACTCCTCGATGACGCCCGAGGGTCGCATCGCGCTCGAACGCATCTATGCGTCCGAGCAGCTCGATGCCTATGGAGGCCTTCCCGCGTGGTTCTTCCAGACCTGGAAGACCTCGGGTCTTCTCGCCAGCTGGGACGCACGTCTCGCGCTCGCGACCTTCGAGAGGGGGATGCTCTCGTGACGGAACCGGGAGCCGCTGGCATCCTCTCGATGGTCGGGACGCCCATCGGCAATCTCTCCGACGCATCACCCCGCGTCCGCGACGTGCTCTCTCGCGCCGACGTCGTCCTCTGCGAGGACACCCGCGTCACGGGCAAGCTCCTCTCGGCCTTCGACATCCACGTGTCCCTGCAGCGCTGCGACGAGAATGTCATGTCAGAGCGCATCGCCCCGACGCTCGAGCGCATCGCGAACGGGGATCGGGTGGCCTTCGCCTCGGAC
>DCZG01000004.1:38685-44998 GCA_002331575.1 Atopobium sp. UBA2090 | reverse complement strand
GGGGCCTGCCGGTCGAGGTGATACCCGGTCCCTCGGCCGTCACCTGCGCGCTCGTGGCGTCGGGCATCGCGTGCGAGCACTTCTTCTTCGAGGGATTCCTCCCGCGCAAGCATGCCGCCCAGTTCGAGCGCCTGAACGAGCTCGCCGCCATCCCCGGGGCGCTCGTGGTCTACGAGTCCCCCCGGCGCGTCGCGGCGACGCTCCAGACCGTGGCCGAGGTCATGCCCGCGCGTCGCGTTGCCCTCGTTCGCGAGCTCACGAAGATTCACGAGGAGGTCGTGCGTGACTTGGCGCCGGCTCTGGCGGAGGCCATCGCCAGCCGCGAGGAGATTCGCGGCGAGTGCGTCATCGTCATCGCGCCCCCAACGAGTGCCGAGTGGGAAGCCCGCCGTCGCGGCGCGTCGGATGACGCGGGGCTCACGCTCGACGAGGAGATCGTCCGCGGCCTCTCGGAGGGCGAGCCTAAGACGGTGCTCGCCAAGCGTCTTGCCCGGTCCTTCTCGCTGGGAAGGGCGGAGGTGTACGACCGCGTGGTCGAGCTCTCCTCGACAGAGTAGGCGCGACCAGTCGCGCAGGCCCCTGTGCTGATGGGCGCCCCAAGGGGCGAGACGTGGGTTCCGTGCGCTACAATCAACCAGTTGTCGAGCCAGAATCCATCATGAGGAGTCGTACGCCATGGCCCAGTCCGAGAAGCAGCCGTTCTTCATCACCACCCCCATCTACTACGTCAACGCAGCGCCGCATCTCGGTACCGCCTACTGCACCATGCTCTGCGACGTGCAGGCGCGCTACCGTCGCTCCAGGGGGTACGACGTCAAGTTCCTCACGGGCATGGACGAGCATGGCGAGAAGGTCGCCGAGGCCGCGGCCGACCACGGCATGACGCCGCAGGAGTGGTGCGACTCGCAGGCGCCCCTCTTCAAGGACCTGTGGCAGGAGCTCGAGATCTCCAACGACGACTTCATCCGCACGACCGAGCCGCGCCAGTACCGGGCGGTGCAGTACCTCTGGAACCGCATGAAGGACTCCGGGTACCTCTACAAGGGCAGCTATGACGGGTGGTACTGCGTCCCCGAGGAGACCTACTTCACCGAGAACCAGGTGCGCAAGTCCGACGAGGAGAACCACACCGCCGGCAAGCACCTCTGCCCCGACTGCGGCCGTCCGCTCGAGCGCGTGCAGGAGGAGTCCTACTTCTTCAAGCTCTCAGCCTTCCAGGATCGTCTCCTCAAGCTCTATGACGAGCATCCCGACTTCGTCCAGCCCGACTTCCGCATGAACGAGGTCCGCTCGTTCGTGGAGGGCGGACTGCAGGACCTCTCGGTCAGTCGCACGAGCTTCGACTGGGGCATCCCCGTGCCCTTCGACGAGAGGCACGTGACCTACGTCTGGTTCGACGCCCTGCTCAACTATGCCACGGCCGTCGGATTCGGCAATCCCGACATGGCGAAGGAGTACGCGCGCCGCTGGCCCGCCCAGTACCACGTGGTGGGCAAGGACATCATCCGCTTCCACTGCGTGATCTGGCCGGCGATGCTCATGGCCATCGGCGAGGCGCTGCCGGAGCACGTCTTCGCGCACGGGTTCCTCACGGTCCGCAACTCCGAGACGGGCAGGGCCGAGAAGATGTCCAAGTCCCGCGGAAACGCCATCGCGCCGCAGGACGTGGTCGACCTTCTTGGCGTCGAGGGCTACCGCTACTACTTCATGACTGACGTCGTCCACGGCGAGGACTCCGCCATCAGCTTCGAGCGCATGGAGCAGGTCTACAACGCCGACCTGGCCAACAGCTGGGGCAACCTCGTCTCCCGCACCCTCAACATGAGCGCGAAGTATTTCGACGACAGGACGCCCGTGCCTGCGGAGGGCTGGGCGACCAAGGAGAACGCGCTGCGCGACATCGCTCTCGGCATCGAGGAGCGCTATGCCGAGCACATGGACGAGCTCGACTACGTGGGCGGCAAGGACGTGGTGATGGAGCTCGTCCATGCCGCGAACCACTACATCGAGGACACCGCCCCCTGGGCCGTCGCCAAGGACGAGGCGCGCGCCGACGAGCTGCGCGAGATCATCGTGAGCCTCCTCGAGTCCATCCGCATCAGCGCCCACCTCCTCATGCCGTTCATGCCCGAGACCTCGACCGAGGTCCTCAGGCGCCTCGGCCTCGAGACGGAGGCGTCGACCGACGACCTCGCCGCCGCGTGCACCTGGGGTGGCCTCGTGGGCGGCGTTCCCGTGACCAAGGGCGAAGCGCTCTTCCCGCGCCTTCAGCCCAGGAAGTAGGGGGGCATGCCCGCGTCCTGGCTTGCCGATCTGCACGAGACCCGCGAGGTCCTCGACCGCTTCGGGCTCGCCACGAAGCACCGCCTCGGCCAGAACTTCCTCGTCGACGACCGCGTCGTCGCGCACATCCTCGACCTCGCGCAGATCGGCGGGGATGACGTGGTACTCGAGGTGGGGCCTGGCATCGGCACCCTCACCGTCGCTCTTCTCGCCCGCGCTTCCGCCGTGTGCTCCATCGAGGCGGACCGCGAGCTTGAGGACGTGCTCGCCGACACCTGCTCCAGCGGCTCTGGTCGTCTCGCCCTCGTGATGGGGGACGCCCTGCGCGTCGGCGAGAACGACGTGCGCGCCGCGCTCGCGGACGTCGGCGTCGACGCCGCGCCGCGCCTGTTCGTCTCCAACCTGCCCTACCAGGTCGCGACTGCCGTGATCATGCGCGTGCTCTCCGAGGCTCCCTCGGTGGAGCGACTCGTGGTCATGGTGCAGGCCGAGGTGGCCGACCGCATCTTGGCATCTCCGGGCTCTCGCGAGTACGGCGCCTACACGGTGAGACTCGCGCTCTACGGGCAGGTCACCGGTCGCTTCGAGGTCGCCCCGAGCTGCTTCACGCCCCAACCGCGCGTGAACTCCGCCGTGGTGCGGATAGACCGTCTCGCTGACCAGCCCCTCTCCGCCGACGAGCTCTCGGCGACCACCGCCGTCATCGGGGCGGCGTTCGCGCAGCGGCGGAAGACCATTCGCAACTCCATGTCCTCCTCGGGTTACGGCCGAGCGGAGCTCGATGCCGCTTTCTCCGCCTGCGGCATCGACCCGACCGCTCGTGCCGAGACCCTCGCCCCCGAGCAGTTCGTCTCCCTCGCCTCCGCCCTCGCCTGAAGGGGGCAGGCCACTCCTCTAATATCGCTCGCGGCTACTTAGCAAGCTTGTCGCATTCGTCCCAAGCTTCTCTCCCGTTCCCTTCAGGCTTTCAGGCAAATCTTGTGGTGTTCCGTTCACTTTGGACTGTCTTTGAGGCTGTGAAATGAACGGAACACCACAAGATTTGCCTGAAAGGTCATCCAAGCACACCGTCGCGCACCGCACACGCTCCGAAAACCTGGAAACGCAGCCCGTCCTCTTTTCCAGGTCTACAATTGGCTCATTCGCGACCTTCGGGAGGAACCTATGCTCATCGATGACAAGATCTGGGTTGCACAGGGCGACGGCCCCTGCTGCCTGCTGCTCAACCAGGCCAACCGCCACGGGCTCATCGCCGGGGCGTCGGGCACGGGCAAGACCGTGACCCTCAAGGTCCTGGCGGAGGGCTTCTCGGAGGCGGGCGTGCCCGTCTTCATGGCCGACGTCAAGGGCGACGTCACGGGCATGGCCGAGGCCGGCCAGATGACGAGCTTCATCGAGAAGCGCTGCGGCGACACCTTCAACCTCAAGCCCGAGGAGGTCACGTTCCAGGGCTGCCCTTGCCGCATCTGGGACATGCTCGGAGACGCGGGCATCCCCGTGCGCATCACGGTGTCCGACATGGGACCGGTCCTTCTCAGCAGGCTCCTCGGCCTCACCGACGTGCAGGAGGGCGTGCTCAACATCGTCTTCCGTGTCGCCGATGACCAGAAGATGCTCCTCATCGACCTCAAGGATCTCCGGAGCATGCTCTCGTACGTCTCCGAGCACGCCAAGGAGTACCAGACCCTCTATGGCAACGTCTCGCCAGCGTCGGTCGGCGCCATCCAGCGCGCGCTCATCGCCGTCGAGGACCAGGGCGGCGACACCTTCTTCGGCGAGCCCGCGCTCGACCTCGACGACTGGTTCTCCTGCGCGCCTGACGGTCGCGGGTACGTGAACATCCTCAACGCCGCGAAGCTCATCCAGATGCCTCAGATCTATGCGATGTTCCTGCTCTGGATGCTCTCGTCGCTCTTCGACAAGCTCCCCGAGGTGGGTGATCCCGACAAGCCCACGTTCGTCTTCTTCTTCGACGAGGCGCACCTGCTCTTTGACGGCATGCCCAAGGAGCTCACCGACAAGATCATCCAGGTGGTCAAGCTCATCCGCTCGAAGGGGGTCGGCGTCTACTTCATTACGCAGTCGCCCTCCGACATCCCCGACGAGGTCCTCGCCCAGCTCTCCAACCGTGTCCAGCACGGGCTGCGCGCCTTCACGCCCACCGAGCTCAAGGCCGTCCACGCTGCGGCAGAGTCGTTCCGTGCCAATCCCGCCTTCGACTCCGCTCAGGCGCTGCAGGACTGCGGTACCGGCGAGGCGCTCGTCTCGCTCCTCGACGCGGACGGCAAGCCCAGCATCGTGCAGCGCGCCAAGGTCCTCTTCCCCCGCTGCCTCATGGGGAAGGCCTCCGACGCGACCATGGACCAGGTCTACCAGGGCCAGCAGTCGCTTCTCGCCCGCTACGGCACTGCCGTCGACCGCGAGTCCGCCTACGAGCAGATCAACAAGCAGCATGCCGACGCCGAGGCCAACGACAAGCTCGCCCAGGATCGCGCCGCCCTCGAGAAGGAGCGCGCCGACTTCGAAAAGGAGCAGGCGGCAGCCGCCGACAAGGCCGCCAAGGAGCAGGCGCGGGCGGACGAGAAAGCCCGTCGCGACGCCGAGAAGGAGTCCGAGCGCCAGCAGCGCCAGCTCGAGCGCGAGGCCGAGGCGGCCTACAAGCGCCAGCAGCAGGAGGAGGCCCGCGAGGAGCGCGAGCGCCAGAAGCAGCAGGAGCAGGTGCGCAAGCAGGCGCAGTCGGTCATCGGTACCATCGGTCGCGAGGCGACGCGTCAGCTCGTGCGTGGCATCTTCGGCAGCCTCAGGCGCTAGCGGATGTCTCGCAGGGGGGACCTCACCGCGTCCGCCGTCGACGAGCTGACCCTCGATGACGGCATGCTCTTCCACGACCAGAGGGGCCGCGTCCGCGACCTACGTCCCGCATCGGTGCCCATCGCCGATACCCACGGTCACCTCACGAGCTTTCGCGGTCATGACCCGTCGCTCGCCATCTGTCGGGCGGCCCTGGCGGGCGTGCGGCTGCTCGTGGTTCCCGTCGACCCCATAGACGACGTCCCCCATCGGTTCCAGAACCCGCTGGCCTTTCTCGACTGGCTCGACGACCAGGTCGAGCGAGCTGGCGAGAAGCTCGAGCTCTACGCGCGGGCGGGTCTTATGCCGCCGTCGTTCGGGCCGGACGTGCCCGATCTCGTGGATGGCGTGCGCATCGTCGCAGGCGCCCACCCGTATGGAGCGGCCGAACTCGACTCCGGGGCACTCGGCAGGCTCGAGGCCCTTCTCGCCAGCACGCGTTGCGTGGGCGTCGGGGAGATCGGACTCGACTTCGGGCCGTACAACGAGATTCCGGTGGACGTCCAAGAGGCGGCCTTCCGCACTCAGCTGCGCGTGGCGCACGAGCACGGTCTGCCCGTCGAGCTGCACATTCGCGACGGGGCGGGCGACCCGGAGTGCTCCGCGCACACCCTCGCCGCGAGGGTGCTCTTCGAGGAGGGCGTGCCCGAGGCGGGCTGCGACCTCCACTGCTTCACCCAGGGACCCGAGGTGATGGCGCCCTTCGTCGAGCTGGGCTGCCACATCGCCTTTGGCGGTGCGCTCACGTTCTCCCGCTCCGACGACGTCCGCGCCGCGGCGGTCGCCTGTCCGGCGGACCGGCTGCTCTCTGAGACCGACAGCCCCTACATGGCGCCGGTGCCCCTTCGGGGCGAGGAGTGCGAGCCCGCGATGGTCGCCCTCACGGTCGACTGCCTCGCCGACGTGCGCGAGGCGGCGGGCGTCGCAGGACGGCTCGAGACCCGCACGGCCCTCTGGGAGAACGCCCTTAGCCTCTTCATGGAATAGGGGACAGGTTGCTNNGTCCCACTTTCCGGGATTTCGACAGGCGGGCAGTGGGGACGGTAGGCGTTGAGGGCTCGTTCGTGCAACCGTGATGTCCACATGATCCCGTCCTGCTCTGCGACCAAACCGGATGTGCCGCGCCCGATGTCGCCCCTGGATTGCCGCTCACCGATACCCCGGAAAGTGGGACCTGGAA
>DCZG01000004.1:8570-38598 GCA_002331575.1 Atopobium sp. UBA2090 | reverse complement strand
AGCAACCTGTCCCCTATTCCACGTCATTCCACGTCGCCTCGTGGTATCCTCCTCCTCGAGAAGGCGACCCCCGTCCGCACTGCTGACGGGGGTCGTATGCGCATTCGAGGCACAGAGCTCGTCCGGGGGATCGCAGAGGGCGCGACCGAGCTGGTCTGGCCCACGCGCTGCGTCGGCTGTGACATGCCCGGGGAGCTTGTGTGCGATGAGTGCAGGGACAGCCTGCCCTGGATCTGTCAGCGGTGGGCCTGCCCCACCTGCGGCGCCCCCTTCGGCCATCTCACCTGCACCGAGTGCGGTCGCGACTGGGAGACCCGCGCCGTGGTCTGCGCGATGGGCTTCGAGGACACTGCGGCCCGCATGGTCACCTGCCTCAAGGACGCCCACGAGCTCCGACTCGCGCCCGTGATGGCCATGGCCATGCTCACGGCACTCGAGGAGGCCTCGGCCTGGCCGGGGACGGACGGTCTGCCTCGCTATGACCCCTCGATTGTGGATGCGGTGTGTTTCGTGCCATCGACGTCAGCGGCATTTGCGAGGCGCGGCTTCGATCACATGGATCTTGTCTCGCATGCCCTCTGCGCCGAGACGGGCCTGCCCCTCCATGACGTGCTCGTGCGTGAGCACGCGCGTGACCAACGCATCCTTGGTCGAGAAGAGCGTTCTGCCAACCTCGGCGGCTCCATTCGCGTGACGGATGAGGTCGCGGGCATGCATCTGCTCCTGCTCGATGACGTGGTCACGACTGGTGCCTCGGTTCGCGAGGCCACGCGCACGCTCCTCTCGCGAGGTGCCCTGTCGGTGACCGCCTGTGCCCTCGCCCGCGTGTGGTGACGGCAACGATTCTGATTCGCTCCCGCGGCGGACGGCACTCGGGTATAATCGATTTCACCTTACCCAGGTCTGTGGTTGCGGGGGTTCGCCCCCAAGTCCATGGCAGACGAGGTCAAAAGGATCCACGTAAGTCCGGGCGTACGCGTCCGGGCGAGCATGGCTCGTCCTAGAAGTCAGTCGTACCGCCCGTCACACTTGAGAGGCATACCGCCTCGCGGGCGAGAGGGTTGCCAGTGAGGGCGCCACGGCGTTCCGAGCGAAGGCCCCGGTACGCGAGTGTGGGGTCAAATACCAGGTCAGCTGGGTAAGGCGTTGTGGATCCGAGGGGAGAGACGAGGTAGAGATGAAATCAGGCAGAGTGCTTCGCATGCTGGGAGCGGTTGCCGTGCTCGCGGTCGCTGTCGTTCTCGCAGGCTGCACCGTGGGTCCCTTCAGCTTCGACCTCGACTCCTTCATGACGCCGACGTCGGTCTCCGAGGCTAAGTCCGCCCGGCGCTCCGAGCGCTCGAGCTCCGTGTCCTCCGGGACGACCATCGAGGACGGCGTCCTCACGGTCGGCCTGAGGGTCTCCAACAGCACCGCCCCCATGTGCTATACGACGTCCGACGGAGAGTACGCGGGCATCGACGTCGACGTGGCCGCAGCCATCGCCGACCAGCTCGGTCTCGACGTCAAGTACGTCGAGGTCTCGGGCATCAGCTCCAACCTCGGGTCCACCTGCGACATCGTGATGGACGTCAAGTCGTCCGAGGACTCCGGCTGCACCGTCGTGGGCTCCTATGCCGAGACCGCTTCGGCGCTCTTCCATCGCGGCACCGCCACCACGCTCTCGTCTTCCGACCTCAGCGGCAAGAGCGTTGCCCTCCAGGCCGGCTCGGTCTCCGAGCGCACGCTCGCCAACACCACCCTCGTGCTCACCGAGCGCTCCTGCACCAACCTCAACGAGGCGTTCGTCTCCCTCGAGGCGGGCTCGGTCGACTTCGCGCTCTGCGACGCCTATGCAGGTGCCTACCTCGCATCCGCCTACAAGGACATCGCCCTCGCGGGGACACTCGACACGCCCACACCTGCGGGCATCGCCGTCGCCACCGACGATACGACGCTCCAGACCTCAATCCAGACGGCGCTCAAGTCCATCCAGGGCAACGGCGTGATGGGCATCATCCGCTCTCGCTGGATTGGTGGCATGGCCGACCTCACCTCTGCCGACCAGATTCAGGGAATCACCTCGTCCAGTCAGGTCCTCGACACGGTGAGCTCCAACGGCGCGAGCACCACGGGCTCCTCGAGCTCCAAGACCAGCACGTCAGACACCACCACGGGCACCACGAACTCGACCACCAATTAGGTTGTTCTGGCGGCGTGTCCGAAATGAGGCTATTCTTCTCGCGCCGTTTGGGTATGAAGGCAACAGGGGATGCCCGAATCGGGCATCGCTGTCCCAGGCAATCTAGAGGAGGCACGAATGGTGGACATCAAGATCTCCGGCCGTAAGGTCACCGTGTCCGATGCGCTCCGCGCGCGCGTCGAGGAAAAGGTGGGCAACGCGCTCAAGGTGTTTGACATCCAGCCCATGACCTGCGACGTCGTTCTTCGCGTCGACAAGAACCCCTCCAACCCCGACAGGAAGACCGCCGAGGTCACCGTCTTCGTCCGTGACAACGTGGTGCGCGTGGTCGCCAGCTCCGATGACATGTTCTCCGCGATCGATGATGCCGCCGATAAGGTCTCCCGCCAGCTCCGCAAGTACAAGACCCGCGTGGTCGATCGCCGTCAGCGCGCCGCCGCGGAGAAGGTCTCCGCCCCCAGCATCGATGACCTGGCGAGCCTCATCGATCCCCCGGCGTCCGGCGACGATGACGATCAGCTCGTCCGCGAGAAGTACGTCGAGCTCACTCCCATGACCGAGGAGGAGGCGCTCGTTCAGACCGACCTTCTCGGCCATGACTTCTATGTGTTCACAAACGCCACCACCGGTCTCGTGAACGTGATCTACCATCGCAAGCACGGGGGCTATGGCATCATCAAGCCCAAGATTGAGGAAGAGAATGAGCAGTAAGGACAACTCAGAAGCCAGTGAGTCTGCCCAGACAGATGGAGTTACCGATGCCCAGGTGCCGCAAGAGATTGCGCGCCTGGGCAAGGCCTATCACAACAGGCGCAACGTGAACATCATCGTGGACTCCTGCGCGGACTTCGCGCAGGGCGTCGCCGAGCGTCTCGGCGTGAAGGTCATCGAGTTCTCCTACGTCGGTCCCGACGGCGAGCACCTCGACGACAACTGGAGGTCGCAGACTCCGCACGAGTTCTACGAGGGCATGCGGAAGAGCAAGGGGTTCCACTACACCACCGCGGCGGTCACGCCCGGCTCCTACCTCGACTGCTTCGAGGAGGCCGCCAAGGAGGGCACGCCCACGCTCTACCTCGCGTTCACCGCGGGCCTCTCGTCCTCCTTCTACGCCGCCGAGCAGGCGGCGCAGTATGTTCGCGACAAGCATCCCGACTTCGAGCTCTATGTGCTCGACAACGTGTGCCCCTCCTCCGCGGCCGAACTTCTCGCCATCGAATGCGTGCACCAGGCGTCGATGGGCCTCACGGCCCGACAGCTCTTCGAGTGGGCGAAGGACGCACGCTACTTCGTGCACGGCTACTTCACCATCGACGACATGAAGATCCTCGCTGCCGGCGGACGCATTCCCCCCGCCGCGGCCAACATCGGCGGCAAGCTCGACGTCAAGCCGGAGCTCTCCTTCGACACGAGCGGGTCGCTCACGGTCAACGGCATGTGCCGCGGCCGCAAGAAGGCGTTGCGTGCGCTCGTCCAGGAGTTCCGCGACAACTACTCCCACGATCCGTCGCTTCCCATCGGCATCATGTCTGCGGACGCAGAGCACGACGCCGACTGGCTCGAGGGGCAGATTCGCAAGGAGAAGGGCTGCGAGGACATCACCGTGATTCGCAGCTCCATCGGTCCCACCCTCGGCGCCCACGTCGGCTCGGGCATGGTGGCCATCGTGTTCTGGGGCACCGACCGCCGCGAAAAGATGTCCCTCAGCGACCGCATCGCCCACAAGGTCCGTGGCGGAGACCCCGACACCAAGCAGTAGCGAAGCCATCTCGGAAGGATCACGTGCATGCTCATCACGCGTAACAGCAAGGTCGCCTTCATCGGCACGGGTATCATGGGCGCGCCCATCGCCGGCCACATCATGGATGCCGGCTACGACGTCACCGTGCACAACCGCACCAAGGCGAAGGCCGAGGTGCTTCTCGCTCGCGGCGCCCACTGGGCGGACAGTCCCGCCGAGGCCGCCAAGGACGCCGACGTCGTCTTTACCATGGTCGGCTATCCCTCCGACGTCGAGGACGTCTACCTCGCCACGAACGGCCTCATCCGCGCCACGAAGCGCGGCGCCTACCTGATCGACCTCACCACCTCGTCGCCCCAGCTCGCGCGCGACATCCACGACGCCGCCGAGGTTGAGGACAAGCACGCCTTCGACTGCCCCGTCACGGGCGGGGATGCCGGTGCCATCGCGGGCACGCTCACGCTCATCGCCGGAGCTGTCGAGAAGGACCTCGCGCCGGTGCTCCCCATCCTCAGGACCTTCTCGGACAAGGTCTTCTACATGGGAGGCGCGGGCAAGGGTCAGACGGGCAAGCTCTGCAACCAGGTTTCTCTCGCCTCGTGCATGGTCGGCTACGCCGACGCCATGGCGCTCGCCGAGCAGGGTGGGCTCGACGTGGCCCAGATGCTCGAGATGGTGGGGTCCGGCATGGGAGGTTCGGTCGCGCTCGAGAGACTTGCGCCGAAGTCGCTCGAGGGGGACTATCGCCCCGGCTTCCTCTCCGAGCACCTGCGCAAGGACATCGGCCTCGCGCTTCAGCAGGCAGAGGACCTCGACGTCACCCTCCCCGGGGCGGACACCGCCTTCGCGCTCTATGACACGCTCTGCGAGATCGGCGGAAGCCGGCTGGGCACGCAGGCGATCACGTTGCTCTACGCCGAGGCCGATGACCAGAAGGCCGCCGGTCTCGACTGGTCCCGCATCGAGGGCGGGGATGACGAGGATTCGGACGGTGCCGCAGAGGCAGGCCCCGAGTCCGACCCCAACGACCCGAGGAACTTCTATCACCTTCCTCGCCGGCACGGACGGGCGTAGCACATGATCGACTTCGCCCTCGCCATACTCTTCATCCTCTTCCTCGCCTTCGGCATCATGCTCGGCATGAACCTCGGTGAGGGCTGGGGGCAGGGGTGCGTCACCAAGCACGACTACCTCATCGCCAACCTCAAGATCTACGGCATCGGCGTGGCGGGCATCGCCATCTGCATGATGCTCACGGTCTACGTGGTCACGGGCGTCCCGTTCGGTATCATCGCGGGTGGGATGGCCGGCTGCAAGATGGGCTTCGGCGAGAGCGTCGGCCCGTGGAAGTTCGTGGACAAGACGTTCAAAGTCAACAAGGACCATCTTCGGAGGTCGAAGAACGGCAACGCCGAGGCGGTTCGCCGCGCCCGCAAGGAGGGCACGCCCGAGCCGGAGTTCATGAGCGTCGCCGGTTCCGACACCTCTGACGAAGAGAAGAATCCGAAAGGAAGAAAGTAGCATATGAGTAATACCGAAACCCCGCAGAGCTCCATCGCGGTGTTCATCGACTACGAGAACCTCGCCCTCGGCACGGGCAAGCGCAAGCGCAACGGACACCAGGAGGCGGGTCCGATGCCCGACGTCAAGCTCATCTTCGAGCGTCTCGTCGACAAGGGCCGCATCGCCTCGAAGCGCGCCTACTGCGACTGGCAGCGCTTCTCCGACGCCGTCACGCCCCTTCACGAGCTGGGCGTCGAGCTCATCGAGATTCCCGACCGTGCCTTCACCGGCAAGAACTCGGCAGACATCCGCCTCTCCGTGGACGCCGTCGAGGTCTGCCTCACGAAGGAGCACATCGACACCTTCGCCATTCTCTCCGGCGACTCGGACTTCTCGCCGCTCGTCTCCAAGCTCAAGGAGTTCGGCAAGACCGTCATCGGCGTCGGCATGAAGGAGGCCACGAGCTCGCTCCTGGCCGAGGTGTGCGACGAGTTCATCTTCTACGAGGACATCGCGAGCAAGACGGGCATCCCCGACTTCCAGGGCAAGGTTCCCAAGGGGAACGAGGACTGCTACCAGCTCCTCTTCGAGACCATTGACGCCTTCCAGCGCGAGAACGACAGCTTCATCCTGGCATCGCTTCTCAAGGACATGATGCGCCGCAAGCGGCCGCAGTTCTCGGAGGCGTCCTATGGGTACCGGTCGTTCTCGGCGCTCCTTCGCGAGGCGGCCAAGCTAGGGTTCATCGACATCCACCAAGACCCGAAGAGCGGCACCGTGGTCGTCGACGGTTTCTGCGAGTAGAGGAAGGAACGACATCATGGCTGATGAGAACAAGAACGTCACCACCGACCAGGACGTCGACGGCATCGTCGACGAGCTCGTGGAGGGACTCTCGAGTCCGAGCAGGCGCAGGCGCCAGGAGGCCGCGCACGAGCTTGCGACATACGCCAAGTCAGACCCCGAGAAGGTCTCGAAGCACATCCCCGCGCTCGTAGACGCACTCTATCGTCCCGAGGCGCAGACGCGCTGGGAGGCCATGGACGCGCTGACCACGCTCGAGCCCGGTCACGTCGAGGAGATCGACCCGGCATTCGAGGGGGCGGAGGCGTCGCTCTTCGATGACGAGTCGTTCACGGTGAGACTCGCCGCGTTCCTGTTCCTCTGCGCCTACGGCTCGATGTCCGCCGACCGGTCCGACCGGGCGTGGCCACTGCTCGACGAGGCGATCCAGTGCTTCCACGGGGATGCCGAGTACCACGACATGCTTGTGGGTCTCGTCGGATTTGCCCGCGGCGACATCTCCAAGCAGACCGCCAAGGCGCTCGCGTCGCGTGTGGAGTTCGACGCGGCCAACGGCATGGGCTACATCAAGTCCTTCTCCGCAGAGATCGTCGCCGAGCTCAAGTCCTAGAGTCGTCGCGACCTCCGAGGTCGCCTTCTTCCCAGGTTTCTGCTCCCAACCTCAAGGAAATGGTCAACGTTGTGTGCGCGGGGGGGAGTCTTTCTGTCGATGGTGGGAGACAGGTGGACGTTGCGATAGAATCATAACGTTTTGGCCGAGTGTGTTAGTGAGGTGCCGATCGCTGGTGCCCACCAATCAAAGAGGTGAATCAATGGCAGAAGAGAACGAGAACAAGACAATCGAGACGAGCCCTCGCAAGGGTGGCCTCTCCACGCCCGTCTGGGCGGCCATCGCCGTTGCGGCGCTTGTCGTCGGCGTGCTCGTGGGTCACTTCGTGTTCCGCAGCTCGAGTTCCGTGTCGCTTGACGGCGCGACCACCTGCACGGAGGACAAGCTCGACGACACGATCGCCACGTACACCTATGGTGGCGAGACCTACAAGGTGACCTCTCGCGAGGTCATCACGACGAGCTCCTCGCTCGACTCGGCGAAGAACGACGACGACACCTACAACGTGCCCACTGCCGATGACGTCGTGAGCTACGCACGCAACCAGATCGTGCTCAAGGCCGCTGCCGACGAGGGCTACTCCGTGACCGACGACGACGTCTCCACCTATGCCAACGACACGCTCGGCACGGACGACTATGCCACGATCGGCTCGAACTACAACCTCGATGAGGACACCACCAAGACCATCCTCACCGACGCCGCTCTCATGAAGAAGCTCCGTGACGCCAAGGTCACCACCACGATCCCCGATGCTCCCACCGCCCCGACCGCTCCTTCCGACGGCAGCACCGACACCGCTTCCGCTGACTATGCGCAGTACATCATCGCGCTTGCGGGTGACGAGTGGGATGCCACCAACAACACCTGGGCCAGCACCGACGGCACCTACTACACGGCGCTCTCCAGCTACTCCATCTCCAACGACTCCGCCACTTACGAGGCCGCCGAGGCCGCCTATTACGTCGCCTACAGCGACTACCAGACGGCTTCGAGCGAGGCTTCGACCGAGTGGACCGACTACGTCAACACGCTGCTCTCCAACGCGACGATTCAGATCGGCTCTCTCGCCGTCTAGGACGGATTCGAGTGCATGCGACTCGGCGGGGCCCTCCGGGGCCCCGTTTTTTATGGCGGGGGAGGGTAGGTGCGGAGAAGAGGGCGAGAAGGGCTTTCAGCTGTATCGCACGATACGATTGCGCACAAAAAGCTATCGCACGACACGCTCTGGAGGCTCTGGTGTGTCGTGCGATACGTTTACGTACATAATCCTATCGTGCGATACAATCCTCGCCGTCCGTCTCGGATGTCCGGCCTCGCGTGAACGGGTACCATGTGACCAGCGTCGACGGGAGGTGTCCACATGCGCGTTGCGATAAGCGGCTGCCTTCTCGGGGCGCCCGTCCGTTACGATGGGGGAGCAAAACCAAACGCTGCCGTGCTCGAGCTTGCCGAGAAGGTCGAGGTGGTTCGGGTGTGTCCCGAGACCGCGAGCGGTCTGCCCGTCCCGCGCCCTCCGGCGGAGCAGCGAGGAGGACGCATCTGGCTGCGTGACGGTACGGACGTCACCGAGGACTTTATCCGCGGAGCCGAGAAGTGCGTCGGCCCCGTGTTGCGATCTGGTGCACCACTTGCCGTCCTCAAGGCAAAGAGTCCGTCATGCGGGCATCATGTCATCTACGATGGAACATACTCTGGAAGTCTGGTCGCGGGCGATGGCGTGTTTGCCAGTCGCCTCGAGAAGGAGGGGGTCTGCGTGGTTACCGAGGAGATCGTCGAGTCGTGCAAGCCGTCAGTCGAGCATCCCGTCGCCATCGTGCTCGGAACCGGTCTCGGACACCTGGGAAGTCTCGTCAAGCACGTGCGTCGCATCGACTACCACGACATCGAGGGCTTTCCCGAGGATGCCAGCCCTGTGCCCGGCCATAGCTTCGAGGCCACCATCGGCACAATCGACGGTGTGCCTGTGGTCGTGTATCCGGGACGCATCCACCTCTACCAGGGCTACTCCGCTTCCGAGGTCACCGCGCTCGTTCGTCATGCCCATCACCTGGGCTGCCGCGACATCATTTTCGCGTGCGCGACGGGTTCCGTCCCGGGCAATGCGCACATGGGCCTTGGCATACTGACCGACCAGATCAACCTCACGGGCAGGAATCCCCTTGCCGAGTGGGACGGTCTGCGCGACGTCGACACGCCCTTCATCGACATGAGCGAGGCCTACAGCCCCTACCTGCGCACGCTCGCGCGCGGCGTGGCTGACGACCAGGGCATCTCCGTGGAGGAGGGCGTGCTTGCGGGCACGCTCGGGCCCTGCTTCGAGACGCCCGCCGAGGTTGCTGCCCTGCGTGCGATTGGCGTCTCCTACGTGGGGATGTCCACGGTGAACGAGGTCATCATGGCCAACGCGCTCGGCATGAACGTGCTCGGGCTCACGCTCGCCGCCAACGAGTCAGGTGCTGCCGAGACCACCCACGAGAGCGTCCTCGCCGAGGCCACGCGCCACGCGGACGACTTCGAGCGCCTGGTGCGCGGGATTATCCGCCTGCTGTAGCCCTGCCTTCCTGTGGATAGGCCGAGAATTGCAGACTTGGGCTTGAAAAACAGGGGGGTCAACCGTATAGTTAGTACTCGCGCCAGCATAGCTCAGTTGGTAGAGCACCGCTCTCGTAAAGCGGGGGTCATCAGTTCGAGTCTGATTGCTGGCTCCATCGAAAGCAAAGGTCGGAGGCTATATGGTCTCCGACCTTTTTCTATTCCCGCCTACTTTGGGTTCCATACGGCTGTCTCTGGCCCACAGATTGCTCTTGGCGGGTTGCTGGCGCATGGGGCGCGAATTCCCCTTCATGTGGTGAATATGCAGCCAGCTGCTCCGTGGTGAGCCGCCGAGATTTCTTTGCACTATGCGTTGAGTGCGGGGACAAAAACTAGGCGGGACCGCTTTTGCGACCCCGCCTTACAAACCCGAAGGTTTTTTATCTGAGCTCATTATCGAGCTTCAGAACCAATTGTCAAAGAGCTTCATGAGGAAATCGAAAGAGGATCGGACGGCATCGTTGAAGTCAAGTTCAAGGCGTACCCGCATCATGCTGCTCTCCAGGGAGTCGAGTCTGGAGAGGGCCGCGGCCCGTGTCGTCGTCCCGGTCACGATGCTTGAGTGAAGGTAAAGGAGAGTGGCGATCTGCTGAAGACGCGCATTGCCCATTCGGACCTTTCTTGCGCGCCTCGATATCCCCGCTCTTGAGAGGGCCTGGCTCACACTCTCCGAGGTGACGATCCTGCTGTCAGACCCGACGAAGCCGTTCACGACATTGGATGAGTGAGCGCAGGCGTTTCTCACCGCCTTCGTCTGGCGGAGGAGGTAGTGCTCTTCCGTCATCTTGCCATCCTCCCATCTGCGACCGCAGAACAGGTAGAAGTCGATGAAGGTTCCGAACGAGACGAGCTCCAGAAGGGCCCAGGCAGGCATCTCTCTCTGATACTTCTGATAGAGGTCCCCACAGTAGACATCCCTTTTGAGCATGGAAAGCTCAGATTTCCGGCGCTTCAGGTCCTGTGGGGCGAGACCGGCCTTGTAATCGGCCACGATCGAGTAGCCGTCCTCCCCGCGAATGGTGGCCTCGTGCATCACCTTCGTCTTGGCGAAATGCTCGACGTCGAGGGTCATGGGGATGAGCGTGTAGCGCAGCTGCTGGTCGATGGAGGCGAGCTCTTTGAGATAGGCGAAGTCGAGGTCGACGTACTCGCCGTCATGCCCTCCGCCTATGCGCTTCTGGAAGAGGGACCGGTAGGAGACGACCTTGAAGTAATAGGTCTTGTCGGAAAGGTAAGTCCTCGCATCGTCCTCGCTGCAGAGGTCGAACCTCACGCCCTTGCGCTTGAGGTGCTCGATCTGTTCGTCGATGGAGAGGAGCGGCTTCTCCCACACCAAGCTCCCGTTGGTTGTCGCTGCCATTGCATCGCTTTCCGAGGACAGTACTTTCTAGATGACGAGCTCCCACTGAACGTTTACTTCGCACTCGACTTCGATAGGCTCTGGGACGAATCTCGGTGCATCTCCTTGGGTACTACGTGGTGCTTCTGCAAAACCTCCCAACATCCTTCCAGGGAACTCGTCATCGTAGTTGTGAGAGATGGAGATGACCGAACCGAGGGTTGCTCCTGACGCTTTTGCGAGTATGCTGGCCTCCTCTCGAGAGAGCTCGATTGCCTCCACAAGGAGCTGTCGTTTAGCTTCGTCGGGGTTTGCCAATCCATAGGTGAAGCAGAAGCTCACTTCTTTGCCGCATGAGCTGAGCGCGACCCAAATAGGGCTGGCAAGCTGGGATGCTACCTCGATCTTTGCGTCAATGTCTGCATTGAAGTCGTATCCTTCGAGGCGTTGGCTCGCTTTGTAGTAGGTTCCATCCTCGTCTTTCTCGTAGAGACTCTCAAAATGGGGGTGCACCGAGAAGTTGCTGTTGCGCACTAGCTCTGGTGAAACGCCCGCCGAGATGAAGGCAGCGCGGATCTGGCCGAGTAGTGCGTTATAGGAAGAGGTGCATTCGTTCCTTGTGTTGCGCCTGCCATCGATGGCAATCCCAATCGATAGCTCGTCGGCCTCGAAGCTCTTCGTGACGGTAGATCCAACGCTCACGATGCGATCCATAGGGCACTCCTCTCTCCTCTCTCTTCCCTCCTCCCTATGGGAGGGATGTGATAGTTCAAGAATAAGAGGGTGCTTGGACAGAAATTCAATCGTCAGACCGGGGCCAGTTGCTACTAAGACGTCTTCTCGGACTGCTTTAGTCCCTTCTTTGCTGCGCGGCCCTCTGGGTTTCCTTCCAGGTTATGAGGTAGTCGGCGGTTCCTGCGCCGATGGCGATTTGACGCCTGCTCATCTTCGACTTCGGCGAGGTGATAACCCCGTCCGACGTGAGCTGCTGACGGATGCTGACCCGACAGGTCTCGAGAGAGACGTTTTCCCAGTTCAGACCGAGGACTTCGCCGCGCCTGCAGCCGGTCTCCAGCAGGAGGAGCGTAGCCACGACGTGAGAGCACGCCTCCTCTTCGAGCAGTGTGTGCTTGAACGCTTTGGGCTCGTCTGCAGTGAGGGAGTGGCGGTGCTTGTACTCTGGTTGTGCGACCTTGACAGCCATCGCCGGGTTCTTGGCGATGAGGCCGTCGTTCACTGCCTGCTGGAGCGCGCGCTTCACGAGACCGTGAACCATGAAGAGCTAGCGTCCCCTTCTCGCGGGCGTTTGCGTATAGGGCCTGCAGAATCGTCGGCGACACGGCATCGAGCCTCATGCTGCCCAGGAGCGCCTGAGCTTCCCGCACGAGCAGGTCCTCCCTCGAGAAGAACGTCGCTTTGACGAGGTCCTTCCTACCACCGTGGTAGAGGCCGAGGTAGCTCGAGACGCTTACGCGGCTGGCTCCTGCGACGACGTCCATGCCGGCGTTGGCTCATGCTTCTAGTCCTCGACGAATGCGTTGAGCTGACGCTTCGAGGTGGTGTGGATGGTCCGCCAGGGGGGCAGACGTAGCGCTTGGAGATGGGGCGGCTCTCCTCTCGGAAGTCCTTTCGGACGACCTTCTTTGCCGAGAACGGCGTGGAAAACCAGAGGTCGGAGGCCCTATGGTCTCCGACCTTTTTGCTACTTCCGCTCCCCGCGTGCTGCCAGCCCACTCTGGAATAGCCCACATAACCCGCCTGGTGATATGGTTCTGACAAGCCGTTCTATCCGCGGATGACGGAGAACGGGTTTGCACATACGGCAAGGTCAAACCCAGAGGAGGTCCAAGCGATGACAGAACGAGAGAAGATGTTCGCGGGTGAGCTCTATGATCCGGGCGATGCGGAGCTTCTCGCCAGATGGCACTTGGCAAAGGACCTTGCGAGCGTCTATAACTCGCTGCCCTCGGCAGATGTCGCAGGCAAGGAGAGACTGCTCAGGGAACTTCTCGGAGGGTTCGGAAGGGTCTCTGGATAACCCCACCCATTTACGTCGACTATGGGGAGAACATCTTCTTTGTCGACAACTGTGAGGTCAACATGGACTGTTCCTTCCTTGACGACAATGTCATCAGAATCGGCGACAACGCCCTCATCGCACCTGGTGTGCAGCTTATTACGGCATACCATCCCACGAATGCCACCGAGCGCTTTGGCATTCCGACTGCGGACGGATCCTTCTCGTTCTGCAAGACCGTTACCGCACCCATTACCATCGGCGGCAACGTCTGGATCAGTGGGGGAGCGATAGTCCTTCCCGGAGTCACCATCGGTGACAACGTCGTCATCGGCGCAGGCAGCGTCGTCACGAGAGACGTCCCGTCCGACAAGGTGGCGTTCGGGAACCCGTGCCGAGTATACCGGGACAACATCTGAACCATTCGGAGAGAAGTCCTGTTCAGACGTGACTGGCAACCTGTTGCCTACCTTCTTAGTGGAGGGCAGCGCGTGCAGCTCCCGTTCACGTTGCGGGTCGGTGTCACTCCTTCCTCAAAAAGCTTCCGCTCCAAGATGGTCTCGTTGCGTCTTGTGCCAGCGTGGGCGCGTGTCGTGCCAGCCCTTCGTTTTTCGTGCCCCCTTCAGATTAGATTCAGAGCATCAGGTCGCCGGGATGCGACCGCTGAATCAGTGTGCAAATCGAGGGGAGAGCTGATGGCGAAAAAGAAGACAAGGCTGAAGATGAGGGGTCTCAAGTGGAGGCTGCTCACCATTCCACCGATGATCGTCGTGGTGCTTCTGGCCAGCGTCGTGACTGCCTTGGGAACGGCGTTCGCACCGACGGTCGGGGCGTTTCTCGGCAACGGAACCCAGACTGTGAACGAGCCAGAGGGAACAGAGGGCTGGGACACCTCCTACTACGACGAGCAGTATTCGAGCTCGGACGAGGCAAAGGATGCCGCATACGATGTGGCGGACGAGGTCCTGCAGGAGGGCACGGTCCTCCTCAAGGACGACGGCGTCCTCCCGCTCGCAAAGGGCTCGACCGTGTCGCCCTTTGGCTATGCGGCCATCAACCCAGTCTATGGTCAGGTGTCGAGTGGCGGCTCAGCCAAATGGTCGGTCGACCCGGTCAATGCCCAGGACGGCCTCGGCAAGGCATATACCGTGGACACCTCTGCCATTGACGTCATGACTGCGGCTGGCGACCCCGAGCCTCTCAAGGAGGCACCGGGTACGACCGAAGCAGGCAAGGCCGGCAGCATGCTCGGCGGCAACAGCTTCATCTACGAGTACGACCCGTCCGTCTATGACGGGCTCGGAGACCTGTCCGACACCACGGGGGTCGTCTTCATCAGCCGTGCTGGTCAAGAGGGCTCGGACATGAAGTATGACGCCTATTCTGACGGCACCCCTCACTACCTGGCACTGTCGGAGAACGAGAAGCAGACCATCAAGGTCGCAAAGGAGAAGTGCGCGAGGGTCGTCGTCGTGCTCGTCGCCTCGCAGCCCATGGAGGTCGCACCGCTCATGTCTGGCGAGTACGAGGCGGATGCCATCGTATGGGTCGGCCAGCCTGGTGAGCTTGGCTTCTCCGAGCTTGCCTCCATCATGGACGGTGACGTGAACCCCTCGGGTCGTACCGTCGACACCTGGGCCACCGACTTCACGACCGACCCCTCCTACCAGAACATCGGCAGCTTCTCATACGACAACGTCACTACCTCAAGCGCCTCGCTCGGCGGCCAGGCCGGCGAGTTCAATCGCTACTACACCGACTACCAGGAGGGCGTCTACGTCGGCTATCGCTACTACGAGACCGCTGACGTGATGGACGACGCCTTCACTTATGGAACGCTCGACGGCAAGGGAGCCACGGCGACGGCGGGTGCCGTCACCTACCCCTTTGGCTACGGTCTCTCGTACACGAGCTTCTCCCAGCAGATCATCGGCTACGATGACGCGGGTGATGACATCAACGTGCAGGTGGCCGTCACGAACACGGGTACCTACGCGGGCAAGGACGTCGTCCAGCTCTACTACGGTGCTCCCTACACGCAGCTCGACATCGACGACAAGGTCGAGAAGCCCGTCGCGAACCTCATCGCCTTCGACAAGACCGAACTTCTCGCCCCGGGCGAGAGCCAGACGCTCACGCTCTCCTTCTCGAAGGAGGACATGGCCTCGTACTGCTACACGCACGCGAACCCCGATGGCACGACCGGCTGCTACCTGCTCGAGGGCGGCGACTACCAGATCTCGCTGAGGTCCGACAGTCACGATGTCATCGAGACGCGCACGACCACGATTCCTGACACCATCTGGTATGACGGGTCGGATGACGCGCACATCCGGACGTCCGACAGGGATGCCCAGTCCGAGCTCGACGACGCCGGCAATGCGACCGACCAGGCGATGACCGGGACGTATGTCGCCGCGACGAACGAGTTCCAGACCTCGAGCGATTACATGAACGAGGAGTCCACGATTCTCTCGCGCGCCGACTGGGAGGGGACCAAGCCCCAGACCGTCGCGAACCGCACGAAGTCGCTCGACCAGAAATACGCCGATCAGCTCGGCCAGGACACGACCTTTGACGTTGCGACCGACCCCACCTACGGAGACGTGGAGGGAAGCCTCGTCTACGAGTCCGAGCAGCCGACCTCGGGTGCCACAAACGGGCTCACGCTGGCCTCGATGCGCGGTGTCGCCTATGACGATCCTAAGTGGGACGCGTTCCTCGACCAGATCGACTGGAGCGGCGACAAGGACGGCATTCTTCGCGACTTTGCCGGTGCCTCCTATGCGCTGGGTTCGGTGAGCTCACTCGGCATTCCCGAGACGAAGATCGAGGACGGGGCGAACGGCCTCAAGGTCGAGAGCGGCATGCAGAACTCCTACGACATGAGCAAGTCCTCGTCCTTCCCGTTTGGGCCGGTCATGGCATCGACCTGGAACACCGTGCTGCTCTATCGCGTGGGTGCCGCCTTCGGTCAGGAGGCGCTGGCCAACGGCATCACGGGCTGGTACTGCCCGGCGGTGAACCTGCACAGGAGTCCCTTCTCCGGACGCGTCTTCGAATACTACTCCGAGGACCCCGTCCTCTCGGGCGCCCTTGCCACCCAGGCAATCTCCGGGGCGGGCGACCAGGGCCTCTACGTCACGCTCAAGCACTTCGCGCTCAACGACACCGAGACCAACCGCTCGAACCTCGCGAGCGTCTGGGCGGACGAGCAGACCATGCGCGAGCTCTACTTCAAGCCGTTCGAGATGGCTGTCAAGGACTCGCGCATGACGGTCAAGTACACCGCTGACGAGACCGGCGCCACCACGACGAAGGTCATGCGCGCCACAACCGGCATCATGCCCTCACAGGCGGGCGTGGGAACCAGACTCGGCACGGTCAACCCCAACCTCCTCCAGAACGTGCTCCGCGGCGAGTGGGGATTCCGCGGCACGGTCTACACCGACTACTGGGTATGGGGCGACAACAACTTCCGCGATCTCTGCCTGCGCACGGGATCCGATGCCTATCTCTGCATGTACATGCCCTTCATGTGGAACCTGAACGACTACGACAGCGCGACTGCGCGCTGGGCGATGAGGAACTCCATCCATGACATCGCCTATACGCTTGCGAACTCCAACGCAACTCAGGGTGCTGCGCCAGGCGCGACCTACACCACGAGCATGCCCGGCTGGAGAATCGGCGCGATTGCCGCCACGGTCGTGCTCTGGGCGCTCGTCGGTCTCTACATCTGGCGACTCGTCGCCCGCGCACGTGACGAGAAGCGCCACCCCGAGAAGTACAAGCCGAGAAGAAGCCGCAAGGCGGCTGTCGTCGAGGAGTAGAACCCGTCTACAGCTCTCGATGAGGTAGGGAATCTGCATGAAGTCAGAGGGCCCCAGTCCGATCGAAGGCTGGGGCCCCTGCGCTACCCCGATGCCCTAGCTACGGGGGTTGGCGGGGAAGAGGATGTCCACCCGACGGACGCCGTTCTTCTCGCTCGGCTCAAGTGTGCCGCCGTAGGACTCGACGATGAGCCGCAGGGGAACGGATGCATCCCTCTCGGCTGCCCCCGAGGCAGGGTACTCGATGTGTGTCGAGACGAAGCCCATGGCTTGGTGGACGTTTACCACGATGCGACGGCAGGAGAGGTCGTCGTTCGCCTGTGCCGCGTCCATCGCATCGCCAAGCACGGTACCAAAGAGGGCGTAGATGTCGGTGGCCGACATGAATGAGAGCGCTGAGCCGTCTGCGATGCAGGACAGGGAGATGCCCTCTCGCTCGCAGAGGAGTCCCTTCTCGGTGATGACGACATCCAGGGTCTCGTTGCCCGTCTTGACCTGGGAGTCGTAGATGCTGATCTCCCGTGCGATTGCAGTGAGGGTCTCTCTGTCATGAGGGGAGTCGTCGCGGGTGAGCTGCTTCAGGACCTGATGGCGGATATCGTGGCAGCGAGCGTTTATCGCCTGGATGCTCTCGCGCGAAAGCTCGAGGTGTCTCCGCTCGCCCTCCATGACGCGCGACATCGTTGAGATCTCCGTCTTGAGACTCTTGCTGTAGAGCATCTCGTACTCCAGCAGCAGCATGAACACGCAGACGCAGGAATGGAAGACGCGCAGGATGATGACGTACTCCACCGGCGTCCCGATTTCCTCGAGCTGCTTGTTGACGAGGTCGAAACCAATGACCAGGGCGAGCAGCGCCAGAATCATGAGGAGCATCTTGCGGTCCTGGATGAGCTCGAGTCCCTCTCGCTCGATACGTCGTACGAGCACCAGATAGCCCACCACATAGATGACGAGTGGGGTAACGAGCATGTCAAGGGCTGCGAAGGGTTCGGATACCCCGCCCGTGAGCACGAGTGACAGCAGCCAGTTGAACGTCTCGGCAGAGCTTGCGATGTTCTGCAGCGTGTAGCCGGCCGTCACGCAGAACAGCAGGGTCCATGGCGAGGCGTCGTACAGCCATGCGGTCGCTGCCAGGCACGCGATGGGAAGGGGAATGAAGACCGCGGCCTGAGCGAGATAGCGGTTCGATGTGGTCAGACTCGGATTCTGGACGGTGCCGACCCACGACCCGGCGACAACAGCGACGAGAACGACTGCGAAGACGACCACTGCACGTAGGGCGAAGCGGTTCCTGTGCGGGAGCTTCCGGACAAAGAGCCAGATGGCGAGGATGATCTTCGCCGCCGTGAACAGCGAGGCGGTCAGGATGATCGGAAAGGTCGCGGAGACCAGCTGCATGTCTGATGGATTCGTCATGTGCTGCCGCCGAGAAAGGCCGCGATGGTCGCGAGCGCCTCTCGCTTCTTCGTCCGCGTGAAGTAGAGCGTGTCGCCGGAGTCCATGCGGACCTCGTCCCCCTGGACATCCTTGATATGGGACATGTTTGCAAGGTGGCTTTTGGCAACGCGGACAAACGACGTGCCTGCGAGGCTACGAGCAACATCTTCAAGGGACCCGCGCACTCGCAGCGGCTCATTTTTGCCGACAAGGTGGTAGTCGAGGTAGTGTCCCGTGACCTCGACGTAGATGATGTCGCGAATCGCGGTCACATGCATTCCGTCATGCGTGGGGATGCTGATGGCGTTTCCGCCTCGGTGTCTCACCACGAGGAGCGCTCGATCCATGCACATGGCCAGGTCGTAATAGCGAACCGGCTTCACGAGGAAGTCGATGGCGTTGACCGAGTAGCCTCGGACGGCGAACTGCGCCAGGTTCGTGACGAAGACGAGCGGGGTGACCGTATCGTATCTTCGCAGGTCAGCAGCAGCCTCCATGCCGTTCTTCTCGCCGGGGAGGTCGATGTCGAGAAAGACGAGGTCTGCCTGATGGCTTCGGGCGACGAGCGAGTGCGCGCTGACAAGACGGTCGATCTCGAACTCCTCGTCGTGCTCGGAGGCGTAGCGCTTGAGGTGGGCGGCGAGACGATCCGCCTCCTCCTGGCTGTCCTCCACTATGAGCATTCGATACATCGCAGCACCTTTCGCACGGCTCTTGATGCGCTCTCACGTGCGGTGGTCTCGGGGGCAGACCATAGTATCCCTAGCTTATCAAATGGCAAGGCGGTTAGGTGTAGCCTGGCGAGCAGAACCGGGCGGAGCTGATTACGGCACCCCGCCTGCCGGCTCGAAACGAGAGCTTCAACTTCTAAATTCATTTACGAAGTAGTACACTATATTTCTTAAGAGAAATTAGAAGTATGACGCAGCTTCGGGAGACGCAATGAACATCATCGAGTCGTTGGTCAAAGAGAGCCTCGAATTCGAACCGCCCGAGCTCAAGCCGCGAAGCGAGATAATCCGTGCGCTTCCCACCCCAAAGTTGTTCAATACTTACCACATTGTCGTGGGTATGCGCAGGAGCGGCAAAACCTTTTACTTGTTCCAGAAGATGCGTCAACTTCTCGAGAACGGTGTAGATCGAGACACTATCTTCTACTTCAATTTCTCTGACGACCGTCTCAAACCTCTCGTGCCAGGCATGGGATCCGCGATTATCGAGGAGTACTATCGTCAGGTTCCCTCTGCTCGTGACCAGGGTGCCTATTTTCTTCTCGATGAGATCCAGGAGCTCGGTGACTGGCAAGCCATCCTACAGCGGGTGAGTGAGCATGAGAAGGCCACGATGGTGGTCACAGGCTCGTCATCAAAGCTCTCCTCCGAGGAGATTGCCACCCAGTCGCGTGGTCGCTCGCAATCGCATCTGATGCTCCCACTCTCCTTTCTCGAGTACTGTTCGTTTGCAGGAGAGGGCGCGCTCGCCCGTGACGTTTCTGGAATTACCGGTATCGGCGCCGTGTCCCAGCGCGACGCGACGCGCCTGTCGGGGCTCTTCTCCTCATATCTCATCGCGGGCGGGTTCCCTGGCGTCCAGGATCTCATTCCCGAAGACAGGATCGAGATGCTTCAGGGCTATGTCCGTGACGTGGTGGCGAGGGACGTAGCCGAGCGCTCGGGAAGAGGGGACATCGCCCTCGCCAATCAGCTTGCCCTCTTTGCGCTGCGCAACACGGGTTGCGACCTCTCGCTTAACAAGCTCGCCGAGCAGCTCTCAGACCTTGGCTACCAGGCCTACTGGAAGAAACTCAACGACTTGTCGCATCTCATGGAGCAGGCCTATCTCTATCGACTCCTTCCAGAGTTCACCATGCGGCTCAAGCCTTCCACGACGGCCCAGCAGAAGGTGTATGCAATAGACCCGGGACTTGTCCACGCGGTCTCGCGGGCGAGCCAACAGGACCTTGGAAAGCGATTTGAGACGGTCATTTACCTCGAGCTTGTTCGTCGGCTCGCAGGCAGGCGCATCGAGACGGTGAGCTCCTACACCGTGCCCTCCCCAAGGCGCGAAAAGGTTGACTTCCTCGTAGGCGACGCCCTATCTCGTGAACCTTACGAACTCGTTCAAGCGTGCGCTGACATGTCTTCAGACAAGACCCGTTCCCGGGAGCTCGGCTCGCTGAGCCTTGCAATGCGGGCGGTTGGACTCGATTGTGGCAAGATCATCACACTTGATGAAGAGGGTACAGAGCACGTCGAGGGAGGGACGATCGACATCGTCCCCGCTTGGCGATGGATTCTGACATCGTCGAATCGCCAGAGCTAAGAATTAGGAGGGCAGTCCTACTGGCAGCGGGGGCGCCCCTTACGCATCCGTCCCCAAGACGGAACGCAGCGTAGAGAGGCACGCTTCGTGGCTCGGTTGAATCATGAGAATCGTGTACATGATGTACACGTTTTCTTACATGAATCGTGTACATCACTTCTCGCCACGCGTCCCATCGCATTACGGATTCCCACGTCCGTTACTACCTGAATGGTATGCTGGCATCAGAACCTCTGACCACGTACATGCCGTAGACGGGATGGCGCATGGAATTCGGAATGACCTTGGCGGTCGTGGCACTTGTCGTTGCCGTTGCCCTGGCATTTGGCAAGCTCGCCTCGGCCGAGAAGCGCATCACCTGGCTCGAACAGGAGGTGCGTCGACTTTCCGGGGGCGAGCAGCCCTCGGCTCCCATGCCGCCCGTCCCCACGTCACCAATCGCTGCTCCACAGCCCATCCCCGTGCAGCGACCCGTCGGTGCACCCATGCCGCCGTTCCCGGCTGCCGCTGCCCAGCCCCAGTCTCAGCCCCTGCCGACGGTGCCGCAGCAAGCTGCCAGCGGGGACGTCGAGGGATGGGTCGGCAGGAACCTCATGGGTGTCGTGGCGTCGCTGCTCATTCTCGCTGGCGTCACGTTCCTGGGCTTCCTCGTCGTCCCCTTCATGAGCGACTCCGCCAAGATCACCTCGATGTACCTGCTGTCCCTGGCATTCTCCGTCGCTGGCATCCTGGCCTGTCGCCGTCGGATCAGCGCCTTCTCGCAGACCCTTCTCGGCTGTGGCCTGGGCGCTCTCTTCATCTCCGTGATGGTCACGTTCTTCGTCTTCCACGCCGTGTCGTCCCTGGCGTTCCTCGTTCTGCTGGCAGCGTGGACGGCCTGCGGATACGTCCTCGTGAAGGCGTCGGGCACCCCTACCATGGGCGTCATCATCCACATCGGCGCCCTCATCGCGGCCTATGTCGCATGGTCGGCGGACATCTCCCCAGCTGACGTCCCCATCCTCGTGGGCTACCAGGCTCTCTCGACGGCCGTCATCTGCGTGGGCGACGCCGTCGCCTGCAAGCGTCTGTCGAGGCTCGGGCTGCTCGCGTCGCTGGGCATGACGCTCATCGCCGGTCTTGCCAACCAGGCGGGGCCATGGGTAACGGACGTCACGATGATTTGGACGCCCGTGCTTCTCATCCAGTTTGCGGGGGCGTCCATTCTCGTCCACGTCGAACGGGGACTGCCTCTCGAGGAGGGGACAAACCCCTCTATGGCCCATGGGTTCGACATTGCGGCCGAAGTCGTCTGGGGACTCGTTGCGGTCGAGTGTCTCAGCCGCCTCAATCTCGTCCCGTGCAGAATTGCCCTGCCGCTCGTTGCAGTGATGCTGGCGGTGCGAACGTGGGCAGAGCTCAAGAGACTCGCCTTGGGCCATGAGCTGCGAAGCGTTTCACTAGCAGCGATGTTCTCCACGTTCGTCGCCTTCGCCGTCGCGTGTCACAGCCATTCGACCGTCTTCCTCTGGCTGCAGCTCGTCTGGCCTCCCGTGCTTGCCGGCGTCTCGATGTATTTGTCCTCGCGGACAAGGGATCGCGTCTATGACGTCTTTGCCATCTTTGTCGTGGCGACCCACGTGCTCTTCGTCTCTTTGGGATGGTGTGACAAGGCCCTCTCGTTTGGTGGCATGGCATCTGCCCCGCTCCAGACGGTGCTCGCCATGACGCTCGTCGCTGGTGAGGCGCTGATGGCCTGGTGCTCGGGTTCGCTTGTCGGCAAGCTCGGCCCCGAGGGTCCTCGGTGGGAGTACCGCTTCCATGTGGTCGCCATCCTCATGCTTGCCGTTGGCCTGCCGGGCGTTTCCAACGAGCTGGCTGACATCTCGTATCCCGGCATCGTCATCGCCTCGATCGTCCTGCTGTCGCTGAGGCTCGCAGGTGTCTGGAACACTGTCGAGAAGGAGCGTCAGGCTCCGCGACTGACTGAGGACCTCGTCGTTCTCATCGCTGCCGTAACTGGCATGCCCGTGACGGGATGGGTCCTGTGGCCAGGCGTTTATTTCGTTGTCGGTGTGATGGTGCTGGCGAGGGCAATCGGCGATGCGAAGGCCAACCGTGATGACCTGGCGCGTGCCACAGAAAACGGCATTGCCCTGTGTCTGCTGCTTGTGGGGGTACTCGAAATCCAGTCGTCTGGCAGTGCGGCGGCGTATGCGTACAGCTTCCTGATCATGGTCGTGGCGCTGGCGTTTCTCGGCATCGGCTTTGCCCTGGTCAACCGCGGCATGCGCTCGTTCGGACTCTACGGAACCCTCTGCGCGGTGGGCAAGCTCGCGTTGATTGACGTCTGGACCTCGTCGCCCACGGTTCGCGTAGGCGCCCTCATCGCCGGCGGTCTGACGTGCTTTGCGATCAGCGCTCTCTACAACAGGGCGGTCCGCAAGGAGCCACCCCTTCTNNACCCCTTCAGCCGCCTCAGCCACCCCGGCCCCCGCTGCCGCCTCAGCACTGACGGCGGCGCGACGTCTCGTCTCGCGGCAAAGGCACTCGACGCGGTACCTTATCTCGAGATGACCATCACCGAATCCCTGCGGAACTCGAAGATGTCGAGCTGCATGCCAAAGAGAGACACTTGAGGCAGCTGCGGCAGGCTCGTGGGGTCGAACCCGCATGACGCAAGCACCATGAGCGCCAGAAGCGTTCCTGCCCCGAGCGCTGCCAGTCCGATGACGAGCAGTTGCCTCGGCCAGCTCGGAGTCCTGAGCCGAGTGGAGTCGGGCGAGCCCTCGCCGGCATCCCTTGCTTCTTTTCTGCCCTTCATGAAGAGGCCCGCGACCCACCGAGCGAACCTCTCGGCAAGCTTCACCAGTGCCGACGTTGCACATGCTGCCAGTGGCACGGCGAGCAGGGCGATGCCGGACGCCGCAAGTCCGATGCCGAGCCCGAGGAATCCCATCGCGGGTGCGCCGTTTGCGATTCCCCAGAATGATGCAAACACACCGACGGCACCCGTGAGGAAGGCTGCCGTTACGAGCATCCATACGGTGGCCACCAGCAGCCAGAGCGCCAGGTAGATCGAGGCGATGACTCCGACGCATGCCAGCGTGCACGGTATCCAGACCGGACATGCGATGACGGCGAGCACGATGTCGAGCACGTGGCTACCCGTGCTCAGATGCGCGATGCGGCGAGGCACGGGCGGAACCTCGGCGGATACTGCCGCGAGCGCATCCTCCAGCGGACCCATCTGTGCAACGGCGTCCTCCTCGGATGCGCCATCCTCCATGCGGTCGTCAATCGCTTCGGTGTAGAACTCGACACCCTCGGCGATGGCGAACGAGGGAAGCTTGGCCGCCCTCAACGCCGTCCTCAGCCCCTCGAGATACTCTTCCTTCTTCATTTGCCCGCACCCCTCTTCACGTAGGCGATGATCTCCTGGATTGACCCCGCGTCCCCGACGAAGCTGTCGAGTTCCTGCCTTCCGAGCTCCGTGATCGAGTAGTACTTGCGAAGGCGTCCGTTGTGCTCACGCGAATACTCCGAGAGGGCGCCCTGTTTAGCAAGGCGTCGCAGGATCGGATAGAGCGTCGACTCGGAGAGCTCGAGGCAGGCGGGGGCGTCTTTGATGATCTGATAGCCGTACGAGTCCTCCTCGGCGACGGCGGCGAGAATGCAGAGGTCGAGAAAGCCCCTCTTGAGCTGGGGTTCCATGCGTACCTCCCTTCCCGATGCTATGCGAGACATACTATGTTAAGAGCTAATATTGTGCTTAGCATAGTATTTGTCAAGGGTCTCTTTGTCTGACCGTGCGCTTGGATGCCTCAAAACGTAATCGGGGAGCCGCTGGTTTTGCCAGACCGCCGGGGTTCACTACAATATTGGTTCAGGAATCTGGTGAGAAGGCGGGCAGCATGGGCAAGAAGGTCGTTCGACAGCTGCCATGGCAGCAGGGTGATGGGGCGCCGGCGCCGCATCCCTCAACCGAGCCCCGTCCCTTTGCGGGGAGTTTGAGCACGTCAGACTCGCGCTCGCCAGAGTTTGCCAGTCGCGTTCGGACGGCTGTGCCAAAGGCGTCTCCGTCGCCGGCCGCTTCGACCCCGCGGGTTCCCGCGCGGCCAAAGGTTCCGCCAAAGCAGCCTTCCGCTGCGCCGTCTGGGCGGCCAGCGCCCCCCTCCATGCCTCAGGGGTATCGTCCCTCCATGCCTCAGGCACAATCCAAGCCATGGGCACAACGCAGGCCTCGGTCAAATCCCAGGCGTTCTGGCTCGATGGGGCGCGGCTTGGCCGTCATTCGCGCGATTCTCATCGTCGTCATGGTCTTCCTCGTCGTTACGCTCGTCGGTCGCTGCGTGGGTTCGAACTTCGGCTCTTCTCTCATGTCCTCTCATAAGACGTCGAGCACCACGACTTCCAAGACGACGTCGAACACGGTCACGTCGACCAACAAATCTATCGAAGACTATTTCTATCAAGGCACCGTCAACGCCGACGGAAGCTATGGGTCTGGTGACTATGTCGTTGGCAAGGACATCCAGCCAGGTATCTACCGCGTCTCCCCGAACGCTGCCGTCAAGGGGGTCTACGGTTCGTCGTACCTGATCGACGTGTTGACGTACAAGGACCTCACGTCGACCTCGTCGTCGTTATTCCAGGGCGCCAACTTCTTTACGTCGTATTCGTTGCCCTCCAAGCAGGGCTACATCAGCCTCAAAGAAGGAAACGTCGTGAACATCTATGTGTCCGTCGACGGCACCGAGAGTCAGCGGGAGGAGAACCCCGCGGGCGTGTTGCTCGACTCGATCGATAGCGCGCGCTCAATGACGGTACCAGCAACCTCGATCGACGAAGATGGCGTCTACGCCGTGGGGGTCGATGTCATGGCGGGTACCTACGACATCACGTTCAGCGACGCGTCATACTCCTATGCCGAGCGCATCGGGAGTCTCGGGGATGTTGGCACGGACATCACCGTGATTGACAACGTCAACAAGTACTCGGGGGCTCATGCGACGGACAAGCATGACGTGAACTCGATCACCCTGGCGGACGGCGAATACCTTTCGTGCGAGGGTTGCACCCTGACCCTCAGACAGTGAGTTCGAGAAGGTCCTCTGGCAGATAGTCATTGAATTGCGGGCGTAGGCTCGCACGGAGAAGGAGAAGCGATGACAAACATCCTCGTAGTCGTTCTGAAGGTCGTGATCTGCGTCCTCGTGGCGTACCTCGTGATCTTCAAGCTGCTCGGCGTGCGCGTGGTGCGCAACGACGAGTTCGCGATCGTCGAACGCTGGTGGTCGAGCCGCAAGTCAGCCGACGACAGCATCATCAGCATGGACGGCGAGACGGGCTACCTGCCCGACGTCCTGCGCGGCGGCATCCACATGCGCCCGGGCTGGATGTACAAGGTGCACAAGTATCCGCTCATCACGATTCCCCAGGGACAGATGGGCTACGTCTTCGCCCGCTCCGGAGAGGTGCTGCCCAACACGCAGCTGCTCGGTCGCATCGTGCCCAAGTCGAACAACTTCCAGGATGCGCGCGGGTTTCTCGCCAACGGTGGTCAGAAGGGTCCGCAGCGCGGAATCCTCCGCGAGGGCACCTATGCGATGAACCTGGCCCAGTTCGTGGTCATTACCTCGGCCGACATCTACTACCTGCCGCTCTCCAACTCCAACGAGCGCGAGATGTTCCAGCGCATGCAGTCCGACCTCAACAGCGTCGAGGGCTTCACGCCCGTCGTGATCGAGAACGGCGACGATGACACTGACAGCTCCTCGATGCATGACCTCATCGGCGTGGTGACGGTCCTCGATGGTCCGTCGCTTCCCAACGGCGAGATCATCGCCCCCATCGTCGGCGACGGCAAGAACGACCCCAACTACCACAGCAACTTCCAGGACCCCGAGAGGTTCCTCGCTGCGGGTGGCTACAAGGGCCGGCAGCTCCAGGTGCTCTCCGAGGGCTCGTACATGATCAACCGCCTGTTCGCGAGCATCGAGTACGTTCCCAAGACGGTCATCCCCGTCGGCTACGTGGGCGTCATCGTCTCGTACACGGGCAGCAAGGGCTCCGACACGACTGGTGTCGCCTACAAGCACGGCGAACTTGTCGCCAACGGCTGCAAGGGTGTCTGGGAGACCCCGCTCACGCCCGGCAAGTACGCGCTCAACCCCTACGCGCTCGACTGCAAGTTCGTGCCCACCACGAACCTCATCCTCAAGTGGTCGAGCGAGGAGGTCGGCGACCATCATCTCGACCAGAACCTCTCCGAGATCGACCTCATCACCAAGGACGCATTCCAGCCCATGCTGCCGCTCTCGGTGGTGCTTCACATCGACTATCTGCAGGCACCGAAGGTCATCCAGCGCTTCGGCGACATGGAGAAGCTCGTCAACGAGACGCTCGACCCGCTCATCAGCTCCTACTTCAAGAACATCGGCCAGACCAAGACCCTGATCGAGCTCATCCAGGACAGGAGCGACATCCAGAACGCGGCCACCGAGCAGATGCAGGACAAGTTCGCCAAGTACAACCTCGAGCTCGAGGAGGTGCTCATCGGCACGCCGCAGGCGAGCGCCACGGACGACAAGATGAACATGGTCCTCGACCAGCTCCGCCAGCGCCAGGTCGCCGAGGAGCAGACCAAGACGTTCCTCGCGCAGCAGAAGGCCTCCGAGCAGGAGAAGTCGCTCAACGAGGCCAAGGCCATCGCCGAGCAGCAGAGCGCCCTCACCGCCTCCCAGATCTCGATTCAGGTCGAGACCAACAAGGGCGAGGCCGAGGCGAAGAAGGCCGAGCAGGACGCAAAGAAGATCAAGACCATCGCAGCCGCCAACGCCGAGCAGATGAAGCTCGTCGCCGGCGCCGAAGCACAGAAGACGCGCCTCTTCGGCGAGGCTGAGGCGGACAAGACCAGGGCGATCGGCGAGGCAGAGGCCGCTAAGACCAGGGCGGTCGGCGAGGCAGAGGCCACCGTCGTGGCAAAGCAGGTGGCAGCCTACGGCGGTCCCCGCTATCAGCTCACCCAGCGGCTCGCGGCGCAGATTGCGGACGCGATCAAGCAGACGGGGTCGAACCTCGTGCCGACCACGGTCGTCAACATGGGCGGCGCGGGCAATGGGTCGAACGGCTCGGTCGACGCCGGCCTGGTGAACGCTATTCTCTCGCTGCTCACGACAGAGAAGCTCGGCATCTCGCTCGACGCCGATGACGCCGCGGCGGCAACCCCGAAGGACGTTCCTGCGGAGAAGCCCGCTGACGCGGAAGCGGGGATGACGAAGTAGCGACTCCTGCGACATGATTGACGGCACGCTCCTGGCGCTGGACCCATATGGGCCCGGCGCCAGGTTGGTTCTGGAGGTGTCCGGTTGCCCGCGGGCGAGAAGGGGGCAGTTGGTGGTGGAATGTCCTCCGTTCAGCCATCATGGCCACTTGTACGGCGATGCCCTGTACGCTTTCAGGACGGACACGCTCTCAATGCATGCGGCGCACTCCCGCAAGGAGGTACAGATGGGGCTTCTCGACCTGCCGAGCTCGAACTCCCTCTGGCGAGGCTACGACTACTACAAGGCGGGAAACGTCGTGTCGGTCACGCATGTTGACAACAGTCATCTCTCTGGGCTGGTCAAGGGAAGCGAAGGCGCGACCTATGAGGTGACGGTCGATCTCGATCACCCCAAGCGCTCGACGTGCACCTGTCCGTTTGCGGTGGGCAGGCAGGTCATCTGCAAGCACGAAGTCGCTCTCTACTTCACCGCGTTTCCCCGGGAGGCCGACGAACTACTCAGACGGGCCGAACAATGGGAGAAGGATGAGGAGAGTCGCCAGCAGGAGCAGATTGCCGAAATCCAGCGCTATGTCAAGTCGCTCTCGAAGGCTGAGCTCCAGAAACAATTGCTCTGGCGTCTCGTGGACGAGGAAGTCTACGGGAAGAGCTCGTGGTAGAGAGATGCCGGCATGGGTCTCTCCAGTCGGGAGTCGGTGAATGCGACTGCCATGGCGATTCCTCGGTGTAAACCGAATATTCTGACTGCCGACTTGCAGCCGAGTAGTTATTGGGTCTTCTGGCTGCGCTGATATCGCTGGAGCCTGCTGTTGGGCTTGTCAGGGACGGTACGCTCGATCAGCCCTGCCGCGAGGGCGGGGTTGAGGTAGTTCTCGCGAAATGTCGGCCGATGGGAGAGCGAGAGCCTGTCCATGAGCTCGGCTGCGCTCAGCTTCTCATTGCCAAGAGCAGCAAGTAGCCTGCCGACTTGGTCGGTGACTTGATCGGTGACTTGGTCGGTGACTTGGTCGGTCTCGCTAACTTCCTTGTAGTTCATGTCCCAGAGCGTGACGCGGAAGAATCCGTTGCCGTTCTCGAACTTGGGGAGAAAACGCTCCTCGTAATTGTCTTCCGATTCGGTTGCCTGGCAAATCATGCGCAGGCCGCTGCCGCGTCGTTCCATGAAGTCCATGCGTTGGAAGAGGTCGGCCAGAACGGGGTTTCTTCGGATGCTCTCGATTTCGTCGTGGGCGACGTCGTCGGGCAGACGGCCGTTTCTCGGCATGACACCTGGCGAGCTTATCGACAGGCGGTTGTCGTAGATGTCGAGGTGGACCTCACTTCCAAGGACGAGGTAATCTCGGTGGATGAGGGCGTTCACCAGGGCTTCTGTGATGGCTCGCTCGGCATAGCTCGGTCGGTCGTCTCGCGCATCGGGCGTCTTGACCCAGGAGAGACGATTGTGTCTCTTGGCAAACGCCTCTCCCTCGCGCAGGAGAATCAGTAGGCTTCCAGAATACTCGGCATCGTCGAGTGCCTCGTCCTTATGGAGCCCGTTCCAGCGTGTGCAAAAGATGCGAGAATGCCGAACGAGCGGCTCATCCGCCAGCAGCGCTCCCGCATTGGTGAGATTGCCTACGGCGTCTGTCAGGCCGAATGAGGAAAAATCGCTTTGCGTGAAGTCTCCTCCACATCGTCTTTTGTAGGTCGCGCGGAGCACGGTGAAGCTCGCGTCTTCAAGCTTGATGTTGGTGGGCAGTCCATCATAGGTCTGGTTGGTGCCCTTGAGGATGAGCTCGTTCAGAACCTCGCTCGGTGCCTCGATGCTTTCGTCGCCGAGACGGACGAAGGCCACGCGGCGCCCATCCGCATGGTAGTAGTGCGGCGTCTGCATATCCGGATCGACAGAGACAGCCACAAGATTGAGCCTTGGCGCCCTCTCGACAATCTCAATCCTGAAGTGCGGGGCTGGGTCAATTCGGTCGCGAATCTGCTGGGTGATGAATTCGACGTCTGCCTGTGGATTCTCGAGGCCGACTGGCTTGTGTGTGGCATCATCGACGCCGAAGAGGACGGTTCCGCCGATGGTATTGGCAAAGGCCGAGACGGTCTTGAGCCAGCTCTTTGGCCTCGATCGCTCCACGGCTATCTTGAACTCGCAATCTGTAACCTCTGCAAGAAGCTGGTCCATCGTATCCCCAATCTGCGGCAGGCATTCTCCCAGCTCAGATGATACGAGGTGGTCAGGACAGAAATAGTCGCTTGGAACTCGTGACCCCTGCGTTAGGCACTTTCAGTACACGCCATCGAACTTTGATGCAGATGCAGCCTTCTATGAAAGAACGCGAATCGTATCTGCCTTTTCGCATCGGGCGGGGACGAGGACAGCTGGAACG
>DCZG01000004.1:0-8461 GCA_002331575.1 Atopobium sp. UBA2090 | reverse complement strand
CACGAGGCAGAGTGAACCCTGCCGTTAGCCATGTACGCCGACTGCTCGGTTCACATGCGCTACGGCAAGACGACGAAGCTCTCCAGGCCTTGTCCCTGTTCGAGAAACGAGGCTGCATACCAGGGAAGATAGGTGACCTTTCCATCCCTCTTCACATTGCCGCTGCAGAAGACGATGGCCTCGTCGAGATCCCATTCGGCCACGTCGAGAAGGTTGTCGAGCGCCGCATGGGCGCGAAAGTCCTTGCCCGACTTTGCCTCCACTGGGAGGACGCGAGCATTGCGTTGCAGTAGGAAATCGACCTCTCCGAGGCGCTGTCTGTCGAAGTAGTACAGCTTGAATCCACGGGCAGCGAACTCTTGCGCGAGGGCGTTCTCGAGGAAGCTGCCCCAGTTGATTGACAGGTTGCCCTGGATGAGGTCGAACTGGGTGGGGGCGGAGGACGCTGCGCTGAGCAGACCCACGTCGCAGAGGAAGAGCTTGAACAGATTATGCTTCTTGTTCACCTCGAGTGGGAGTTGCGGTGCCGTCGTGTTGTAACAGGGGAGGGCGACTCCCGAGTCGGCAAGCCATATGAAGTCGCTCGCGTAGCGCTCGGACCGTGCCGACTTGCTGAGATCGGAGAGCTTGAAGCGCTTGTTCTTCGTGTCGAGCTCGGAGGGAAGCGCGTCGAATATCGCTCGTACATGTGCCTTGTCATTCGCGTACTTCGTGATGTCCTGGCGGTATAGGTCGAGAATTGTCCGCTGGTCCAAGAGCACTTGGGCGAGGTCGTGAGTCATGACGTATCGCTGGACCGCTGCGGGCATGCCTCCCACCGCTAGGTAGATCCGAAAGAGGCGTGTCAATCGCTCGTGGATGGCGTCCGGGATGGGCCGGCCACCTTCGCAAAGCTCGCGAACGCGGCTCGTGACGCTCTCGTCGACTCCGCAGGCGGAGAAGAACTCGTCGATGGTGAGGGGATACATGCGCAGCGCGCGCTCGTATCCCACGGGCAAGGACGGCACGTTCTGGTAGCTCACTCCGAGAAGCGAACCCGACTCGATGTAATCGAACCGTCCATCGTCCACGAGGAACTTGATTGCCGTGCGCGCGGGGGGGCATTCCTGCACCTCGTCGAAAAACACAAGCGTGTTGTTTGGATAGAGCCGCTCCCTGCTAAATGCCGTGAGATTCGCGATGAGGGTGTCGGCGTCGAGATCTCCCTCGAAGATTAACTTGGCGCTTGGCGTTTCGACAAAGTTGATCTCGAGCGACGTGCGATAGTACTTCTTCGCGAACTCCCGGATGGCGAATGTCTTTCCGACCTGACGTGCGCCATCTACGAGTAAGGCCTTATGATCGTGGCTGTTCTTCCATGCCGCGAGGTCTCGGTAAACTGACCTTTCGAGTGCCATGATTACCTCCATCTGATGCGACGTTTTACAAACATAATACTATGGCTGTTGCGACGTTTTAACAAGATGAAGAGGCAGTACCTGCGACGTAATATTCTCATGAGCGCGAGAGCGAGTGGGAAGGTGGGTGGGAGAGCTTTGACCATTTGTGGATGAAGGACGCTGGTCTCCAGCGTCCTTCATGCCGCGAGTTCACAAGTTTGCGAATCGTATCTACCATTTTTGCGAGGTATAACTCTCAAAAATGGTAGGCTTATCGCATCGGGCAGGGGCGAGGAGGTCAACATGTTCCGCAGGGAGATTTCCCTCACCATCGAGAAGCGACTTTGCGAGCCGCGAGGGTTCATGCAGGTGGTGGTCGGTCCGCGGCAGACAGGGAAGACTACCGCGATTGAGCAGGCACTGAAGTCGGTCGGATTGTCGAGTCATGTCGGCCGTGCGGACGACTTCGCTGGTGACGTGCGCTGGATCGAGTCGCACTGGCAACAGGCCCGTCTCCTCGCGGCGGCGGACCAACCCGCAGTCCTCGTCCTCGACGAGATCCAGCGCATTCCCAACTGGCCGGATACGGTCAAGCGGCTGTGGGACGAGGACAGCTGGAACGAGGTCAACCTCCTCGTCGTGCTGAGCGGGTCGTCGTCGCTGCTGCTTCGCAAGGGGATGAACGACTCCCTGACCGGGCGCTTCGAGCTCATCGAGTCCACGCACTGGTTGCTGTCCGAGATGTCGGACGCCTTCGGCTATGACTACGAGACCTTCCTTCGCCTGGGTGGCTATCCCGGCGCGGCGCGTCTCAAGGACGACGTGTCGAGGTGGAGAAAGTATCTGCTCGATTCCATCGTGGAGACCACCATCTCGAAGGACGTGCTCCAGATGGAGGAGATCCGCAAGCCGGCACTGATGAGGGCGCTGTTCCTCCTCGGGTCTCAGTATTCCGCGCAGGAGATCTCGTACCGAAAGCTGCTCGGCCAGCTCGATGACAAGGGCAACACCGCGACCATCGCCCACTACCTCGATCTCCTCGCCAACGCGGGCCTCCTCTCCGGGCTGCGGAAGTACGCCCCCAAGTCGTTGGGCGTCCGCAGCAGCTCGCCTCGTCTCCTCGTGCACGACACGGCGCTTATGGTCTCGACCCATGGCGGCGACATTGAGTCGCTCTGCTCCGAGCCCGCCTCGCGAGGGCATCTCATTGAGAGTGCCGTGGGTGCCTACTTGCTTGCGCGGTCTGTTCGCGAGGGATTCGAGGTCTACTGGTGGCGCGAGGGGATGCGCGAGGTGGACTTCGTTCTGAAGAAGGGCGACCAGCTCAGGGCGGTCGAGGTCAAGAGCGGCCGCATCAAGGACACCAAGGGGCTCGGCGCGTTCTGCGACCTCTACCCGCAGGCCGTTCCCCTCGTGGTTGGCGGCGGCAACGCGAGCGTGGAGGACTTCCTGCTGGGAAAGGTGCCACTGTTTCGGTAGCGGAGCGCGAACGGCCACGAGGCAGATGCTGCCTTTGCTTGTAGACAAGGGGGCGGACATCAATTGCCACTCTCGGCCGCGCTTCTCGCTTTGCGGATGCGCGCTACGAAGAGGTTTTCCCTTGCGCGGCCCTGGCATCGACGTCCGTGACCGAAGTGTTGCTGCCAGTAATAGCAACAAATAATACTGCGATAGCGAAAAGCAACAAAAAATACTGCTATGATGACAGGCGGAACGTCCAGTGCGCCGAAGACCGTGCGCATCGGCCGTGCCGCCGCATGCAATCCGCATAGAAGCGGCGGCGTCGCAACGAGGAGAGTGGTCATGTCAGCCGAGAAGGAGCAGGAGTTCTGCGCGCTCATCGCCGACGTCAAGGGTTCGCGATCCTACGAGCCCGCCCGTCGCGAGGAGTTGCAGCTCACTATCGGAGACTCGCTTGCGCTCCTGAACGGCATGTTCTCCACCAACATGGTCAAGCCGATGATGTTCAGCGCCGGCGATGAGGTGCAGGGGCTGTTCGATGGCCCGGCAGCCGCCTTCCTCGCCTATCGCCTGCTCGCCATGCTGCTCAGGCCATGCGAGCTCAAGGGGGGCATGGGCATCGGCGACTGGTCCGTGCGCATGACGTCGCCGGAGTCCACCATGCAGGACGGATCCGCCTACCACGACGCGCGCGACGCCGTGGAGTTCGCGAAGAAGTCGCGGCTGTATGACGCGGCCTTCTGGGGGTCTCGCTGCTGTGACCCGAGGCGCACCGTCCTTGCCGACCACCCGCTTGGCATCCAGGCGATGCGCACTGCCGCGCAAACGGACGCGGCGTTGGCGATTGAGCTGGCTCGCCCTATCACAGGTTCAAGGATTGCCTGGTCGGATGACGAATACTGCGAAGCGGTGACTCGCGTGCTCTCTCATCGAGAGCCACTTCGAGATCGTGCCGCAACACTTGTCGACAGAATCCTTCAGCGCAATGGGAAATGGAAATGTCCCGTCCAACCAGTAAGCTATGGAGACGGGATCGGAACCGTCGATGAAGCCTCGGCCGCTTTGACGGCGGGACTGGCTCCCGATTTGCGTGGCATGCCGTACGAGTTGGCGGAGCTGTCGGGCATGAGCAGACAGGGGATCGCTCGGCTCGTGTCCCAGGCTCGCGTGGAGCAGGAGCGCAACGCCACGTCCGTCTTCTGCGAGCTCGCCGAGAGAGGATGGTGAGGTCATCGTGGGGTTTGGCATTTGCCTGCAGCTGGTGCTCGTCGGTCACGTGCTTGCCGACTTCTATCTCCAGAGTGACGCAATGGCGCGCCACAAGGGCGTGGACCATCGAGTGATGGCGGAGTACTGTCTCGCGTACGCTGCGTGCGTGGCCGTCGTCGTGCTCGCGTTTCGAGATTGCCAGGCGACGGTGCCGCTCGCGACTGCCGCGGGTGGCCTCATGGGAGAGCGGGCGCCGCGACGTCCTTCTCGGCGGCAATCCTGAGGGAGAGGGGCTACCATGGCGGTCTATGTGACGGGTGACACGCACGGCTCGATTGACCTGGCCAAGCTCAGGCCACGCCGCTTCGAGGCGGGGAGCCGGCTTACCAAGGACGACTACGTTATCGTGGCCGGAGACTTCGGGCTCGTCTGGGACGGCTCGCCTTCCGAGCTCGAGACGCGCGACTGGCTCGACGCGCGTCCCTGGACCACGCTCTTCGTGGACGGTAACCACGAGAACCACGAGCTCCTGGCGTCGCTCCCCGTCGAGAAGTGGCACGGGGGACTCGTGCACCGCGTCTCGGGGTCGATCCTGCACCTCATGCGCGGCCAGGTCTTCGACCTCGACGGCCTGAGCGTGTTCGCCATGGGCGGCGCCGAGTCGGTCGACCGCCAGTGGCGCGTGCCGTATCGCAGCTGGTGGCCCGAGGAGATACCGAACGCCGACGAGCGAGCTCTCGCCGAGACGAACCTCGCCGCGCGCGGCTGGAGGGTGGACTACGTCGTCACCCACGAGGCGCCGTATCGGGTGCTCGACCTCATGTACGGCGACGACCAGGCCGCAAGCGACGAGTTCCCCCGCTGGCTCGACGGCATCGCCTCGCGCCTGACCTTCGACGTCTGGTACTTCGGCCACCACCACATCGACGAGAACCACGGTGAGTACCAGGCCTGCTACGAGGGAATCTACCCTCTCGGCGAGACGGAACCACTCCCAGTGGTCGACTCGTGGCTGCCTCGGGAGAGGTAGCCATTGCCCCTTCAGGGCAAAGTTCTCAAGTTGCACGACCGAACCATCCCGGAGCGGTTCCATAATCGAACGTGAGCCTGGCATGCATGGCACGCCACACGCACGACGAGAGGCAACCGCATGGAGCTGTTCATCAAGGAGAAGATCGCTTCCCTCAACGACAAGATCGACATTCTCGACGGTGACGATCAGGTGGTGTACCGGTCCAAGCGCAACGCCCCCACCATCAAGGACGAGACGCACATCACCGACGCGGCTGGCACCGAGATCTCGTCCTTCTACGACAACCCGCTCGCCATGACTCGTCAGTACACCATGGTCATGGCCGACGGCCGCAAGTACCACATGGGCCAGAAGGGCATTCACGTCAATGACGACATCACCGTCGAAGGCCTTGGCTGGCACCTCAAGAGCAGGAACTTCATGCTGGCTGCCTACGACATCTTTGATGCCAACGGCGAGAAGGTCGCATCGGCGACCCTGAAGCCCGGCATCCACCGCATCTATCGGATCGAGGTGTTCGACGAGTCCGACCTCGACATCGTCGCCACCCTGTTCGTCCTCATGAAGCACTTGGTCGATCGCAAGCATTAGGTCTTCGCCCGCGCCCGTCTCAGCCCTTCTGCCTCATGAGCCTCCAGGCGACCGTGGGCATGAGGACGTCGGTGATGATGGCGAGGACGAAGATCGGCTGGACGGTTCCCGCGCCCACCCACTTGACGATGGTCATGACGACCGCGCCCGCGCTGAACGCCGCCCAGCAGGCAAAGCCCCTCCGTCGTCCGGCGAGCAGGGCGACGAGGCTCGCCACCATGCCGACCTTGATGATGACGAAGACGGCATTCGCCCCCGCCGCGCCGACGGGGTAGAGCATGAACGCGCCCATGACCGCGGCGACGACCGAGATCCAGAGCCAGACGCGGAGCGTCGTGGACTTTCTTCCCATGTCGTGTTCTCCTTTCGCTCAGACGAGAGCCGCCATGGCGGAGTGCCTCCTGATAGAGGCGCGGACGGTCGGTCTTCTCGCCATCGCAAGAGCGACGGCTCCGACCCCCGCGACGGCGACGGCAATCCTCCGGCGAGAATCCTCGTCGAGGTCCCGTCTCTTCTCGATGGCCTCGAAGGGGAGCGCCGCGGCCTCTGGCGTCGGCTCGGGCGCAGGAACCTTTGCGATCTCGTCCTTGGCGTACTTCCAGGGGATTCGCTTGAGCTTGTAGTAGGGGGTGTCCGGGAAGTGGTCCGCCGCGAAGCGCGCGATGGGCACGCCCGCGCTCGTCCCGAACGCGAGCCAGATGCGGCGGAGCCCGTACTCCGGCCCAAAGAGATGCCAGATGCGGAAGGCCGACGGCAGATCGTAGAAGTTGTTGCAGGCGTCAAAGAAGCACTCCTGGAGGGTCCACGGCGACATCCGCCGAGGCTGGAAGGTCACGTTCGTCATGTCGAAGAGGCCCCAGTCCTTGGTGATCATCCGCCCCTCCTTGACGAACTCGTCGTACACGGGTGTCCCGGGGAACGGGGTCAGGACGGCGGGCTGGATCTGGTAGGCGTCGATCGACTTCGCGAAGTCGACGGAGCGCTTGATGTCCTCGGGGCTGTCCTCGTCGATGCCGAGGACGACGCTCGCGATGACGCGGATGCCGTGGTCGCGGCAGGCGATGCCCGCGCGCTCGATGTCGGCGATGCTCTGACCCTTGTTGATGTCGTCGAGGGCCGCCTGGTTGAGCGACTCGATGCCGATGAGCACGCGCGTGAGGTGCGCCTTGGCGAGAAGGTCGAGGAGCTCGGGGTCCTTCGCCATGTCGGTCCGGCCAAAGAAGAACGTCTCCCTAAACTGGAGGTGCTCCGCGATCATGCGGCGGCAGATCTCCTTGGCGCGGTCCTTGTCGGCCGTGAAGTTGTCGTCCTCGAAGTTCATGTACTGGAAGCCCCGCTCGTGCAGCATGCGCAGCTCGGCGATCACGCTGTCGACGCTGCGCCTGCGGTACGGCGCGAACATCCGCGACGTGGTGCAGAAGGTGCAGCGGAAGGGGCATCCGCGCGAGGTGATGACGTTCGCGCAGGAGACGGGCGTCTTGAGCACCGAGTAGTCGGGGAAGGGAATCGTGTCGAGGTCGCAGATCGGCTCGGCGTGGACGATGGGGTCGGTGATCCTGCCCTCGACGACGTCGAGGATGACGGACTCACCCTCGCCAACCACGACCTGGTCAACGTGGGTGAGTGCCTCCTCCGGGCTCGCGGAGGGGTAGATGCCGCCCATGAGGATGCGCGCGTGGCCCTTCTCGCGGAACATCCTCGCGATGGCGCAGGCGCGCGGGAACGTCGTGGTCATGGCGTAGAGGCAGAGCACGTCGGTCTCGCGGAGCAGGCGGTCGTAGCTCACGCGGCCGTTGAGCTCCTCATACACCTCGACGCGGTGTCCCGCCTTCCGAAGGATGCCGCCGAGGACGAGCGGCCCCGTGATGGGGTTGGAGTGTCCGTAGAGGTGCCCGCCGAGCCGGTAGAGGGCGTTGCGCTTGATGTCCGGCGCGGGCGTGATGAAGGTCACGTTCACGCGAGCACCTCCTTCCGCCTCGCGATGCCAAGCCCGACGATCGCCACCGTGTCCACGGCGAGAAGGACTCGCTCGAGCAGTTCGCGCGTGTCGACCTCGCTCTTGGCAGGCGCCGCGCCCTTCCCGTTCTCGTCCGCGAACATCCATGGCTCGTGCTTGAGCCGGTAGTACGGGGTGTCCTTGGCAAAGGTGCCCGCGGTCCAGACCGCGAACCTCCCGAGGCGCGCGCAGACCGCGAGCCCGTAGCGCTTCATGGCGTACCCCGGCCCGAAGAGCCTGGCCATGCGCAGGGTCGACTTTCGGTCGTAGAACGAGCAGGCGCTACGGTAGAACTCCATCTCCAGGTCCCAGGGCGACATCTTCTTGGGCTGGAAGGTCGCGTTCATCATGTCGAACTGCTCCCAGTCGCGCTCGTCGGACGCGATCATGCGTCCCTCCTTGCAGAACTGCTCGTACACGGGCGTTCCGGGGAAGGGTGTCAGGATGGCGGGCTGCAGCTTGCTCGCGTCGATGGACTTCGTGAACTCGACGGTGCGCGCGATGTCCTCGGGGCCGTCCTGGTCGATGCCGAGGACGATGCTCGCAATGAGCTGGATGCCGTGCTCCTTGCAGGCGATGCCGGCACGGCGGATGTCCTCCACGCTCTGATGCTTGTCGATCTCGTCGAGGGCCGCCTGGTTGAGCGACTCGATGCCAATGAGGACCCAGTTGAGGTGCGCGGCGGCGAGAAGGTCGAGAAGCTCGGGGTCGTTCGCCATGTCGGTGCGGCCGAAGAAGAAGGTGTCCTCGAACTGCAGGTTCTCGGCGATGATGCGGCGGCAGATCTCCTTG
>DCZG01000111.1 GCA_002331575.1 Atopobium sp. UBA2090 | reverse complement strand
CCTCGAGTTTTGAGAGGGGCGTCGAGAGCTCGGCCCCAACGCTGATCCCACGTGCATGAAGCTTGGGTGCGAGCTCGCGCCATGCCCTGTCGGCATCGGGAACCGAGACCACGACGCGCCGAGCGCCGGCGCTCGCGAGCCTCTCGACGTGCTGCGCCACGAGCTCGGCCTCGGCGAGGGGACCCGCGGGACGCAGAAGCGAGACCGCACCCTCTGCCTGGGTCGTCCCCTTATCTCCCGAGAAGAGCTGGCCGAGCACCGACGAGAGCTCGGGGTGTCTCTCCGTGGAGCGAGGCGCCTGGTCCTCCTCCAAGGAGACGTCAACGCCGTAGACGCCCGCCGACTCGACGATGCGCGCAAGCATGCGCTCGGACAGCAGGGAGGCCTGGGGGTTGACCGAGACGCTCACGAGCGTGACCGACGTGTGACGCGAGAGATCAACGACGAGCTCGCGCTGGGTTCGTGGCATGCTCGAGAAGCCCGTGACCATGAAGGCGGGCAGCGTGACCTCTTCTTCCGCGAGACGAGCGACGACCCAACCCGCCGCCTCGCTCTCCTCGACGTAGCCCATGTCGTGGATGAGCCTCGCATAGCTGCCGACAAGTCCCACCGCCGCCACCTCGGCATCGCTGAGATGCAGCAGGGAGGAGGCGATCCGATCCGGCTCCCCCGACGGATCGAGGGGAAGCCAGGGATAGGCATAACGGGCGAGTGACGAGAGCACGCGGACCGTGCCAGGGTTTGCCTCCACCGCCCCGCGAACCCCAGAGGGGGCGGTGTCCAGGGTCAGCTCCATCGCGATGGTGCGAGCGACGCCCTCGATCACGTGAGAGCCGTCACCCCAGACCTCCCAGCGCTCCTTGACCCACGCCGACGGCGTGGTGACGGTGACTCCCAGGGAGAGTCCGCCCATCTCGGCGAGCGCCTTCGAGACCGCAAGCTGGGCAGCGAAGCTCGGCACGAGGAGAACGGCCCTGCCGTGCGAGGAGACCGCGTCGCGCAGGGCCTTCTCGACCGGCGTGGGCACGACTCTCTCGTCATTGGTTTTCACGATGCGAAGCGACATGCGGGCCTCCCGGCTCGAACGGGTACTCAGCTCCTGCATGGTAGCGCGGGCGCGGGACAGAAATGGTGGTCGCCGTCTACGACTCTTCAGCGAGCCTGGCAAGCACCGTGCGATAGCCGCCCCGCTCGCCGTTCAGGCACTTGGAGACGCGGCTCACCGTCGTCGACGAGGCACCCGTTGCCTTCGAGACGTCCACGTACGAGTGGCCGACGCTCAGCATCGTTGCCACCTGGAGCCGCTGAGCGAGGTCGACGATCTCCCGGGTGCTGCAGAGGTCGAGGAGGAACGCCCTGGCCTCCTCGGGTGTCTCGATGAGGCACATGGCAGCATAGAGCCTGTCGGTCTCGTCCTCGCCGGTCCGCTCGTCAGTCATCTCTTCCTCCCCCGTCGCCTTCGTCACCCCTACTTTATCGCATGAAAGCGTCTCGCGTGCGCCCGCGGAGTGCGAAGCGCCCGCTCGTCCGCTTCGACGACTTGGGGTATCCTGCCTTGAAGGCCACGAAAGGAGCCCGTCATGTCATTCATCGGAACCTGGTTCGTCACCGCGATTGCCACCGCGGCTGCCATCTGGCTCGTCCCCGGCATCGACGCCGTCGGCGGCGCCTGGGCCGGCCCCATCTTCTGTGCCCTCGCGCTCGCCCTCGTCAACGCCATCGTGAAGCCCGTGATGGAGGTTCTCTCCATCCCCATCACGGTTCTCACGCTCGGCATCTTCTGTCTCGTGATCAACGCCCTCATGCTCGAGCTGGCGAGCTACCTCTCTCGAAACGTCTTCCAGGCGGGCATCTCCATCAGCTCGTTCGGCGCGGCCTTCGTCGGAGCGATCGTCATCTCCATCGTGAGCGCCATCCTCGGCGCCGCACTCGGCGTCTAGCCCGTAGGAGCGAGTCTCGCGGCTAGAGCGTGCGCAGGGCGTCCACCAGGGCAGTCTTGCCCGCAGTCCGCTCGTCCTTCATCTTGATGACGCGAGCGGGTACGCCTGCCACGACCGCTCCGGCGGGCACGTCCTCGACCACCACGGCGCCCGCGGCCACCACGGCCCCGCGGCCCACGCGGCAGCCCTCGATCACCACGGCGTTGGCGCCCATCATGACGTCGTCCTCGACGATGACCGGCGTGGCGCTCGCAGGCTCGACGACGCCAGCAAGGACGGTACCCGCGCCTATGTGGCAGTGCCTGCCGACGATGGCCCGTCCACCGAGGACGGCGCCCATGTCGATCATGCTGCCCTCCCCCACCACGGCGCCGATGTTGATGATCGCACCCATCATGATGACGGCGTTGTCGCCGATCTCGACCTTCTCGCGGATGATCGCCCCTGGTTCGATGCGGGCGTTCACGCCTTTGATGTCAAGAAGGGGCACGCCCGAGTTGCGACGGTCGGCCTCGACGACGTAGTCCTCGATAACGTCTGCGTTCTTCTCGATCACGTCGTTGAGACTCGCCCAGTCACCGAAGACAATCTTGTCGCCCGCGCCGAACACGCGCGCATCGGGGCCGAAGTCCACCTCCGCTCCCTCGCGCTCGCGGACGTAGACCTTGACCGGCGTCTTCTTCGGCGCCGTGGCGATGTAGTCGATGATCTCCTGTGCGTCCATGACAGATCCCTCCCAAAGGAGCTGCCCCCGAGGACTCGGAGGCAGCGTGAAGACGGAACGGTTTTCTCGCCCGACGGGTATGCTACTCGCCGAACATGAGCTCGTCGAAGGTGTAGAAGCCAGGCTCCCTGCCGATGATGCGCTTGGCGGCGGCAACCGCACCACTCACGAAGACCCTGCGGCTCGTGGCGCGATGCGTCAGGCAGACCTCCTCGTCGGTACCGAAGAAGTGCACCTCGTGCGTGCCCGCCTCGGTGCCCCCGCGCAGGCTGTGCATCCCGATCTCGCGAGAGGGGCGAGCTCCCACCATGCCCTCACGACCATAGACGACGGGGCAGGCACCCTCGGGATCGACGGCGGAGAGGAGCAGCTTGGCCGTGCCGGAGGGGGCGTCCGCCTTCTGGTTGTGATGCGTCTCGACGATCTCGACGTCCCAGCCGTCGAGCGCCGCGGCAGCCTCGGCTGCAACCCTTCGCAGCACCGCCACGCCGAGCGAGTAGTTGGCCGCATGAATCACCGGGGCAACGTCACCGAGCGCACGCATGCGCGCGAGCTCTGACTCATCGAAGCCCGTGGTTCCCGAGACGAGCGCGGAATGAGTTCGTCTCACGTAGGCCTCGACGTGCGGGAGCGCCGCCCTGTTGGAGAAGTCGATCGCGAGGTCAGCCCGAGGAGCCAGCTCGTCCAGGTCGCCGGAGTTCGAGACGTCGTAGCAGCCGAGGACCTCGAAGCCGTCGTCAGCCTCCAGGGCCTCGCGGATGAGGGCGCCCATCCTGCCGCCACCGACGAGAACGACGCTAGTCAATGAGACCGACCCCCCTCAACGCCGCGGTGAGCGTGGCGTCGCCCCTCTCGCTGAGCTTGCAGAGCGGCAGGCGATAGACCTCCTCGATCATGCCCATCTTGGCAAGGGCGGCCTTGACGGGAATGGGGTTCACCTCGCAGAACAGAGCCTCCTCCAGCGGCAGCATTTCCAGCT
>DCZG01000019.1 GCA_002331575.1 Atopobium sp. UBA2090 | reverse complement strand
TGGTAGGCAGGGTGACCTCGTTCCCTACGCCGACGTCTACCTCACGGGCACGGTCGACCGCATGGACGTGGACGCGCATGGCCAGGTCGTCGTCATCGACTACAAGCACAAGTCGCCCGCCAACTTCTCCAAGGAGTACGGCGTCTTCGGTCCGGAAGGCTATGAGGTCGAGAAGGGCTTCTCGCTGCCTCGCCGCGTTCAGTCGCTCATCTACGGACAGATCGCGCGAAGAAGGTTCCCCGAGCTCAAGATCGTCGCGGCCGTCTATCTCGGATCGCGCGGGACGCACGCGCTCGCCGGCGCCGTCTCGGATAACGCCGTCGTCAACGTCTTCGGCACTCACGCGCCGAGCGACCAGACCCTGAAACGTATGACGGTCGACGATCGCGAGTGCTTCGGTCGCGAGGAGTCGCAGGGCATGGATGCCCTGCTCGACGCAACGGAGGGCGCCATCCGCGAGAAGGTCCACGAACTTCTCGACGGCAACATCGAGGCACGCCCGCTCGACAAGGATGCCTGCACGTACTGTCCCGTCATGAACTGCGAGAGGAGGCTCGGCTAGATGGCAGACTTCGACCTCAGCAAGCTCAACGACGAGCAGCGCGCGATTGCCACGACGCTCGACCATCCCATCTTCGTCGAGGCGGGCGCAGGCTCGGGAAAAACGTTCACGCTCACGCAGAGAATCGCCTGGGCGCTCTCCGAGGGCTCCGGCACGGACGGCGCCCCCTTCGTCGATGACCTCTCGCAGGTTCTCGTTATCACCTTCACCAAGGCAGCTGCGCGCGAGATCAAGGAGCGCGTGCGCTCCACGCTGCGCGCCGTCGGCCTCCGCGATGCGGCGCTGCAGGTCGATTCCGCATGGATCAGCACCATCCACGGGATGTGCACGCGCATCCTCAGGAGGCATGCCCTCGACCTCGGACTCGACCCGGACTTTCGGGTCGCAAGCGGAAACGAGGAGAACGAGCTCTACAACCGCGCCCTCATCGAAGTCGCAGGGGAGGCGTTCCATGACCCGCAGACGCCCGCGGACCTTCGCAAGGCGTTCGAAGAGTATGAGCTGGGTACCGTCTCGGTGACCAACGGCATCACAGGGGTCATGGGAATCGTCGACTCCCTTCGGAAGGCTGCGGTCGCGAGTGCGGGGGGATTCTCGTCACTCGTGACGCCCCCTCCTGCCGACGTCTCGGAGGTCATGCAGTCCCTATACACGAGCTATGGGTCGCTGCAGGTGAGCGGCCTTTCCAAGACGGCGGCTCCGATAGTGGCGTCATCGCTCGAGGCGCTCGGGGGCTTCTTCAGGCTCGCGCCGGGCGCCCGTACGCCGGAGGCGGCTGCCGAGGCGCTCGAGAAGGTATCGCTCCCCAGGAGCAGCAAGGCCATCGCCGAGTTCTTGCCTGAGGCCAAACGTGAGCTCGCGCTCGCGAATGCGGAAATCGCGCTCTCGTCCGTCGCATCAGCGGCGCCTCATCTCATCGCGCTCGCGCAGAGATTCGACGAGCGATACATGGCTCTCAAGAAGGAGCGTTCGCTCCTCGACGACGATGACCTCGTGCGCCTCGCGCTGCATGCCGTGCGTGACGATCGGGGTGTGGCCGCCGACTATGCCGGTCGCTTCAGGCTCGTGATGGTCGACGAGTTCCAGGACACCGACTCCCAGCAGCTCGAGCTCATCTCGCTCCTCTCCGGGAACGACGCCGAGCATCTCGCCACGGTTGGAGACGCGCAGCAGTCCATCTACCGCTTCCGCGGGGCAGACGTGAGCGTCTTTCGCGCGCGCGGCGCCTCGCTGCCTCTCGAGGACCACGTTCGTCTCTCCGTCAACTACCGCAGCCACGCCGACGTGCTCTCGTTCGTCGGCCGCGTCTGCGGAGGCGAGCGTGGCGTGGTGGAGGACTACATGCGACTCGACCCCAATCCGAGTCGCAGGGACGACTACGTGGCGAGGTCGCTCCCGCGTGTGTCCGTCGAGCTCACGGTCGGCCAGTCAAGGGTGTCAACGGAGCAGAGGGCGGTCGCGGCGGTCGCGGTGGCAGACCGTCTCGCCCAGTATAGGGACGCGGGCGAGGACGTCGGAGACATGGCGCTGCTCCTCGGCGTAACCACGCACGCCGACAACTACATCGACGCTCTGCGCGCACGTGGCCTCGAGTGCGTCGTGACGGGTGGCTCGACCTTCACGAAGACCGTCGAGGCGAGCGTCATGGGGGCGCTCCTGCACTTTCTGGCAAATGACCGCGACACGCAGTCCGGTCTCTTCCCTCTGCTCAGCTCCGAGCTCTTCGACCTCGACGCGAACGACTTCGTCCTGCTGGGTACGTGCGCACAGCAGGCGGTCGACGCTCCTGCCAAGAGGGACATCGACCGCGGCATGATGTCCATGGACATGTACCATGACGCCCCGGTGTCCGCTCGCCTCGACCGTGCCCACGAGGTGCTGTCGCGCGCCCGAAGCCTCATGCGCCGACGTCCCGTCGCCGACGTCTGCCTTCAGGTCGTGCGCGACTCCGGCTGGCTCGAACGACTCGAGCGTCAGGGTGCCGTCGGACGCTCGCGTGAGGCAAACGTTCTCGCCGCTATCGGCTACATCCGTGACCTCACGTCCGAACTCGGGCTTGGTCCGGGGCGTGCGGCAACCGAGTACGACACCTGGCTTGCGACGTCCAAGATTCCCCCCGCGTCCCTTGCGGGAGGGAAGCTCGCGGCAGTCCGTGTCATGACGATTCATGCCTCCAAGGGTCTCGAGTTCCCGATCGTGGCCGTGGCGGAGTGCTGGAACGATCCAACCCAGGACTCCGGCGTGGTGACGGGTCGCGCCGCAGACGGGACCGTTCCCGTCGTGCTCGTCCCCAAGAACTTCTCGAAGACTGCCGCGAATCTGACGGACGATGGCGATCCACGCTCCCTCGCGGAGTGGTACGCCCACCTCTGTGCGAGCAACAGGTTCGGAGCAACGGCCGAGAAGGCCCGTCTTCTCTACGTGGCTCTCACGCGCGCGCGGGAGGCCCTCGTCGTCGGCATGTGTGCGTGCCCAACGTCGAAGTCGTGGCTTTCGCCTGAGCTCTCCGCGAAGGTATGCAACGCCCTCTTCGAGGGGGAGCTGCCACCGGTGGGCGAGTCCGTCATCGACTATGGGGGCTCGGCTCCTGCGTGCGTGCGCAGGATCGACGTGTCTGCGTCCACGACGGAGGACGGCGTCGCCTGCAAGATCGCGAACTCGGCGGGATCGCTCGCCGACGTGGAGGGAGTCGCCCTCACGGATTCCGTCCAGATATCCCTTCTCGGCTGCGCCGAGGCAGATGCGGTCTCATCCAGCTTCGACCTCTACCCGATGACCGTGGACGCCCTCACCCCAGCAACGCTCATGCGCTCGTCGCGCTCGGGCGTCTTCAGCTACTCGTCCGCCCACGGTCAGATGGAGCTCGAGAACGCTCCCTCTTCCGAGCCGCAGCTACCCACGCGCGCCGAGCGTGATGCGGAGCAGGAGGGGGCACCCGTCGCGCAGGACAGCGACAAGGCGACGAGCCTCGGCTCCGCCTTCCACGAGCTCGCGCAGGCCATGGTCGAGAGCGGGGGCTTTCCCTCGGAGCGACACGTCCGCGCCATGGAGAAGTACTGGCACCTCTCGCCGAGGGCGTGCACGAAGCTCGAGGCGGCGCTCGTGCGTTGGCGCGACTCCGATCTTCGACGAGAGGTGCTCCGCCATGGCCTCGTCCGTGCCGAGGTGCCGTTCTTCTGCAAAGTGGAGTCTCGCTTCGGAGACCACGTCGAGGGCGCCATCGACCTTCTCGCCACGGATGCCGACTCGTCGCACGCGCTCGTCGTCGACTACAAGACGGGTGACGCCGGCCTCTCTTCCGAGCAGATTCGCTCCCGTCACGAGATGCAGGCGAACTTCTATGCCCGCGTGCTCATGCTCCAGGGCTTCGAGAGCGTGGAGTGCGCCTTCGTCGGCGTCGAGCTCGACGACGGGAGCGGGCAGCCCGTGGTCACGCGCTACGCGTTCGGTGAGGGACGTGCTCCGCAGATGGAGTGACGCCCTATCTTTGGACCCGTGTGTTTCGTGTGGGGAGCAGCGTGCGGACAAGCTGCGGCGCGTTGCTCCCACCCAGCTAGAACAGGTGTTTGCCCACGCCATCGACCGCGTCCATGGGCTATCCTATGACGTGTCGAACACGCGCACTGCGCTCACAATGCCCCCAGGAGCTTCCATGGCCTTCGTGCACCTCCACAATCACTCGGACTTCTCGATACTCGACGGTGCCACGCGCATTCCCGACATGGTGAGGCGTGCCAACGACCTCGACATGCCCGCCATCGCCCTCACCGACCACGGGTACATGTTCGGCATCCCCAACCTCGACCTCGAGTGCCGAAAGTACAACGACGACCAGGAGAACATGAAGCGCTGGCGTCATGACCTCGAGTGCTTTAAGAAGGGGTGGCCCCTCGACGAGCCCGAGCCTGACGCGGATGACGCCTCCTACTTCAATCGCGTCCATGACCAGTGGGCATCCGACGTGGCGGCGTGGGAGTCGTCCGGTCATGACCTCGCCTCGGTCAAGGCCAACCGACCCAGACTCAAGGTCAAGCCCATCTTTGGCTGCGAGGCCTACTTCATCACCGACGACTGCATCGAGAAGGGCTCCAAGCAGCGCCGCTATCACCTGATCCTTCTCGCCAAGAACGAGACGGGCTACGTCAACCTCATCAGGTGCATGTCCAAGGCCGCGGGCCACGAGATGATGTACTACCGTCCGCGCACCACCTTCGCGATGCTCGAGGAGTACCACGAGGGGCTCGTCTGCCAGAGTGCCTGCGTCCAGGGCATCATCCAGCAGCACGTGCTCGACGGGCAGTTCGATGACGCCTACGAGTGGGCGCGCAGGTTCAAGGGTCTCTTTGGCGATGACTTCTACCTGGAGATCCAGGACCACGGCCTCGAGTTCCGCAACGGCTGGAACGACCGCAAGCTCGACGAGTACCTCGTCAAGATGGCCCACGAGCTCGATATCAAGGTCATCGCGACGAACGACTTCCACTATCTCAACCGCGAGGACGCCCCCACGCAGGACATCCTCTCGTGCATCGGCAAGGCCACGACGCTCGACAACCCCGACCGCATGAAGATGGACGGCTCGGAGTTTTACATGAAGACCGAGGAGGAGATGCGCACGCTCTTCTCCTGGATACCCGAGGCCTGCGACAACACGCTCGAGGTCGCCTCGAAGTGCGACTTCGAGCTCGACTGGAGCTCCATGTACCTGCCCCAGTACCCTGGCCTGCGCCCGGGCGAGTCCGCCGACTCGCGCTTCCGCGACGAGTGCGAGAAGGGCCTCGCCAAACGCTACGGCGACGACTGGCGCAACGTCGTCATCAACGGCGTAAACGTACAGGAACGCTTCGAGTACGAGTACAAGGTCATCTGCGACAAGGGCTTCGCCAACTACTTCCTCATCGTCCAGGACTACGTCCAGTGGGCGAAGGACAACGGCATCGGCGTGGGACCGGGCCGAGGCTCAGCCGCAGGCGCCATCGTCGCCTACGCCATGAACATCACGAGCTTCGACCCGCTCGAGAACGGCCTCATGTTCGAGAGGTTCCTCTCGCCCCAGCGCTCCGAGATGCCCGATATCGACATGGACTTCGACGACGAGCACCTCCAGGACGTCCTTCAGCACGTGCGCGAGGTCTACGGCGAGGACCACGTGTGCAAGGTCATCACCTACTCCACCATCAAGGCGAAGCAGGCCATCAACGACGCCAACCGCGTGCTGGGCTTCCCCGTCTACAAGGGCCAGAAGCTCTCCAAGATGCTCTCCAACGACCCCCGTCTCGCGCTCCCCAACGCGCTCCACAAGAACGAGGGCAAGGAGGACCAGTACTCGCCCGACTTCGAGGAGGCCTACAAGTCCGACAAGGAGTCCAGGCAGATCATCGACGCCGCGCTCGCGATCGAGGGCCTCACCCGCGGCGAGGGCGTCCACGCCTGCGCCACGCTCATCGCGCCCACGCCGGTCACCGACCACGTTCCCACGAAGCTCGACACCAAGGGCAACGTCACCATCACGCAGTACGAGGGCCACTCGGTCGCGGACATGGGCCTGCTCAAGATGGACTTCCTCGGCCTACGCACCCTGACGGTCATCTCCAAGGCGCTCGAGAACATCCGCCACAGCCATCCCAGCCCCGCCGACATCGAGAAGATGCCGCCCGCGGTGCGCGCCTGCATCAAGGACGGTGCCACCTGCGTCGACATCGACGTGGACAAGATCGACTTCTCCGACCCCAACATCTACGCCCTCATGGGCAGGGGTCACACGGCGGGCGTGTTCCAGATCGAGTCCGGCGGCATGACAGCCACCATCAAGGGCATGCAGCCCAAGGAGTACAAGCAGATCGTCGCACTCATCGCCCTCTACCGACCTGGCCCGCTCGGCGCCGGCATGGTCACGACCTACATCAACCGCATGAACGGCAAGGAGCCGGTCGTCTTCTACGACAACCGCCTCTCAGACATCCTCGACGAGACCTATGGCACCATCGTGTACCAGGAGCAGGTCATGCAGATCTCCGTCAAGATGTCCAACTTCTCCGCCGGCGAGTCCGACTCGCGCATCCGCAAGCCCGTCGCCAAGAAGAAGATCAAGCTCCTCACGAGCACCACCTTCCACTGGGACAACGGCAAGGACGAGACGACCTACGACCACTGGATGAACGGCGCGGTGGAGAACGGTTACAAGAAGGAGATCGCGCAGCGCATCTGGGACGATGTCCTCGAGTTCGCCTCGTACGCCTTCAACAAGAGTCACTCGGCCGGCTACGCCATCCTCGTCATGCAGACCGCCTGGCTCAAGGCCTACTTCCCGCGCGAGTACATGGCCTCCGTCCTCACCTCCTACATGGGCAAGACGGACAAGATCGTGCACTACGTCACCTCCTGCCGTCACGAGGGCATCTCCATCCTCCCGCCCGACGTCAACGAGTCCGGCAAGGACTTCACGGCGACGACCGAGGGCATCAGGTTCGGGTTCGCAGGCATCCGCGGCGTGGGCGAGGGCGTAGGCGACGCCATCATGGCGGAGCGAGACGAGAACGGCCCCTTCAAGAACCTCCACGACTTCGTCGACAGGGTCGATGGCACCCAGGCGAACCGCCGAGTGGTCGAGGCTCTCATCAAGTCCGGTGCCTTCGACTACTCCGGTTACACGCGCATGCAGATGATGCACTTCGTGGACAAGAACAATCCCGAGAACATCATCGACGCCGCAGCACGTAAGCAGAAGGAGCGCGCGGCCGGCCAGTTCTCGATGTTCGACATGTTCTCCGACATCGACGGCTCCGGCTTCCAGGAGTCCGTTCCCGCGCCGGACGGCATCGAGTGGGACCGCCGGATCAAGCTCGCCCAGGAGCACGATGTTCTCGGCATCTACGTCTCCGACCACCCGCTCCGTCCGTACGAGTACGCGCTCTCCAAGCAACGTGACTACACCATCTCCGACATCGCGGTGTCGGAGGAGTACGTCGACCCCACGGGCGGCGTTCACGAGCGCTTCAAGGTGCCTGAGGGCAAGCTCGTGAGGTTCGCGGGCATGGTCACGGGGATTCAGAAGAAGACCACCAAGAACGGTGACCCCATGGCCATCGTCACCCTCGAGGACATGGAGGGCGAGATCACGCTCGTCGTCTTCCCGAAGGTGTATCGCCAGTGCGCGTCCACCCTCACGGGAGAGGTCGACCCCGAGACGGGCGAGAGCTCGGGGGACATCTTCATCTCCGCCAAGGGTCGCCTCGAGCGCTCTGACCGCGGTGACCAGCTCATGTGCGCCGAGATCACGAAGCTCGACCTCAACGAGAGGAGCAACCGCCCGAAGGTCCTCGAGATCAACCTGCCGGCCAACCTGCTCTCGCGCACTCGCATGGACGCGCTCGTGGGCGTTCTCGGCCACTATGCCGGTCTCGACCACGTCGAGCTCCGCGTCGAGAGCGCCGAAGGCAACACCCTGCGCATGGAGCTCCCCACCCGCGTGGACGCCCGCAACATGGTGCTTCTCGCCGAGGTCACCGACCTCGTGGGTCGCGAGGGGCAGGTCGTCGTGGCGTAGCGATTCTGGCTGCGCCCAAGGTCTTCGGTTACGAAGCGTCGCGGCTGGGGATAAGAGGAGTATCTGCATTCGTCGGAAAGGAGACACCATGGCCGAGGCCAAGTTCTACCGTTGCAAGCATTGCGGGAACATCGTCCTGATGGTCGACGAGGAGTGCTCGTGCGTGCCGCATTGCTGCGGCGATCCGATGGAGCTGCTCGTTCCCGGTTCGGTCGACGCAGCCGTCGAGAAGCACGTGCCCTCCCTCGTCCGCGAGGGCAATCGACTCAACGTGAAGGTCGGAGAGGTCGCCCATCCCATGACTGAGGCGCACTACATTCAGTGGATCGCCTTCGTGAGCTCGCGGAAGACCGTCATCCGTCACCTCACGCCCGAGGATGCCCCCGAGGCGCGCTTCTGCGTCGAGGATGGCGAGGACGCCACGGTCTATGCGTACTGCAACCTCCACGGCCTCTGGAAGGCCGAGGGATAACGCAGGTATGGGCAGCCTGTCCGGGCCGTCCGGGCAGGTTGCCAGAGGATTCCGGCAGTTCCTCCGCCCATCGGCTCGTCCTATGATGGACAAGGACCACTGGGGAGGGACTTCCTTGAGAATTGCGATCGCGCAGATGAATACGAGTGCCGCCGATTTCGAGAGGACGGTGGACCGCATGGTGGAGTACTCGCACCGTGCGGCGCAGAGTCATGTCGATCTGCTCGTCTTCCCCATGGCAGCGCTCACCGGTCCGCTTTCCGTGGGCGCCTCCGACCAGGAGGGCTATCTCCTCGACCTCGCGGAGACGCTCGTCACCCTCTCTGATCGGCTCGAGTGTCCGAGCGTCGTCCCCCTCGTGACCTCGCTCGAAGGCGAGCTCGTTCCCGAGGCCATGCTCGTGCGCGATGGGAATATGGTACCTCTCAAGCTCGGGGCCTACCTCAGGTCGATCGTCACGGCGCGAAAGGGGGAGGGGCCATCCGTGGGGCAGGAGTCCCCGGCTCCCGACCTTCCCGTGCTTGAGATTGCCGGCGCGAGGCTCGGCATCGCGTTCACGTATGACGACCTTGACGACTACGACGACTTTGACTTCGACGTTGACGTCGTCCTCTTCCTCTCGGGTTACAGCTTCGGCATCGACGACCCCTCGTCGGTGCTCGGATCGGCCATCTCGGAGGGACGCTTTCTCGGCGATGCTGAGGCGACCAGCGCGTGGATCGTCGCTTCGGGCTCTCTCGGAGGTTACGGGACGCAGGTCTTCACCGGGTCGAGCTTCGTGCTCGCCCCTTGGGGGGAGCTTGCGGCTCAGGCGCCGTCCCTCGAGGAGTCGTTCCTGGTCTGTGACATCGACCCTCACTCGGAGGGTCCGCTTGCGCACCCGCTCGAGCAGGAAGTCTTCGACCGTCCGCTCTCCGCTTGGGGTGCGCTTTCGCTCGGTCTGAGCGACCTCTGCGAGAAGACCGGCAACAACGACGTGGCCGTGCTCCTCGACGGGAGCCTTGACTCCATGGTGGTCGCCGCTCTCGCCACGGACGCGCTCGGACCCATGAGGGTCCACGCCCTCGTCCTCGATGACGGGGTCGCTCAGCATACGCTCTCGAGCCGCACGCTCGTGCATAACCTCAGAGTGGACGCGCGCGAGCTCACTGCCGCGTCAATCGACGCGCGGGGCGATGTCGAGCTCGTGCGCGACATCGCAGGGGCACATCTCGCTGCCCTTGCTCGCGAGGTCCATGGTCTCGCGCTCTCCAATGCGGACAAGACCGAACTCGCCCTCGAGGAGGACTCTTGTGCCGTCTGTGCCGCCCGGATCATGCCCATTGGCGACCTTTACCGTTCCGACGTCATCGAGCTCGCTCGACTGCGCAACACGATCTCCCCCGTCATCTCGCGGGGTGCCCAAACTGCCTATGAGGTGCCCGAGATCGACGGGCTCGAGGAGTGCGGGAGCTCGGACGAGGAGCGACTCGTGTTCGTCGACCACGTGCTCATGGGTTACGTGGAGGGGGAGCGCAGCGTGTCCGACATCGTCTCGGAGCGAGGACACGCTCACGTGGTCGAGGAGATCGTCCGCCGCGTGAGCGATCTCGAGCTCTCGCGGTCTGGCCGAGGCATCTGCCTCATCGCGTCCTCGAGGACCCTCTTCGATGCTCGCAACCCGCTTGGACTGGTCTGGCGCGACAGGACTCGCGGAGAGGATGAGCGCTCGGATCCGAAGGAACGGGGGAACGTCGTCCTACCGGATCTCGCGGGACTCGCTGGCGCGACCGGAGAGGTCCCCGATCACCACATTCGTGACGTGCGCGAGATGATCGACTTCCTTCGAGACTTCTCGCAGGGCGGTGGTCTCTACCCCGAGGGATTCGGGGAGGCTCCCGTCAGCGGGGACGATGACGGGGATGATAAGACGCAGGGGCAGGGACACGTGTGGAGCAGTCCCTTCTCGGAGAACTAGATGCTGGACTCCCCGCGGGCCTCCCGTGGTATACTCGAACGAACGTTCGTTTAATTGCATCGACACGTATCGGAGGGGAGGTCGTGTGATCATTCTTGGTATTGACCCCGGCCTCGCGCACACCGGATGGGGCGTCGTCGAGTCTCGGGGCAGCACATGTCGCGCACGCGCCTACGGCTGCGTCGCCACCAAGTCTGATGAGCCTATAGACCAGCGTCTCGGGAAGATCTACCGAGAGATCCAAGACGTCATCCACCGCTATGGTCCAACTGAGCTTGCCATCGAGAACATCTACTTCGGCGAGAACAGCCGCTCTGCCATCGCGACCGCTCAGGCGAGGGGTGCCGCCATCGTGGCATGCTCCGCCGCGGGACTCGCGGTGGGGGAGTACACGCCGATGCAGATCAAGCAGGCCGTGGTCGGGACGGGCGCGGCAGACAAGCACCAGGTCACGTACATGGTCAAGACCCTTCTCGAGCTCGACCACGAGCCCCATCCCGATCATGCCGCAGACGCCCTGGCTGCCGCGGTGTGTCATGCTAACCTCGTGCGCACGAAGGCGCTCGGCGAGACAAGAAGGAGCTGCGCGTGATCGTCCAGCTTACGGGAACGCTCGTGTCGGTACTTCCCACGCGCGTCGTGATCGATGTCGGCGGGGTCGGGTATGAGCTCGGCGTCTCGTCGACCACCGCAGCTGCGCTCCCTCCCGTCGGTGAGGCGGGGGTCACGATTCTCACGCGCATGATCGTCCGCGAGGATGCGATGGAGCTCTATGGTTTCGCCACCCGCGAGGAGCGCGCCCTCTTCGACCAGCTCCGCGCCATCGTGGGAGTTGGTCCCAAGCTCGCCCTCTCGGCGCTCTCCACCTTCACCCCGGCGCAGCTCGCGCAGGTCGTCTCGACGCAGGACATCAGCCGCATGGCACAGGTGCCGGGGGTCGGTCGCAAGAAGGCGAGTCGTCTCCTCGTCGAGCTCTCTGATGTCTTCTCTAAGAACGCCGAGCTCAGAGGACTCGTCGGCCTCTCTGAGCCCAGCGGGCAGATCACACTTCCCGCAGACGCCCCCTCCGTGGACTCCGATGCGACCGACGCCCTCCTCTCCATGGGATTCACCCCACAGGAGGCGGGACTTGCCCTCGAGGGTCACGACGATGCGGGCGCCACCACCATCGAGAAGGCCATCGCCTATGCGCTCAGGCGCCTGGGGAGTGGTAGCTGATGTGGGAGTCGAGCGAGAGCGACCTGTTCGCCGGAAAGGCGGGTGACGCCCAGCCCAAGCGTGAGGATGCCCGCGCCGTCGCGAGCGAGCTTACGTCCGAGGACCTTGACCAGGATCGCTCGCTTCGTCCCAAGACGCTTGACGAGTACCTCGGACAGGCGCGAGTCCGCGAGAACCTCCGGGTGCTCATCCAGGCGGCCAAAGATCGTCACGAGCCGCTCGACCACGTCATCTTCTCGGGCCCTCCCGGTCTGGGCAAGACGACGCTCGCCGGCGTGGTCGCAAACGAGATGGGTGCCAAGCTGCACACCACCTCAGGACCCGCCATCGAACGCCAGGGGGACCTCGCTGCGATCCTCACCAATCTCGAGGCTGGTGACGTACTCTTCGTCGACGAGATTCACCGTCTCAACCATCAGGTCGAGGAAGTGCTCTATCCGGCGATGGAGGACTTCTTCCTCGACATCGTCATCGGCAAGGGTCCCGCCGCACGCTCCATCAGGATCGAGCTCCCCAAGTTCACGCTCGTCGGAGCCACGACGCGCACTGGCCTTCTCACCGGACCCCTCCGTGATCGCTTCGGCATCTCGTATCGTCTCGACTACTACACGCCCGAGGAGCTCTCCACCATCGTGCACCGATCCGCCACCATCCTCGGTGTGGACATAGACGACCAGGGAGCTGCCGAGATCGCCTCTCGCTCGCGAGGCACGCCACGACTGGCCAACAGGCTGCTCAAGCGCGTGCGCGACTACGCGCAGGTCAAGGCTGCCGGAGAGATAACCTGGGAGGTCGCCTCCGAGGCGCTCTCCTTCTTCGAGATAGACGAGATGGGCCTCGACACCATGGACGTGAGAATTCTCCAGTCGCTCTGCTCCACGTTCAGGGGCAGGCCGGTGGGTCTCACCACCATCGCGAGCGTGGTCGGCGAGGATCCCTCAACCCTCGAGGATGTCTACGAACCCTATCTGCTTCAGCGTGGGCTCATCGTGCGCACGCCCCAGGGCAGGCAGGCCACCCTTGCCGCATTCGAACATCTGCACGTCAGTCCACCCACCGCCAGGTAGCGGTGGGGGAAGGAGGCAATCATGCTTCAGAGGGACTATCTTCTCGAGATAATCTCACAGTTCGTCGAGGCCGTCATGCGCGCCATGCGCCTCGCGGTCGAGAACTCTGACCCCTCGGCCTGTCAGGAGATCGAGCAGCAGATCGGAGAGCTTCTCGACCTCGAGCCGGAGACTGCTCTTCAGCTCGCCCCCGACTCGCTCGTCACGATGATGGTTCTCTCGGGCATGGGCTCATCGGTGGCGCACTACGTCTCCTACTCCCTCGAGCGCCTCTCGACGATCTATGACTCCATGGGGGAGACGGACAAGGCCGGACTCAGGCATCTCCAGGCGAAGGCGGTCGGAGAGTCGTTCGACTGCGATCCCAACGTTCCGCCCGAGGAGTTCGCGGAACTCGACGCCGAGCTCTTTGCTGACAAGTAGCCGCTAGCGTCCGACGCCGAGTAGGCCCGCGTCGTCGAGCGCCTGTGCCACGCGTTCGTGGGAGGTCGAGTACTCGTCGACCAGGTTCCTCACGCCACCGACGAGGTGCGTGAAGTCCTGCTCGGTGAGATAGCGACGCAGCATGAGAAGGCATTCGTCGATGTCTCCCACGGAATCGCTCGCATAGTTGTAGAGCCGCTCCTCGTGTGCGCAGATGTTGCGGACCGCGATGATTTCGTCGAGGTCGCTGAGCATGCTCTTCCGCGTGATGGGGGAGTCGCCGGTGCGGCCGCAGGCCTCCCACACGCGATTGCATGCGGCAACCTGCTCGCCGCGGCGCATGAGTGCATAGAAGTACTTGAGATTGCCAAAGGTGAGCTCGTTGAAGAGCACCCACAGGGGCACGCCGTCGTAGTGATTGCGGTAGTGGCTCACGCGGACGTCGCCAGTCGTCATCTCGCCCTCGACCCCTCGCGCGTGATGCTCGAGCGTGTTAATCATCCAGTCGAGGTCGCCCTCGAACTCATCCTCGCCCCGAAGGTACTCGCGTGGAGTCGTGTAGCAGCCGCGGCGCAGGTAGTCCTCCGTCCCTCTGTGGACCTCACAGAAGCAGTACGAGAGGATCGAGCGCATCGTGGCCTCCACGGTCATGACGTGTCGAAAAACGAGTGCGCGGAGGTCTCGGTCAAAGCGGAAGAGCGCGTAGACGTCATCGAAGGACGTGTCAGGGAGGAAGCGGTCGTCCTCGGCCCTCTCCGAGGCGCGTACGTCGATGAAGGGCAGCTTGTAGCCGTTGACCACGGCATAGTATCCCTCGCGCATGAGAATCGTGTGCGTCTCCGGGGTGGTGGAGACCCCGCGTGCGTTGAGTATCCGAATCTGGTCGTCGATGCTGCGGAACGACTTGTTCATCTGGTTCCTCCTCATCGAACGGATGTATGACGGCGACCTAGCTCGAAACGAAGCTATCCGTTAGTCCCTATCGGCGTCGTTCAAGGCTTCGGTCTGGGCCATGGTGGTGAGCTTCCTCTTCAGCGTCGCGATCTTCCTGTCCTGGGTGAAGGTGCGAATGAGGAGGACGACGATGCCGCAGAGGAAGACGAAGTTCGCGGGCGAGTCAAAGCCGAGAAGGCCCGAAGCCCAGTATGCGATTCGGGGGAAGATCGCTGCGATGATGAGGAGGAGCGAGAGGAGAAGCCAGAAGATCGAGTCGGTGATCTCGAGGTCGGCCTTCCTCACCTTGCGCATCACGAAGTAGAGCACGAGGGCGGAGCAGACGATAAGGGAAACCCTGAGCGCGATGTTCATGATCTGATCACCTGAACCACTGGACGAAGAGAATGGACGTGCACGTGCGCGCCATGTAGACGATGGACTTCCATGCGTTGAAGTAGCTCTCGCCCGCCTGGCGCTCGCGCATCCGCACCTGCATCTCGGAGACCTTGGCACCATGACGCATCAGGTAGGCGATGGAGTCGGGTTCGGGTCCGAAGTCGAAGCGGCGCGCGAACTGCTCGAACATGCTGCGGTTGAAAAGACGCATGCCGCTCGTGGGGTCCTTGATGGTACGGCCGCAGGTCAGACGAATGATGCCGGTGATGAGACGCGAGCCCGCCATGCGGGCTGAGACGGGCTTCTCCTCGTCGACGAAGCGCGAGCCGATGACGATGTCCGCGCCGGAGGCCTCCATCTCGGATATCATCGGGCCGATGTAGTCCGGCATGTGCTGACCGTCGGCGTCGAACTGAATCACCGCGTCGTAGTCGTGGGCGAGCGCGTAGCGACACCCGGTCTGAAAGCCTCCCGTGAGCCCGAGGTTCACGGGGTGGGTCACGTGTCTGATTCCCCGCTCACGGCAGATGCGCTCTGTGGCGTCGGATGACCCGTCGTTCACCACGAGGTAGTCAGTGCCAGGGGCTGTCGATACGAGCTCATCGACGGTGGAGGCGATACTGTCCTCCTCGTTGTAGGCAGGAATGATTGCAAGTACCTTCATGGGGTCCCTAACCGTTGCTCGGGCGATGGCCGCTTTATTCACAGCTTCCTTATCCTAGCTGATGGCGTGGCCATTTCCAACGCGTTCGCTTTTGTTACGCGACGCTTGCACGGTTCCGACAAGAATTACCGTCACCATCTGGCAGGAACCCCGTCTCACCCAATCAGGGAAGTGTTCGCTCGAAGCTCGGTTCCTGTCTCGCTATGCCGCGTCCTGCTCCGCGACCGCGTCCTTTCCCAGGAGGGTGCGGAAGTCTGCCGCAGCGGTGATCGCGCCGAGGATGATTACCACGGCGCACACGATGCCGCGCACGTCGGGCATCGTTCCCAGCATGATGAGCGAGAACGGGATGGCCCAGGCTGAGTAGGTGATGTTGAGCGCCATCGCGCGAGACGCGCCGATCTGGGCGATTGCCTTGTAGTAGCAGAGGTACGAGGCGGTGCCGAGCAGAGCTGCCACGGCGATGACCGGCATCGCGGGACTCGTGAAGGCATCCACGACGCAATTCCATCCACCGAGCAACGGAAGAATCACGATGGCATAGGTGAGGGCTGACGTGGTCTGGCGAATTTGCATCGCGCACTCGTCGTCGACGCTCGCGTTGCGAAGGCCCCAGTCGATGATCACGGCCTCCGTACCCCAGCCGAACACGCAGACGAGGGCGCCGATGATGCCGATCGTCCAGCTGCCGGGAACACCGACGGCCGGTGTGTAGCCGAGGGCGGCGACGCCCGCCAGACACACGATGAGACCGACCCACTGATAGGGGCGCATGCGCTCCTTGAGGAATATCGTTGCCAGGACGGCCCCGTATGCCGGGAAGAACGCGGAGATGGCTGCCGTATACGCAGGCCCGATGTTGTTGATGGCCATCACGTAGCCCGTCATGCCGATGGGACCGCCGATCAGAGCCGCCCCGATGATGACGAGGCCCTGACGCGAGCACAGCACCTTGCGCGTCATGCCGAGCTTGTGGCGAATGCCCATATAGCTGAAAGCAAAAACGGCAGAGCTCGCGTCGTGCAGGAACGTGCTCGTGAAGGCCGCCAGCGCAATCGCTTGCGCAGTCGCCATGAAGACACCTCCGCCGAGCGCCACGCCGAGTATGACCGTGTCAAGCGCCCAGGTGAGGGCGGCAGCAATTCCGAAGAGCATGGGGATTCTCGCTTTCGTCGAGGGGGGGTCAAACAGGGGGACGGTCTAGTTGGCCTTCTCGTACCAGGAGAGGACCTCGTCGATGTAGTCGACGGCATAGCTGCGGTAGATGTCGAGCCATTCCCCGACGCCGGCGCCCTCCGCCTCCTTCTCGAGGGCCCAGACATACCAGCACCAGCCACCGAGCACCACGCGCGACCAGAAGTGGCGTCTCTGCTCGAAGGTGGGATGCCCGTCGAAGTAGAAGGCGAGAGCGGCTTCAGCCTGAGCCCTGTCGTACTCGCTGCAGATCACGAAGGTCCCGAAGTCGTTGCCTGGGTCGCTCATTCCCGCGAACTCCCAGTCGATGACGTTGACGGTGTCGTCCTCGTCAAAGAGGAAGTTGAGCGGCAGGTAGTCGTTGTGGCTGAAGCACAGACCGTAGCCATCGCGCGTGGAATACGAGTTCAGGCGCACGACCTTCTCGCGCAGCTCGTCATAGCCGTCAATCTGAATCGGGCCGTGTGAGGCGAGCAGTCTCTCGTAGCCGACGCCGTTCTCGAAGAAGTCGAACGTCGAGCCGATGACCGCATCGGACTCGTGGAAGCTCCGGCAGAGCTCCATCGCTCGCTTCACCTGGGCAGGATCGTTTGGGTCGAGGTTTTTCGCGTTGGGGACGAAGCGGCAGACCTTCCAACCGTGCTTCGAGTCCTCGCAGACGAACGTGCGGTCGATGCCAAGCTCGTGTGCCGCCTCGTTGGCCTGGGTCTCGGCAATCCGGTTGATGAACTTGTCCGTGCCAATCCCGGGGTGACGATAGACGTACTCGTCACCGTCTGCGTTCACGTGGAGCGAGACGTTCGTCAGTCCTTGGCTCAGCGCGTGAATGTCATCTACCTCGCTTTCCGTGACGCCAAGTACGTTCGAGAGGTTCTCGAAGATGCCTGGGCAGAGTTTCTCCGCCTCCGCGCAGGTGAGCGAGGACTTGTCCAGCAGCATTAGACGTTCTTCTTCGGCGTGCGTCACGGCTTTTCCTTTCTTTGTGCTACTCTCTATTTTCTATGTATTCAGATTCCTGTATGGTAGCTGTTCAAAAACCAAATGTAAACTCAGCATGCTGAACAAGTAAGCTCCACGTAAATTTCACGAATCCGCACTCGTCCGCCTGAACCGAAGCCGTGGGGTTTGGTTACATAAAAGGAGAAGCGATGACCCTCTCGAGAAACGAATTCAAGGTCCTTTATGCGCTGGATAAGGACCCCGGCGCGTCGCAGCGAGCAACTGCAGAGACGGCGGGGGTGTCGGTCGGAACCGTCAATCGGCTGATCAGACAGTTCGAGGACATGGGTCTCATGGACTGCTGCGCTCTCACCGCGGAGGGCGAGGCCGCCCTTGCCCCGTATCGTGTGGACAATGCCGTCATCATGGCGGCGGGTCTCTCCAGCCGCTTCGTGCCGCTCTCGTACGAGAAGCCCAAGGGTCTTCTGCGCGTGCGCGGCGAGGTGCTCATCGAGAGGCAGATCCGTCAGCTCCGCGAGGCCGGGATCGATGACATCACCGTCGTCGTGGGATACATGAAGGAGGCGTTCTTCTACCTCGAGGAGAAGTTCGGGGTGAGGATCGCCGTCAACCCCGACTATGCCAAGCGCAACAACAACTCGACGCTGATGCTCGTCCGCGAGCGCCTCGGCAACACCTACGTCTGCTCCTCGGATGACTACTTCTCGGAGAACGTCTTCGAGCGCTACGTCTACGAAGCCTACTACGCCGCTTCGTACTTCGAGGGCCCCACGGGCGAATACTGTCTCACCATCGCTCGCGACGGTCGAATCACGAAAGTGTCCGTCGGTGGTCATGACTCCTGGGCGATGCTCGGTCACGTCTACTTCGACCGTGCGTTCTCGCGGGAGTTCGTGCGCATCCTCGAGGAGGAGTACGACCGCCCCGACACGGCCCCCAAACTCTGGGAGGACATCTATCGGGAGCACCTCGACGACCTTCGCATGACCATGAGGCGCTACGAGGCGGGCGTCGTCTTCGAGTTCGACTCGCTTGCGGACCTCACGAGCTTCGACCAGGACTTCCTCGAGAACGTGGACTCCGAGATCCTCGACAACATCTGCACGACGCTCTCGTGCTCGCGAAGCGACATCGTGGGTATCGTGCCCATCAAGGAGGGGCTGACCAACCTCTCGTTCAGGTTCTCGGTCGCGGGGACCGAATACGTCTATCGTCACCCCGGCGTCGGAACCGAGGAGATCATCAGCCGTCAGAGCGAGACCTTCTCCCAGGGCGTCGCCAAGCGACTCGGCATCGACGAGACGTTCATCTACGAGGATGTGAACCGCGGCTGGAAGATTTCTCTCTTCGTGGACAACTGCGTTCCGTTCGACTATCACAACGAGACGCACGTGACGCGCGCCATGGAGATGGTCAGCCGCCTCCACGGCTGCGGCGAGACGTCCGAGTGGACGTTCGATCTCTTTGCCAACGCCTCTCAGATCGAGGACCTTCTCCGCAAGAGGTCCTACCCCCTCTCCGAGGACTTCTCGGCCATGCGTGACGCCGCCGCTCGGCTGGACGTCCGGGTCAAAGCCGACGGGGTTCCTCCGTGTCTGTGCCACAACGACTTCTACGACCCCAACTTCCTCGTCTCCGGGGACGAGATGTACCTCATCGACTGGGAGTATTCGGCGATGTCGGACTATGCGTCCGACCTGGGAACCTTCATCTGCTGCTCGGACTATTCGACCGAGGAGGCCGAAGGCGTGCTCGCGGTCTACTTCGGGCGGACGCCGACTGACGCCGAGCTCGCCCACTGTCTCGCGTACGTGGCGCTCGCGGCGTACTACTGGTTCGTCTGGGCGCTCTACAAGGAGGTTACGGGCGACCCGGTGGGGGAGTGGCTCTACCTCTGGCACCGCTATGCGAAGAGCTACTCGGCGCTTGCGCTCGACCTCTTCGCGAGGCTCGACGAGAAGAACGAGCGCTAGGGGGAGACGGACATGGAAATCTTCGGACGCGTCGTCGTCTACATCATCATGATCTGCGCCGTCGCGGGAGCCATCGCCTCGGCGATTCGCCCCGAGAGCGAGCTCGGACAGCAGTTCGTCGCGGGCATCGACTCGATCGGCCCTATCTTCCTCCCCGTCGCCGGCATCATGGCGGCGGCGCCCTACCTCACGGCATTCGTGAGCTCGGTCTTCGGTCCGGCCTACGGTGCCCTCGGAGCGGACCCGGCCATGGCCGCCACGACGTTTATCGCCGTGGACATGGGCGGATACCAGCTTGCCGACGCCCTCGCACAGACGCGCGAAGGCTGGATCATGGCTATGATGACCGGCTACATGGCCGGCGCCACCATCGTCTTCACCATCCCAGTGGCGTTGAAGATGCTCGAGAAGAGGGATCAGAAGTATCTCGCGCTCGGCGTCATGAGCGGCCTTCTCGCCATACCCGTGGGCGTGTTCGTCGCGAGCCTCGTCATCGCGCTCTCCAATCCCGTCATCCGCGAGGTCGTCTCGACGAACTCCGCCGCGACCTACCAGCTCGCGCTCGGATTTGCGCAGATCGGGCACAACCTGATTCCGCTCGTGATCATCTGCGTGGCGCTGGCGGCTGGTCTCAAGGCCCGTCCGGATGCCATGATCCGCGGCTTCATCGCCTTCGGCCGAATCATGGACGCGGCACTCAAGATCGTCTTCGTTCTCGCCGTCGTCGAGTACTTCACGGGCGTCTTCGTCACGCTCTTCGGGTCGTTCGGCCTCGATCCCATCATCGCGGATGACGAGAACATCTTCCGAGCCCTCGAGGTCTCGGGTGCCATCGGCATGATGCTCTGCGGTGCCTTCCCGATGGTCTATCTGATCAAGCGCTACCTCACGCGTCCTCTCGAGAAGATCGGTGGTCTCGTCGGTCTCTCGTCCGATGCGACGGCGGGACTTCTCGCCGGCTCCGCCAACGTCCTCGCGCTCCTCGCCATGATCAAGGACATGTGCGCCCGCGACAAGGTCATCTGTCTCTCCTTTGCCGTGTGCTGCGCGTTCCTCTTCGGCGACCACCTCTCGTTCACCGCGAACTTCCAGCCGTCGCTCATCGTGCCCGTCCTTCTGGGCAAGCTTGCGGGAGGCATCTGCGCGATCGTGTTCGCACAGCTCCTCGCCGTGAGGAAGGCAGAGGAGCTCGAAGCTGCCGAGAAGCTAACGCAGGAATAGCGAGGGAACGCGAAACAGCCTCTGCGTGGCTTGGCCAGACCCGTCATCTCCCCGTCCTCATCGAGGACGGGGAGTATTCATTTTGTAAGCCTATACAGCGAGTATTGAACAAGGGGTATTCTGATTCGGTAATGGTCTTGTTAAGTTCTGCGCTATGGCGTCATCGTTGTCGAACACTTCAGCGTACGAATAAGGAGTACCCACGTGAAGGCAATCATCATGGCTGCAGGGGTCGGAAGCAGGCTGAGCGACGCCCCGCATGACCCGAAGTGCACCCTGAGCATCGGCACGGGGTCGGTCATCTCGCACACCATGGACATCCTGCGGGACAAGGGCGTCGAGCCGCATATGGTCATCGGCTACGAGCGCAACAAGGTTCGCGCCGCGCTGAGCGACTATCCCGAGGTCGTCTTCCATGAGAACCCCTTCTACCGTGCGACGAACTCGATTGGATCCCTCTGGATCGCCCGTTCGGTCATCACCTCGGCGATCACCAAGGGGGAGGACCTTCTCCTCGCCAACGCGGACGTCTACTGGACCTCCGACATGCTCGACCTTCTCCGCGGGGTCTCCGACGAGTGCGTGATGCTCTGCGACAGGACCCGTGCCCTCACGGGCGACTACTTCTTCCATTTGGAGGACGGCTATATCACGGAGTACGGGAAGAAGCTCCCGCCAGAGCGACGGGACTGCGAGTACGTCGGCATCAGCTTCGTCCGTGCGAGCTTCCTCCCGACCTTCCTCGGTCACCTCGACAAGCTCATCTGGAAGGAGGACTACAACATGTGGTGGGAGGACGTCCTCTACGACGCATGCGACGTCCATCCGGTGCGCGGGCTCGACGTTGATGGCAGGTTCTGGAGCGAGATCGACTACATCGAGGACTACCAGAGAATCCTCGATCATCTCGGCGTGAACGCAGACGCGCACGAGCTTTTGCTCTCGAAGAGCTTCTAGGAGGTTCACATGCCGCTCTTTACCATCGGTCCCGTCGAGATGTTTCCCGACACCCTCGAGGTTCGGTCTCGTCAGGTCCCCTATTTCAGAAACGCAGCATTCTCTCAGGTCGTGTTCGAGTCCTGCGACATGATTCAAAAGCTCATGGGGGCAGAGGAGGGCGCACGCACCATCCTCCTTATGTCCTCCGGGACGGGCGCCATGGAGGCGACCGTCATGAACTGCCTCGGGACGGATGACCATGCCCTCGTCATCAACGGCGGCTCGTTCGGTGCTCGGTTCTGCCAGATCCTCGAGAGGCACCACGTCCCCTTTGACTCCGTCGACCTCGCCTCCGGAGAGGCGCTGGTCGCCGACCGCCTTGCCCCGTACGAAGGCGCTGGGTGCACGGCGCTTCTCGTCAACCTCGACGAGACGTCGACCGGCCAGCTCTACGACCTCGAGATGCTCTCCGCCTTCTGCAGGCACAACGGCATGCTGCTCATCGTCGACGCCATCTCCGCCTTCCTCTCCGACCCCATCGACATGACCTCCGCGGGAATCGACGTCCTCATCGTCAGCTCGCAGAAGGCCCTCTCGCTCGCGCCGGGTCTCTCGTGCGTCACGCTCTCTCCCCGGATGGTCGAGCGCGTCGTCTCTCGCGACGCATGCCCCTGCATGTACTTCGACTTCGTCGACTACCTCCGCAACGGGGAGCGGGGCCAGACGCCGTTCACTCCCGCCGTCGGCGTCGTGTACGAGCTCCATCAGCGGCTCGGTGCGCTCCTCTCGCAGGGAGGGGCGGCGGCGGAGATCGAGAGGGTCCGCGACATTGCCCTCGACTTCAGGTCTCGTCTCGCCGCGCTTCCCGTGCGTCTGCCGGAGTATCCGCTCTCCAACGCCGTCACGCCCGTCATCCTCGACGACTGCGACGCGAGGCGACTCATTGACGGGCTCGAGTCGGGCTACGGGATCGTCATCAATCCCTGCGGGGGAGCGCACGCTCACGATATGGTCCGCATCGCCCACGTAGGCAACCATTCGACGGGCGAGAACCCCGGTCTCGTCCAGGCTATCTCCGAGGTGCTCTCTGCCTCATAGACAGTCTCGCATCAAGAGCAACCGGCCCCCGTCGCGATGCTGCGACGGGGGCCGGTTTTTCACCCGGGGGATTTGCTTGTGCTAGTCGTCGACGATTGGCCACTCCGTACCGGTCTGACTCCAGTCGTCGAAGTCGAGGGCGTCGCCGTCGATCTGCCACTCCTTGATTGACGTGTAGACGAAGCTCTCGTCATCGACCGAGGTCGAGTCGAAGTAGCGGAGACGCGGCTCGTCGGTGGCGTCCTGGATGCGCGTGCCCCAGGAGCTGGAATCTCCACCCATGGCATCGACGAGCGTCGCGGAGAGGTCCATGTGGCCGGTGAGGGCGTCGGAGATCTGGCAGGGTTCGGCGTTCTCCTCCGCCGTACCTGCAGGCTTGACGAGGAGGATCGGGGATATGGAGTTCGTGATGTCTGATGCGAGGTACCAGTCTCCGTGGTCAGCCGTGACGATTATCGTGGACTGGTCGTAGACGCCCAGCTCCTTGAGCTGGCGGAGGTACTCGTCGACGATCTTGAGCGAGCCCGCGCACTGTTGCTGAAGCGTCGAGCCGTCCTCGCCGGCGTACTGTCCGTTCTCGTCCAGGGTGTAGGGGCCGTGGGCTCCAATCAGGTGGATGAAGCGGAAGCTGCCGTTCGTGCCCTCCTCGTCATCGATGGACAGACCCCGCTCCTTGAGCTCCTCGTAATATGCGGCGTCGTCGTACAGGTAGGGTGAGGTCGACGAGTCCTCGCCCGAGTCGGGCATGATGGCGTTGTTGATGTCATCCGTGTAGAACCAGAACCCCGGCTTGAGGACCCAGGGCAGGTCGCGGTAGAGCGCGCAGCGCCCGAGTATTCCTATCGTGTCGAAGAAGTCACCGGTGAAGTTGGGGATGGAGTGGATGTTCTCGGTCTTCTCCGAGAGCGCCGTCAGGCCGTTGGCCGTGTCGGTGGAGTAGACGCCCGAGGCATACCCCAGGTCGTTGACCTCGTCCAAGAGGTTGTCCTCCGAGTACCAGCTCCTGATGAGCGAGTTCGACCAGCACTCGTCATCGTCGGTCAGCCTCCTGCCCGTGAGCAGAGAGGCGAGCGCATAGCGGGTCGGAATCATCGAACCGACGGAGTTGCGGTAGTAGGTGAAGCCATTGAACTCGTCGAGAACGTTGGGATCGGTGGCACGGAGGTCCTCGAGGTAGTGCGTGTCGAAGGTGTCGAGGATGATGACGATGACGTTGCTCTTGTCAGAGACCTCGTAGAGTCCCTGCTTGGTGACGTAGGGCTTGTTCGCGCCCACGGAGCTTCCATCGGGCATTGGCTGCGAGAGCATCGTTCCGAGGCCGATGGACTGGGCGATCACGAGGGCGAGCGCGCCGAAGCAGGCCACGCCCTTGAAGGCGAGGGACTTCCTGAGCGAGACGAAGACGAACGCCGCTATGAGTGCCACCCAGATAACAGCTGAGATGATGGTGATTCTCGCGTAGTCGCCCCAGGCGACGGCCGTTCCGTCCGCGGGCGGTAGGCCGGAGTTCAGGAGGTTCACCTGTAGGTACGCAGCTACGGCGAGGGCTATGACGGTTGCGAAGGCGACGTTGAACGCGCGACCGCGAAGAGCCGACATCAGAAGGGCGAGGATGACGGCAAAGCCCACGGCGAAGAGCGCCACAGGGCGCCAGACGTTGACCACGCCGAAGTAGAGGCTTTCCGCGCTTCCCGCCACGATCTCGAGCGGGGCGACGACCAGTACGGTGAAGGCAAGGAGCAGGGCTGCCACCAGGGAGAAGAACAGTCGTGCCCGCCAACGGAGCTTCTCGGGCCTGATGACGCCAAGCGAGCGGAGGTCGCTCTCGGTGGTGCGGTCGGCCTCGGCGAGAAGTTCCTCTCGCCTCGGGTCGGAGGGCTCTATTTCGTGGACGTCAGGCTCCACGAGCTTGTCGGCGTTCTCGTCGATGTGCAGGACGCGCAGGAGCACGCGCCGCAGACGACGCCACACGATGCCGAGCAGGGCCGAGAGCGCGACGGCAACGCCCGCGAGCGCCTGGATGGTGTAGGTCATGACCGAGGGGTCGACGTAGGCGTAGGCGGGTCGCGTCAGGGCGACGAGCACGCAGGCGACCATCGCCGATCCGAAGAGCGCGTCGAGGTAGAAGACGAGAAGGTGCTTAGCGTGTCTCATCAGAGGTCGGCTCCTTTGCTTCCTGCTGGGCGAGCAGACATCCGAGGATGTATCGTCCGGCCACCTCTCCACCATGGCCGAGGTTGAAGACGGTCTTGTCCCGCGCCTCGCGAATCTGCTCGCGCCAACGCTCGGGGTTCTCGATCATGTCATCGATGATCTCGGGGAGACGGTCAAGCTCGGAGACCGCCACCGACACGCCGACCTCGTTGCGCAGCGAGATGTCCGTCGGCGTGATGCCGAGCGACTCCCAGTCGGGGTTTCCGACCTTCATGGGCGTGTCGATGAAGACGCAGGGCTTCTCGGTGGCGAACGTGTACTCGCAGAAGATGGAGGACCAGTCGGTGATGAGCGCGTCGGCGTCGAAGATGGACTCGTTGGAGCTGAAGTCCTGCTCGAAGTACAGCTCGTCCTCCGGATAGGAGGCGTACCTGGCGACAAGCGCCTCCCAGCGCGGCCGGTAGCGTTTGGTGTACTCCGGGTGGGGTCGCACGATGAGCTTGTACCCGTGGCCGAGGAGCGGCTTGATGACCTCGTCGGCGCAGATGTCGAGGATACAGTCCTCCTGCCATGAGGGGGCGAGCAGGATGACTGGGCGCTCGTGGGGGTGCTTCTCGCGCGCGGCATAGTCCGCGATCTGCCGGTCGAGGAGGTCATAGCCGCAGGGGATGAGCTCCTTGGCTGGCAGGTGGCGCATCTCCTCGGAGCGGCGAATCTCGGCGATCTGGTGGGGTCCGACGCACAGCAGAGCGTCGTGGTGGTCATAGGACTCGGGCGTGGCGGTGAGGTGGGTCGAGGTCATGTGGTGGAACATGAAGACGTACTTCGTGTCCTTGTCGACGTAGGAGCGCTTGAGGTAGTAGTTGTCCAGGTCCTCGAGGGTCGACACGCAGACATCGGCGTCGAGCTTCATCATGAGCGTGATGAGCCGCTTCTGGCCGATGTAGTAGGGCACGATCCGCGGGTTCGTCTTCGCGAGGGTGAAGACCTGGTCGTTCGGGTCTCCGGTCACGTAGTGGATGCGCACGTCGGAGTTCTCGAGGAGCCACTCGATGGCGCCCTGGAAGTACTTGTAGAAGCCGCTGCGCTCCGAGTAGAAGACGAGGTGCTTGTTCACCGTCCCGAAGAAGCGCTTGTAGTCGGCCTTGTCTCGAGCGGACAGGGGATCACGGCGCCACCAGGGACCCTTGCGCGCCGTGAGGGAGTTCAGGTCGTCGAGCTCCGCCTTGCTCGCCCTGAGGTCCTCGTAGTCCACGTAGCGCTCGGGACGGATGACCAGGTTGCAGAGGACCTGGACGCCGATGGAGAGGAGGTTCGAGCAGATCCAATAGAACGCCATGCCCGCCGCCACGTAGATGCCGAGCACGAGTGATAGAGCGACGGAGAGCCCGTTGGTCGAGTTCTTCTCGAGGCGGGACTGCTCTCGCTGGAGCGGGTTGATGTGGTTCTGCGCCTCTCCCATGACGACCGCCGAGAGCGCGGCGAGAAACGGCATGATCCATGAGAGACCACCGTCTTCGGCGGGCACGAGCCCGAGGAACTCTGTTCCGCTCGCTCCGCCGTCCGTGATGCCGTGGATGACCTCCACGAGGCCGAAGAGGATGAGTATCTGGACGGCGAGCGGGACGAGCGAGAGAAGCGGATGGTAGTGAAACTTCTTGTTGAGCTGATTCTGCTTCTCCCCGATGGTCTCCTGGTCGCCGAAGTACTTGACCTTGATGCGGTTCAGGTCGGGCATCAGGCGGACCATGATGATGCTGTTCCACTGGCACCAGAGCGAGAGGGGCATGAGCACGATCTTGATGATGGCGGTGAACAGCAGGATGGCCATCCACCAGCTTCCCGTGAGGTCGTAGCAAGGTTGCACGACATACGAGAACAGGCGTGCGAGGGCGTCGAGCATGCTGGATGGCTCCTTGTTCATGTTGAAGAGGTACAGGCTTGCCTAGTATAGAGGTCATCGCCACGTCCGTCGGGATGTCCTTGCCACATTTCGTGGCAGATTCAAATCGTCCGTGACTCATGCGCTCTCGCGGATGTGGCTAGGTTATGAGTGAGATGCCTAGGCGATGCCCCATGGTCTATCATCGAAATGCTTGAACTGGTCATCTGTGGTATGCATCCATCTCGCATCTGGGAGCTCGCGTGGCTGAGAAGACAATTGCGGTGTTCACCCCGACCTACAACCGCGCATATATCATCGGCAGACTCTACGAGAGCCTCCTTGCCCAAACCGACCAGGACTTCTGTTGGATCGTGGTCGATGACGGCTCGACCGATGACACCGAGACGCTCATACGAGGCTTTGCCGCAGAGGGCAGGCTCGAGATTGCCTATGTCAAGCAGGCAAACGGGGGCAAGCAGCGCGCTCATAACACCGGCGTCGCCGCCTGCGGCAACGAGCTGTTCTTCTGCGTCGATTCCGATGACACGCTCGTGCCCACCGCGATCGAGGACATTCTCGCCCTCTGGCGGACGCGCCGAGCCGACGAGGGAATCGCGGGCATCATAGCGATGCGCGGCCACAGCGCGACGGAGCCCATGGGCACCTGGTTTCCGAAGGGGCTCGAGACCACCACGATGTGGGATCTCTACTATCACTACCACCACAAGGGAGATACCGCCCTCGTCTACCGCACGGACATCCTGCGCCGCTATCCCTATGTCGTCGAGCCTGGCGAGAAGTTCATCGGAGAGACCTACGTCTACCACCAGATCGACCAGAGCTATCGCCTCGCGGTGCTGCCTAAGATCATCTGGATCTGCGAGTACCTTCCTGACGGTTACACCAAGAGCGTCCGCAAGCTCACGCGCGAGAATCCCGTGGGCTACATGCGGCTCAAGCGCTCCTTCATCGACTACTCGGACACGTTCTTGCTACGGGCGGAGAACACGACCCTCTGCCTTGTAGGCGCCTACTTCGCCGGATGCTTCGGCTCGGCCTGGCGGGAGCTTCCTGACCGGGTGACGGCGACTCTCGTTGCTCCCATTGCGCTCGTGCTCGCCAAGACCGAGTTCCAGCGATAGCGAGCACGGACATGTGGCTGCAGTTCATCCTCGGCGTGCTGTTCTGTGTCATCTGTCTCTATGTTCCCGCGATTCCGCAGCTGAGGGCTGCCGGGTTCGCGGACGGCGCCTCCATCGCGCTGGCTCCCGCGGTCTCGATCGCGGAGTACGTGCTGCTGGGGGTGGCCTATGGACTGGCCGGGGTGCCCGTGGGCTGGGCGGAGATGGTCGGTCCCGTTTTTCTCGTGGGAGTCATCTGCCTGCCGTTCGCGCTCCGAAACCGCCGGTCGTGCGAGGGACTCTGTCCTGAGGTCAAGTTGAGCTTCGTCGTGCTCTTCACCCTCGTGGGCATTGCCGCCACGACCCTGCTCTTCGTGCGGACGCTTGGGTCCCCCGATGCCTTTGCCCAGCAGTTCGACAACGCCTCCCATCTCAGTCGCATCGAGGCGTTCCTGCAGGCAAGGAGGTTCTCGACGATTCAGTCGTCTACCTCCCCTCAGCTCCCCATCAGACCTCTCTCGGATATCGAGTTCTATCCTTCTGCCTGGAACGTGGTCGCGGCACTCTCGGCTGATGCCGTGGGATATTCTTCTGCCGTCTCCGAGAACGTGACAAACGCCGTGTTCCTTGCCTTCGTCTACCCCCTTTCGGCCTGCGCCCTTCTGTCCCGGGTCTTTGCGGGAGATCGCCTGACGGTTCGCCTGGGGTCTCTCTGCTGCTTTGCCTTCTCGGCGTTCCCCTGGGGCTATATCGTCTCGGGGCCGCTCTATCCCAACTTCGCCGGCTTTGCGGTCCTCCCCAGTGTCATCGTGATCTTCCTGGCCTTCCTCGACGAGCGGGAGCCGAGGCGCCGGCTCCCGGCACTCCTCGTCTTCGTGCTCGGGTGCGTCGGCCTCGTCGCCCTTCAGCCGAACGCCGTGTTCACGGGCATCGTCGTGCTCGTCGCCTATTCGACGCGCAGCATCTGGATTGATGCGTGCTCGCGGGGCGCCTCGCGTCTGCGTGCGTTGCTTCTCGCGGGAGGTTTCTTCGCGATTGTGGTCGTGGTCTGGGTCGCTACGGAGCACCTTCCGATATTTGCTGCCGTGGTGAGCAACTACTGGGACGCGTACTCCTATCAGAACGTGGTCAACGCGGTGCGCGACTGCCTCTGGCTCGGCTTCAGGAACTCACCATATCAGTACGTCCTAGCGGCGCTCGTGTGGGTCGGTGTGGTCGCGAGTCTGCGGCGCATCACCGGTCGCTGGCTTCTCCCTCCTCTCGTCTTCTTCCTCATCGCCTTCGTCGCCACGGCGACGCTGGGGTATGGAAACTCCTTCGAGATGCTGATCTCGGGCTTCTGGTACAACGACATAGACCGCATCGCGGCCTGCGTCGCGTTCGTCTCGATGCCGTTCTCGGCGCTGGGACTGCGCGTCGTCCTCGACCATGTCAGGGAGGAGGCCGGCAGCCATTCCGCGGCTGTCGGAGCGGGCGCGGTCGCGGCCATCTGCGTGCTCGTGTACCTGCCGAGCGTCGACCTGCCGATCGTGGGCAGGGTGGAGACCGCCATCGGCTTTCGCGAGAACCGTCTTGTCGAGCTTGTGACCACCGACATCAGCCTTCCGAAGGAAGAGGAGGACTTTCTCGCTCGCTGCAAGGAGGTCGTGGGCGATGAAGAGGTCCTCAACAACCCCTTCGACGGCAGCGCCTTCGCCTATGGCGAGGCGGGGATAAACATCAGGTATCGCTCGTTCTGGCCGTATCGGCTCGACGACAAGGACAGCGAGGAGTGGGAGATCGTGCGGTGGCTCTACCGCATCGACAGCTACCAGACGGTCCGAGCGGCGGTCGAGGCGACCGGGGATCGCTACGTGCTCGTGCTCGACTCCGATCAGTCGGAGGACCCGACGTTCTTCAAGTTCACGTACATCCCCGTGGAGTGGCAGGGATTCACGAAGATGACCGATGACACGCCGGGCTTCGAGGTCGTGCTCTCCGAGGGCGACATGCGTCTCTATCGGATTGTCGACACGGACGAGTAGCTCTCCTCGCCTCCTGGAGAGGAGGGTCACTCCTCCGACGAATAGGCCTCGGTGAAATGAGGAATGCGCTCGCTCTCGGGGGGCAGCTGACGCCAGTCGCCATAACAGTGCGTGAGGTACTCGTCGATCGCCCCGGGGGCGGGCAGCTCATGACCTTCGAAGTCGAGCAAGCGTGGGGGGAAGAGCATCTCGTCAGGATAGCGACTCGCGGACAGCGTCAGGTCATCGATGCAGACCCACTCGACACGCGAACCGTCCTTCGGAGGCTTCATATTGAGTGCACGCGCCTTCTCGTCTATGATGCGAGCTCTGTCAAGGGGATCATGGCGCTTGGATATGGGATGAAGGACCCGCTTGACAAGGATGGCCGCCGACGAGGTGCCTCGGTTCGGGTCGCCCACGCCGAGCTCCCTGAGGAGATACTGCCTTCGACACGCCCTGTACGTTCGCGTGCTATCAGTCGAGAGAGGCACTCGCTCAATGGGGAAGATGTCAATCCACAGCCCGGATGACGAGTAGTCGTCACCTACGAACGTCTCCTCCACCCGGGTTCGAGGATCCGTGAGCTTCATGAAGTTGTAGATAGAGGATCCGTCGCGGTACGAGGTGAGCTTGAGTCCCGTTTCGAGGGAACCCTCCGAGAAGAGCAGAAAGAGGCGCTCGTAATCGTCCCGTGGCATGATGACGTCCACGTCATCGTCCCACGGGATGAAGCCCCCATGGCGGGCTGCCCCCAGGGCGGTTCCATAGCCGAGCAGATAGGTGAGCCCATGCTCAGCACAGATGTGGTCAAACTCGAGAAGGATGTCAAGCTCGACCTGCTTGACCTCGTCCATGCTCAGCTTGTGCATGCCTGCCGTCCGTTTCGCTGAAACTTTTCTGAACAGATGATACTCTTGGCGGAAGCAGATGCTATTGTCGCCGCCATACGCATCGAATTGTCGCCACTCGCCCCGACTGTGCATGTTGTTCCTACGAGCCGCCTGGTGAGCCACCCGTCCGCCGTCCTTCTCGGCTACCATCAAGTGGCTGTCCATCTGTTCGTGGCCTGCTGGCACGCTGTCGACGTCTGAGAGGTTGGGCGAGTGAAGAAGGAGTCGGAGACACCGCAACCGCTGTCTATCAAGCGCAACATGCTGTGGAACTCCATGGGGTCCCTCTTCAACATGGTCTGCCAGTGGCTGATCACGGTTCTCGTCGTGCGGTTCTCGTCGGGGTATGACTCGGCAGGCGTCTACTCGCTTGCCATGTCGGTCTATGGCATGTTCTCCCAGGTCGCGCAATACCGCACCTACACCTACCAGATCTCCGACGTTCATGGCGAGAACAGCGTGGGCGAGTACCTGAGCTTCCGAGCTTTGACGGGGGGCGCCGCAGTCGTTCTCACGATGGGCTATGCTGCGCTGACGTGTCGACCCAACGCACTGCTCGCCATCTTTCTGTACGCGGTCTTCAAGCTCGCGGGACTGATGATTGACGTGCTGCATGCCAGCGACCAGCAGTGTCACCGCATGGACTACATCGGCAAGTCGCTGATCATGCAGGGCATCGTGTCGCTCGGCCTCTTCGCTCTGGTGTTCGGCACTTCGGGCAATCTCGAGCTCGCGCTCCTCCTGATGGCGGTTGGCGTCGGCGCGGTGGGGATACTCTATGACTATCCTCACGCTCGTGCCCTGACCATGATCCATCCAGGCATCACCTGGGCGAAGGCTCGTCATCTCCTCGTGCGATGCGCTCCGGTCGTTGTTGCCGGGATAGCCTGTTCGGCTGCGCCGTCCATCCCTCGTCAGTATCTCTCGGCCACGATGGGAGACTCCGCCCTTGGCATCTATGCTTCCGTGGCCGCGCCGGTTGCCGTGATTCAGATGGGCGCCTCCTACGTGTACAACCCACTTCTCGGATACCTCTCAGAGAGCTACGACAAGGGAGACCGCCATGGCTTCCTGCGTCTCATGACGCTGACGTTCGGCGGCATCGTGGCCGTTGGCGTGGTCTGCTCGATTGGTCTCGAGTTTCTTGGCGGACCTCTGCTCTCGTTTGTCTATGGCGCGGACATCGTGAAGTATCTCTACCTGCTCCAGCCGCTCGTGTTCTGCGCCATCATCACGGGTGTCACGTGGTTCGTCAACGACTTGCTCATCGCCCTGCGCAACTTTCGCTGCACGTTCATCGGCAGTATGGTGGCGTTGGGAGTCTCGCTTGCAGCGATGGTTCCCGCCCAGGACCTTCTCGGCATGAATGGCGTTACGGCTGCGAATGTCCTATCCTGCCTCGCGAGCTCAGCGTTCATGATGGTCTGTCTCTCATGGCAGGTACGAGACAGGTTCAAGAGCGCGGGAAGCGTTGGTGCTGCCGACGGAACTAACGAGGGCGAGAAGGGCAGGTGAGTTACGGGATGATGACGCAGGAGGAGGCTCTGAGAAAGCTTCAGAGCATCGAACTCGAGATCATGCTCTCCGTCGGGGAGCTCTGCCGCGAGAATGACATCACGTGGTTCATGGACAGCGGAACGGCACTCGGTGCGATACGGCACCAGGGATTCATCCCTTGGGACGACGACGTTGACGTCGGCATGCTTCGACCCGACTACGACCGCTTCGTCGAGGTGGCGTCGAAGGGCATGGGCGGTGGCTGCACGATGCATAACTCGGGCAACACCCACGGTTTCGCGCCGCTCTTCACCAAGATCTTTCGCGATGGCACTCGCTTCGAGACGGCCGAGACGCGCGAGGCGGGACTCGAGCAGGGAATCTTCGTGGACGTTTTCCCTTATGACCGTCTCTACGTGGATCCCGAACTCCGTCGCCGACAGATCTCGAACGCCTCGATATCCCAGAAGAGAAGCTATCTCTACCATGCCCGCAGCATCACCGTGCCCCACCAGGGGGCTCTCGGCGCGGTCGAGCGCGCGGGGTGTCTCGTCGCTCACGGCGTGGAGCATCTTATCGTACGTGACCCGACGGACTATCAGGCGCGCTTCAATCAATCGATTCCCAGCGCAGAGAAGGGGGAGGTCTCCGACCTCTGCCTTTCTCTCGCCTGGCCGAACATGGAGCCAGTCAGGGAAAGGACGCTCGTTCCGACTGCCACCGCCACCTTCGAGGGTCACGACCTGCCCGTGCCGGGGGCAACCGACGAGTACCTGACCTTCATGTACGGTGACTGGCGACAGATTCCCGCGCCGGAGGATCGTCACACCCATCTGCCGCTGTTGCTCGACTTCGGGGACGGCAGCGTCTGGAAGGCGGGGGAGTAGCGGTGCCAGGCGCGTTCGCGATCTTCTCGGCACAATACCCGCCGCACATGGGTGGGGTGGAGACCTTCACGGAGGGCCTTGCGCGGGCGCTCGTCTCCGCGGGTGACGACGTCGTCGTGGTGACGAACGATACCAACGGCGTGGGCGTGGGGTCATCCGTCGAGGAGGGAGTCGAGGTCGTGAGGCTCCCATGCGCGCCACTTGTCGACGGCCGTCTGCCTCTTTCTAGGGGCGGTTCGAGACGACGAGAGCTCCTGTCCGCGCTTGGCACGCGTAGGTTCGACGGCGTGCTCGTGAACGCGCGGTTCTATCCGCATTCGCTCCTCGGCATGCGCTTTGCCCGGGAACACGGACTGCGTCCGGTGGTGCTCGATCATGGGTCCGCGTGGCTCTCGTTCAGCGTTCCCGTGCTCGATCAGATCGTGCGTCTCTACGAACGCTCCATCACCAATCGAGGGCGCCGCCGCTATGACCCGGAATACTATGGAATCTCCCAGCGAAGCGTGGAGTGGCTGCGGACCTTCGGCATCGATGCCAAGGGCGTGATCACGAACTCCATCAATGCGAAGGAGTACCGTGCGGCCTCGTCTGGTCGAGACTTCCGCGACGAGCTCGGTCTCGGACGTGACGAGCTCCTCGTCACCTTCGTCGGACGCCTCATTCCGGAGAAGGGCGTGNNCTGGCTCGGAAGCGCTGCGCTCTCGGGGCGTCACATTCGTAATCGCTGGCGACGGTCCCCTCGCAGATGACGTTCGCGCAGCATGCGGGGAGGGCCTGTGCTGGGTCGGCAGACTCGGGCGTCCGGACGTGTCCGCGCTTCTCCAACAGGCGGACGTCCACTGTCTACCTACGCGTTCCGAGGGCTTCTCCACCGCGCTTCTGGAGGCTTCCGCCTGTGGGTGCCCCTCGGTCGTGACCGATGTCGGAGGCGCTCGCGAGCTGATTCCGGACGAGGGCTACGGCACGATTGTCGATTCGATGGACCCGTCTGCCGTCGAGCCTGCGCTCGTGCGACTCGCCGACGATCGCGAGCTTCTTGCCCGTCAGTCCGCTGCCTGTCGCACCCGCGTGGAGGAGCGCTTCTCATGGTCGGTCACGGCCGCGGCGGTCGAACGCGCCCTGATCGGCGCATGAGGGCAGCCGTCCGTTGACCCACCCAACAGCTCGCGTTCTAGCTCAGGGTCCCTACGTGGAAGGTGACGGCGCTCTGACCGTCGCTCTCGGGGACGAGGACCGTGTTGCTCTCGGAGGCGATGGTCGGCCTGGAATAGCCGAGCGCGGACCCGAGGTACTTGACGGCGGTCGACCCGAAGTCGTAGGCATACATGCCGGCGTTGTCGGATTGCGACCCCGACCCCCATACGAGCCATGACTCGTTCATGGACGCTACGATTGACGGGGACGCAACATGGAGCCACGTGGAGTTCGTCGAGAAGCTGCCGTCCCATATGCCGACATAGCAACCGTTGTCTGCGTTATCTGACGAGAAGCACACCGCTCGTCTGTCTCCGCATGCCCAGACCCCGCTGATGCCCCAGTTGCCTTCTCCCGAGGTTACGGTGAACTCAGTGGATGACGTCGAGCCGTCCCAGGCAAGAAGTGACCCATAGAGGACCGTCGACGCAGAGGTGTCGGGGCTTCCTGCATAGAGGGCTCCCGTGTCGGTCGCTGCGGGGTAGCTGCCTTGTCCGATGACGGCTGGTGTGCCTGACGAACCGTCGAGCGTGTACGAGAGCACCGCCGGTGTCCAAGCCCCGTCGTCAAGATGCCATGATGCGAAGTAGGCGTTCGTGTCGTTCTTCGTAGGGACGATCTCGCCGTCGAGCAGGGGGGTGTCCGCCTCCCCGTTGAGGTCTCGTGCCGAGCCGAGCGTGGTGATGGCACCTGTCGAGGCGTCCCAAGCCTGAAGCCTCCAGTCATCGGTTCCCGTCGTGGGTACCAGGCTGAGGATCGACGACCGCCATACCACCTCATTCTGGTCTCCCGTGCCGTCCTGGGGCTCGTAGACCGTCTCGCCCGTCTGCACGCCCTCGATGGAAGTGGCGCCGTCAGGGTGTATGAGAGCCGCCGTGTACGAGGTCAGATCATAGGGATTCTGTGTGCAGGAGCCGAAGACGGTCGTTGCATCGACGGGGAACGAGCCGATTTCGGCATAGTCGCCGCCGAACATCCACTCTCCGCCGAGCGTGGCCGTCGTGGTGCCTTCGGAGACGTCGAGGACGGTCGCGTCGGACGGAGCGCCCTCGACCGTGAAGGGCAACGAAGCCGTGCCCGCGCTTCCGTCATCGGTAATGGGTACTACGGTCGCGTCGCCCGTGGTGCTGGTGTCTTGCGCCGAGGACGAGACGTTTTCGACGGCCGTACCGTGATGAACCATGAGCACGACGCAGACCACCACGACGACAGCGACTATGACGCCGAACAGAATCCAGACCGGACGTCTGCGAGAGCCGGCAGACGTATCAAGATGCTTGCTCAAGAGCTTTCTCGCTTCCCGCTACTTGACCGCGTAATAGATGCCGATATGCTCTTTGCCGTCGTTGTAGTACTCGGTCTGGAGGTAGGTCTCGGTGAAGGTCTCAAGGCTCGGATACCAGAAGTGCTGGGAGCCCGAGGACCACAGCACGCCCGCGCCGGGGTCAACGAGGTAGACGGCATCAGTACGAGAGTTGTAGCCGTCCACGACCATAATGTGAGCGAAGGTTCCGTTGTTGTGACCGTTGTAGTGCGGGCCGCCTCTCCTCTCCATGGCATCCACCGCGGTGGCGTAGCCAGTCTGATAGGAGCTGAGCACGGCTGAGCGCACTTGGGCATAGGACGGGGTGTGGATGGTGGTGTAGATGGAGTCACCGAGCCAGTCGTTCATCCCCTGCTCGAACTTGCGGTCTTGGAGGCTCGTGTAACCGTAGCTCCTGGTATCCATATAGCTCGCCACGTTCTCGATCGTGAGGCTGTCGCCGCTTGCCGAGGTCCAGGCACCGACGTTGCGGAGAATCATGTATCCAGAAGTTGGCCCGCAGAAGAAGTTGTTCGGCTGCCCCGCCCATGCGATGTTGTGGTACTGGATAGCAGGCGTGAGGACGCCGTCATTGTCGGCAAAGTACGTCGTGGAACCTATCGCGACATAGTCGTTGCGGTACTCGTAACCGGTCGATGGATTGCCGTAGTAGGAGTTCCCGTCGATGCTGAAGGGGCCGACGTGCGCGCCGAGGATCCCGCCG
>DCZG01000168.1 GCA_002331575.1 Atopobium sp. UBA2090 | reverse complement strand
CACCGACGAGGAGATCGCCGGCAAGGGCACGCGGTGGTTCTGCGAGAACGGCTATGCGGACGGCGCCGATGCCGTACTCGTCGGGGAGCCGACCGGCCATGACACGATCGAGATCGGCCAGAAGGGCATCCTCCACACGACCCTGACCGCCAAGGGCACGCCCGGACACGGCAGCACGGGCAACTACAAGGGCGACAACGCGATCACCAAGCTCTGCCGCGTCCTCGTGAACATCGACGACCTCACCAAGGTCAAGGGTCACTTCCTTCCCGAGCAGGCGAGGGCCGTGAGGTATTCGAAAATCATCGCCGAGCGCACGATCGACAACCCCGACGTCGGGAACGTCATCGACCACGTCGCCGCGAACGTCGGCATCATCGAGGGCGGCGGCAAGATCAACATGGTACCCGACCACGCGTGCGCGAAAATCGACATGCGCCTCCCCTGCGGCTGCGACCACGACGAGGTCGTGGCTTCGGTCGAGGAGCTCATCGCCAGGTCGGGCGTCGAGGGCGTCACCGCAAGCTACGAGTGGATCGCAGAGGCAAACTACACCGACGACACGTCCACGCTCGTGACCGTCGTGAAGAGGAACGCCGAGGCGATCTGGGGCGACGAGGTCCTTCCCGCCTACCAGTGGGCGTCGAGCGACGCGAAGCACTATCGCGAGCTGGGATGCCCGACCATTCAGTATGGCCCCGCGAACAACGAGGGAATCCACGGATACAACGAGGACGTCGACCTCGAGGACGTCGTACATGCGGGAGAGATCTACGTGCTCTCGCTCTGCGACATGCTCGGCATCGACTAGGACACGCCAGCGGAGAGAGGGGCCGACAGATGGACGTCGAGAACGAGGTAGCGGCAGGCTGCGCCAAGGACGAGAACGCCGTTCCGGAGGCGCGGAGCGCATCTCTCACCTGGCAGGTGGGGAGCGAGAGCATCGGATACGTCGCATCCGCGGGACACCTCGACGTCATCGACGGACAGGGCGTGCTCGAGGGGAGGATGTTCAACGTCTCCTACGTCGCGACCGACATCGCCGGCACCCCCGTGGACCCAGGGAAGCGCCCCGTCACCTTCGCGTACAACGGAGGACCAGGCTCCGCGTCCGTGCCCATCAACTTCGGCGGCATCGGACCTCGCCGCGTGAAGACGAGGGGCGTCTCGCCCGTCGCCCTCACACCCGACGTCGAGGACAACCCCGGCACGCTTCTCCGCGAGAGCGACCTCGTCTTTCTCGACGCCCTCGGCACCGGCTGGTCGTTCGTCGCCGCCGGCTATGACAAGAAGCGCGTCTACGGCCTCGAGGAGGACGCCCGAACCTTCTGCCGCGCCATCACGCAGTGGCTCGAGGAGAACGACAGGTGGGACTCCCCCGTCTACATCTTCGGCGAGTCGTACGGGACGATGAGAAGCGCCGTCCTCATGCGCTACCTCGGCGAGGCGTGCGTCCCCCTCACGGGCGTGGTGATGCTCTCCGCCTACTACGACTGGACTCAGAACCTGCCGGGGACCGACCTCTACTACATCGGGATGCTCCCCTCCTTCGCCGCGACGGCCCATTACTTCGGACGAGCGGGTGCGGAGGCGAACGAGGCGGAGTGGTTCGAGAGGGCGTCCGCGTTCGCGGGCAAGCAGTACGCCGCGGCACTTCTCGAGGGTGACCTCATCGATGACGCGCACAAGCAGGAGATCTGCCGAGAGGTGTCCGAGTTCATCGGCCTCCCCTACGAGTTCGTGCTCTTGCACAACGGCCGCATCGAGCTCGAGGACTTCCGCGCGAACCTGCTCAAGGACGAGGGACGCATCATCGGCCGCCTGGACATGAGGTTCTCCGAGACCGCCCTTCTCCCCCTGCAGAGGGACTCGTTCTTCTTCGCCTGCGAGGACCCGGCGAACCACGCCGTCGACTCGCCCTGGTACGCGGCGTTCCGCTCCTTCCTGCGCAGGGAGCTGGGCTACCGCGGACCCGCTGCCTACCGGAACGGCGTGTGGAAGGAGATCGGCATCGGCTGGAATTGGGTCCACGACGAGCCGGGAGTCGACGAGACCACGGTCGCGGCGCCGAACCTCGCTCTCGACATCGCCGTCGCACTGCGCCGGAATCCGCAGCTGAAGGTCGCCATTCTCGGAGGGCGCTTTGACGCGGCCACTCCCTGGTGGAACGTCTCCCATACCATCTCGGCGCTGTACCTCCCGAAGGAGCTTCGCGAGCGCATCGAGTTCAAGCTCTACTCATGCGGTCACATGGCCTACGTGGACGAGCCGACCCTGGTCCAGATGAGCTCCGACATGCGCGAGTTCTACGGGCGCTAGGTTGTCGATGCTGGATTAAGCGTTCCAGATGCGTCTGTCTTGGCCCTACTTCGCCGCAGCCCCTACCAGACCGGCCGCCTCTTTCTTTGGGCGTCCCGCCTTGGGTGCCTCTCGCTTTCGCGCGTCGATGCTAGCGATGGAAACCATGAGACGTGAGCCCCTATGCCAGCAGGTGAGAAGCCCTGACCGGCACATCTGTGAGACGCGCTGCCGCGTCACGCCGAGCATGTTCGCAGCTTCCGAAGCGGTAACGGCAGGAATGGTATCAAGGGAGCATACGGCCGAGACCGCAATGACTGTGCCACCGTGCTGGGGCACGTTTCCAAAGGTGGGAGTGGGGAGCGCGGTTCCATCGATCAGGGCGTAGTTCCCCATCTCTCGCAACCAGTCCGATGCCATGGCAACAGCAGAATTGAGATTCTCGCCCGTCGTTCCGCCATCCATGTCGAACGGCAGAGCGACAACGGCGCCGTCCTCTTCAAAGAACTCGAACTCGTAGATGCAGGTCATGGTTGCCCCTCTTTCCTATGTCTTCCTGGATAGTCGAGACCAGCCTGACGATAGATTGCCATTGCTAAGCTCTCTGATATCTCCCCATGCCGCGGCACAACGGTATGAACGTTCCCACGAACATATACATCGTGGTTCCCCCCACCACGATTGATAAAGCCCGCCCTCGTGAGGTCTTGTATCAGCTTCCGTCTGTCCATCGCTCCTCCCCCACGATAGAGTAATTATTTACTGTTGTCAATAATTACTTCTCACCCGCATAGTGCGCCAGATTCACCTGGCATTGCAGTGACGCTTTGAATGGGTTGTATGGGATAAGAATAGCAATCGCTCGAGACGGGAATTCATCCCTGAAAATGCAACTATCCGCCTGGGCCCTGTCCGAGAAAACTCAACGTACGCGTGAATCGTCCGGACAATCTCGTTCTACGCGGTCAAAACGCCGCATAAATCGCGCGTACGTGCGGATCGTGGTTGTGTGCTGAACGTTGGT
>DCZG01000027.1 GCA_002331575.1 Atopobium sp. UBA2090 | reverse complement strand
GGATGAAGTCGAGGGTGCTCGAGGAACCTGACTTGTAGGAGCTGCGCATGTTGTCGCTCAGCTCCGAGCGCTTCTGGTCGAGGTCAGCCTGGGTGGTCGCGATCTGATCCTGGGTGTCCATGATCTGGGTCTTGGTGTTCTCGAGGGTCTCCTCGGCGGTAGCGAGGTCGGCCTGCATGGACGTGAGGTTGTTGCCCATGTCCTCGAGCTTCGTGCGAGCCTCGTCGAGCTGGGACTGCAGGTCAGAGCTCGAGGGCGTGGCGAATGCGGTGTGTGGGAGAAGGCCGAGCCAGGTCGCCGCGGTGGCGGCGCCGAACAGGAGCGACCTCCTCGTGATGCATGTCGACATTTCGAATACCCCCTGGGTACGAGGATGAAAACACGCCTGCGTACCAGTCGTTGTTCGTTCATCACGTATTCAAGGATACCGCAGAAAGGGCCTATTCATGAAGCTACCACTCCCCCACTGGCTGGTCTACACGGAGTGATGAGGATCCTGAACTCCCGTGCGGCATAACAAACGTGCCCCCGGACCGACCGAATCGTTCTCGGCTGACCACGGGGGCACGATGTTCGAGGCACTGCTTATGCGAGCTACTTGACCTTGATGAGGGTGAAGACCTCTTCGTCGTAGTCCTGTGCCATCATCTCGCGCGGGTTGAGATAGCAGAGCTCGAGAATGAACGAGAAGCCGGCGACGCGTGCGCCGGACTGCTCGACGAGCTTGGCCGTCGCGATGGCCGTGCCGCCAGTCGCGACGAGGTCGTCGACGATGAGAACCCTGTCGTCGGCGCCGAGCGCATCCTTGTGGATGTCGAGCTCGTCGGTTCCGTACTCGAGGGAGTAGGTCTGGGAGAAGGTCTCGCGGGGAAGCTTGCCGGGCTTGCGGGCGGGGACGAAGCCGACGCCGAGCTTGTAGGCGACGGGAGCGCCGACGAGGAAGCCGCGGGCCTCGGCGCCGACGACCTTCGTGATGTTCTGGTCCATGAAGTGGTTGGAGATGTCATCCACGAGGTTCACGAGGCAGACGGGGTCATCGAACAGGGGCGTGATGTCCTTGAAGATGACGCCCGGCTCGGGATAGTCGGGAATGCTGATGACATGGCTTTCGTAATCGAAGTCAGACACTCGATGTCCTTTCTCGCATGCTTATCTGCAACGGGCGGGTCGCCCGCTATGCACCCATATCCTTCGAGGAGTCGCCCACGCGCCTTTTTATGAGCTCGCCCCGCACCGAGTTCGTGAGGCTGAGCATGCGAGAGAAGGCGTCGTCATAGCGGTGCCTGTCCTCCTCCGTGGCTTCTGTGCCCGCTCCCCTGCCACGCTTGGCATACACCACGAGAGCCTGCTCGAACATCGCAGATTCCCTGTTGGCGGCTGTCACGTACTGCCGCAGGTTCTTGGGGCCGATGCCAAAGCGCTGGAGCTCGTCGCAGACGCGGATGAGACGAAAGTCCTTGCCGTCCACGAGGTCACGACCATGGGGAGACCTCTTGAGCGTGATGACGCCCGCCTCGGAGAGCTGCCGGACGAAGCTCACGGTCGTGCCCACGAGCTCGGGCATCCGGTCGATGGGATGCAGCTTGCCTGTGACCTCCTCGTCATCGACGGGGAACGACACGGCGTCGGAGACGGTCGTCTCCTGCGTGCTGGCATGACCAGACTCGGCCCTGTCGAGCTCCTCCTTGATCACGGAGAGAGGAAGGAAGCGACTCTTCTGGAGGTAGAGGATGGCTTCGAGACGCTTGATGTCGCGCTGGGAGTAGAGACGATAGCCGCCGGGCGTCCTCGAGGGGTTGAGCAACCCCTCGTCCTCGAGGTAGCGCACCTTCGAGACGGAGAGGTCAGGATACTGAGGCTGGAGCCTCTTGACGACCTTGCCTATGGTCAGATACCCGGTGCTTGGCATCGTTTAGCCCTCGGTGTTGATCCTGCGCCTGGCGTTGGTGTGAAACACCATGCGAAACGTCCCGATTTGAATGGTGGAACCATCCCTGAGCACGGCCTTGCTCACGATTGCCCCGTCGACCCAGGTGCCGTTGAGCGAGCCGAGGTCCTCGACCGTGGCGACGCCGGACGAGATGTTCGCGAGGTCCATGCGCGCATGGTGACGCGAGACGGTCATGTCGTTCAGGAACACGCTGCTCTTCACGTCGCGACCGAGCGTGATGACGGGGCTGTCGAGCTCGAAGGTCTCCCCGATCTGGGGTCCTTTGACGATGGTGAGCGTGGGATGCGAGGGCTTCTCCGCACCCATGAGATCAGGAACCGTCGCATCGGCGGAGGGCATGTGGAAGATCTGGGTCGCCCCCGTGCTGGCGTTGAGGTCGTTAACGGGCATGTGAAACTCCCCTCGAATGAATGTTCAGCACCTACATCATACCGCTACCTGCAGCCGACGCAGTCAATCTCGATGAGCGCCCCCATGGGAATGCCCGATACGGCCACGATTGCACGGGCGGGCGCCGGTGAGGGGAACCTTCGCGCATAGACCTCGTTCATGGCGTCAAGGTCGTCGATGTCGGCGAGATAGACGGTGGTCTGGGCGACGTCGGAGAGCGTGCAGTTGGCGGCAGCCAGGATGGTCTCGATGATGTCGATGACCCGCTCGGTCTGCTCGGCTATGCCGCCCTTCACGAGGGCATGACAGTCGTCGGGCGAGATGGGCAGCTGTCCCGACGCGAAAACGAGACGCCCGGCGGTGGTCCCCTGCGAATAGGGTCCTATCGAGTCGGGTGCACCGATTGCGTTGATGGCGTACTTCATGCCCTCCCCCTCCCTGTCGTAGTGCCAAGGCCTCGTCTCGATGCGGCGGCGTCGAGACGGTCGAGCGACGTGACGAGAACGTCCGCGGGGCACGCGAGGTTAATCCTCTCGAAGCCGGCCCCAGACTCGCCGAACACGTACCCCTCGTCGAGCCAGAGACGTGCCTCCCCCTTCATGAAGGACTCGAGCTCCTTGGACCCGAGTCCCCAGGCACGGAAGTCCACCCATGCAAGATAGGTGCCCTCGAGCGGATACGCGACGAGCTCTGGGTGACGTCGAGCCACCCAGTTGCTAAGAAGCTCGTAGTTGCCTCTCACGACACCGATGAGCTCATCGAGCCAAGCTGCGCACTCCTCGTACGCAGCTATCGTAGCCGTGTATCCAAAGATGTTGAGGCTGAACTGCGCGAGACGTCTGAAACCTTCTGAGAAGCGCGTGCGCACGCCCTCGTCAGACACGTAGATGACGGACGCCTGGCATCCCGCGAGGTTGAAGGTCTTGGAGGGCGCGGTGCAGACGATGACGTGGTCGTACTCGTCCGGCCTCATGACCCGCATGATGGTGGTGTGCTCGTACCCGGGCATGATGAGGTCGTCGTGAATCTCGTCGGAGACGATCAAGACGTCGTTGACGACGCAGATGTCAACGAGTCTGCGGAGCTCCTCCGCAGACCAGACCCTGCCCACGGGATTGTGGGGGCTGCAGAGGATGAGCATCGTGTTCGCGGGGTCTGCGGCCTTGTTCTCAAGGTCGTCGAAATCCATCACGAAGCGACCGCCGTCGAGTACGAGGGGGTTCTCCACGAGCGTCCTCCCGCTCGCCTCGACGGCCATCTTGAACGGATAGTAGACGGGCGGCTGGATGATGACGCCATCGCCCGCGCGCGTGAGGCTGCGGACGGCGTTGAAGAAGGCTGGAACGACACCCGACGAGGTCACGATCCACTCCTTGCGGGGAGACCAGGCGTGGCGTCGCTCCTGCCAGCTGACGCAAGCGTCGAAGAAGCGCCTCGTCGGTTCCGTGTAGCCGAGCACGGCGGAGTCCACGAGCGCATGGAGGGCGCGCCTGACTTCGGGCGGGTTCTCGAACTCCATGTCAGCCACGGAAAGTGGCACGACGTCCTCGCCTGCCGCGGGGCAATCTCGGAGCATGGACTCCCACTTCGAGGAACCCTGTCCCCTGCGGTTGACATGGGTCGTGAAATCGTGCTCCATGATGCCCTCCGATTCGAGAAGAACGCCAGCAACGCCGCGCTATGAGAGCGTCCGCCGCCCGATGAAGTCACTCGATTCCCTGATGAGGTGCCAGGAGGTGAGTTCGTCTCGACGTGCCGGCACCTTTCCCCGCTCGTCGAGAAGCCCACCCCAAGGAAGCTCGTCTCGCATGAGCGTTGCGACGGTGTCATGTCCCACGGGGTCGACGTCCGCGAACGAGAGAAGACTCCTCCAGAGCATGACCGCAGACTGTGGCGGCACGAGCAAGACGTAGCCGGGAAGTGAGCCCGAGACCTCGGGAAGCCCGATGACGAAGGACTGGATTCGGTCGAGCGAGCAGCGGCGGACATGGCAGGCGGTGGGAATCTCCGAGGCGTCCGACACGTAGTCGGCGAGAACCCTGCGTGCGTCTGAACCTACGAGCAGGAGCGGAACGAGCAGACCAGTCGCGTTCTCGACCTCGACCCCCTCGTAGGGAGCGTATCCGTCCTGGTTCACGCCCGAGAGAAACTCGAGCCAAGCACCGAGGACGGGCCCACGTCCGCTGACGTCGAGAACCAGATATTCGCTCTCCGCCGTGCGGGCCACGAGCGGTACGGAAGAGACCGATCCCTCACCCGTGAGTGCCGGCTCGAAGCCAGCCTCGCCCGGTGCGAGCCTCTCAGCGCAGAAGGCCGCCTCGCAGAGGGACTGCGCGGGGCGGCCGGACACGAGCAGGTAGGTGCAGCCGCTGAGGTCACTGAGAAGGGCCCCGTCACGCGCACGGTCGACGCCTGCCTCGCCGGTGTACTCGGCGGCCATCACGGCGTACCAGCGGCCCGCCGCCTGCACCGGCCGGTCGGCCACGAGGGAAAAACTATGTTCCCACAGCCAGCGGCGCAGATCGCTATGGCGGGTGGCTGGCACCATCACAAGGCGAGGCCCGCCCGGCGCAGATACCCACGGGGCNNCGGTCGGGAGAGGGTGCAAACCGTGCGCCGAGATAGACGTGCTCGTCATGGAGGATGCCCGCCGACATGGAGGCGTCCTCGCTCATGCCGCTACGCCCAACGTCGACGTGTTCACGAAGAGGGGTAGCGCAAAGATGTTGATGTCCGGGACGTCGTCGGGGACGAGAGAGGTGTAGTACCTGACGGTGCCTGCGGACCTGCCCTCCTGGGACCAGGTCGTGCTGCCGGCCATCTGGTCAGCATCGAGAAGGACGTCGGATCGGACCATCGTCGTCGCATACGAGAGTCCACCGCCGCTCGGCCAAGCGCTGATCGTCGTCGATCCGACGGACCGCGTCACGGTGGAGAAGCCGAAGTAGAGACTGTACGGCCTCACGTCGATGATCCAGCTCTTGAGCGAGACGGGACGGTCAACGAAGTTGTCGTAGGCCCAGTCGAGAATCGCCTCGGTGTCGGTGAACCTCCCCTGGGTCGTCGAGCACCCGAGCACGCAGGTGTAGAGCGTCACGCCGTTCTTGCGGCAGGCCCCGAGAAAGGCGGCCTGGTTGTCGACGTAACCGGTCTTGATGCCGAGCATGCCCTGGTAGACTCCCATGAGGTGGTCAGTGGAGCTGAGCGTCTTCTGAGTTCCGCCGATGCTGAGCGTGACCGAGGTCCTTCGCACGGTGCTTGCGATGAAGGGGAAGTTCTCGAGGGCGTAGCGCCCGAGGATGACGAGGTCCGAGGCGCTCGAGTAGTGATTCTCGTCGTAGAGACCGTGAGGGTTGGCAAAGTGGGTGTGCGTCATGCCGAGCTCGGCAGCCTTCTCGTTCATGAGGTCGACGAAGGCGTCCTCGGAGCCGGCGACGTTGATGGCGACGTTGAGTGCCGCGTCGTTGCCCGAGTAGACGAGCATGGCCTGCAGGAGCTGGCGAAGCGTCGGCGTGTCGCTCGACGTGAAGCCGGCGGTCTGCGAGTCCGAGCCGAGGTCGACGTCGGAGATCGTGCACGTCGAGTCGAGGTCGATGCCCGACTCGAGCGCCACGACGGCCGTCATGACCTTGGTGATCGAGGCCATGGACATCTCCTGGTCGGCGTTCTTGCTCCAGAGGACGTTGCCGGCGCTGTCGACGACGATGGCGCATTGAGCCTCCGAGATATCAGGCTCGGAGCTGACGGCAAGGGCACGTGTGGGGGCGATCGTCAGACAGAGAAGGACCGTGACCATGAGCCCCGCGAGGGCCCAGAGCCGACTGGCAGACCTACGCATCCTTCTCCGCTCCCCTCTGTGCTCGCCATTCGTCGCGAATCTGGAAACCCTTGCGGGTGTAGATGATGGCGGTGATCGTCGAGCAGATGACGCCTGCGTACACAAAGAAGATGCCGATGGCCGCGGGGGTCGCGTTGAGGCCCGGCAGCCAGCTCGCGTTCGTGACGCCGAGGCCGTCGACGATGGGGAGGTCGAGCAGGAGGTCGCAGAAGCCCGCCATGAGAAGGGCGGTGGTGACCTTGCCGATGTAGACGACGTCAACAGGGCGANNCCCCAGGCGAGATACCCGTCGCGGATGATGACGAAGGCGGCGACCCAGAGCGGCAGCTCCCCCGTGAGCATGAGCCCGAGGACGCCCGCCAGGAGAAGGACGCGGTCCATGATCGGGTCCATGATCTTGCCGACCCAGCTCACGGTCTGCGTGGCTCGGGCCACCTTGCCGTCGAGGAAGTCGGTGATCGCTGCGATGGCATAGAGCGCGAGCGAGACGTAGCGGTCCTCTCCCTGCGCGAACAGGACGAGGAAGGCGATGGTGAGCGCAAGACGGCAGAAGGTGATGACGTTTGCGACGGTGAGGATGCGGTGTGAGGGGTTGTCGGGCGTGCCTACGGGGGCATCGGCCCTTCCCTCGGACTGCAGCTGCTCCGCATCCGAGTCAACCATGTTCTTCAGGTTGGTCTTGATATGCTCGGACTTTTCAGACACGTGGTCCCTCGCTGTCGTCGATGTTCCAAGCCACCATACTAGCGTACTTTCGATGCGCGAGAAGTAAGCGGACACGTTCTACAAAGCGCGCCGCACGCGTAAGGCCGCTAGAGCACGGTCCTTTCGAGGAGTGAGATGAGCACGCGAATGCCCTGGGCGTACGTCCTCCGCGAGATTCGTTCGTTTGTACCGTGGACCCCTGCCGCCTCGTCCTCCGGCTGCGGCCTGAAGGGCGAGATTCGGAGGATGGAGTCGCAGATCGGCTCGTAGCGCAGGGCGTCTGTGCCTCCGCAGACGAAGGACGGGACCACGACGACGTCAGGATAGTAGCGCTCGAAGGCGGTTTGGAGCTCGGCATATCCCGCGCCGGACGTCGAGTCGACGCGTCCCGCGGGAGTGGCGTGCACGAGCTCGACGCCGACCTCGGGGTCGGACACGGCCTCGCGTACGACCCCGAGCGCCTCCTCGACGGAGGTACCGGGGAGAAGGCGCAGGTTGATCGTGGCACTCACGTCCCCGGGCATGACGTTCGGCGCGTCGCTGCCCCCCTCGAGCTGGTCGATGGCGACGGTGGTGCACACGAAGGGATAGAGTTCGCGCACGCGAGAGGCCGCATTGGCGATCGCGGCGGCATTGGCGTCGACGTCCGTCACGAGGGAGCGGAACGGCTCCTCCGTGATATGTCGCGCGAGCGTTCGGAAAGCGTCTCGGACGATGGGCGTGAGCTGGGGCGCAGGCTTTGACCTGGCCACATCGGCGAGGGCGCAGGCGAGACGCTCGAGCGAGGTGCCGCCGAAGGGGTTTGAAGAGTGTCCTCCCTCTCCATGGGCAGAGAGCCTCACGTTGAGGTAGCCCTTCTGGGAGATGCAGATGTCAGAGATGGTCGTCGAGGGCGCACCGTACGCGGCNNGGGGCGTCTGCACGTTCAAGAAGCCGTTCTGGCTACGCGGCACCGTCGAACATCGTCGTCGTTCCCTCGTCGAGCAGCCAGGCCAGCCGGATGCCGCGACGTTCCATCTCGCTCGCGAGCCTCGTGGCCCCGCGACTCGTGACCTCCTCGTCCTCCCCGAAGGCGAGGTAGATGCCGCGCCGAGGCCGCCCATGGTGCGCGAGGAGGTAGTCCACGGCCTCGAGCTCGCCCATGAGCATGTCCTTGATGTCGAGGGCGCCCCTTCCCCACACGTACTCGTCGTCCACGAACCCCTCGAAGGCACCGTGCTCCCAGAGGGACTCCGTCCCTGGAACGACGGGCACGACGTCCTGGTGGGCCATGAGCTGCGCGGCCTCGAGCGTGGGATCGCTGCCTGGGATGCCGATGAGGATGGAATGGCCGACGAGCTCGAGCGTTCCCGCGGCCATGACGTGAGGGTAGCTCGTGCGCATGAGCTCGAGCAGCGCGTCGAAGGGAGAGAAGTCCGTCTCCTCGGGGGTGGTGTAGATCGTGCGACAGGCGATGGCCCTCGCCAGGCGGGCAACCGCACCGTCCGCGTCGAGGTCGGGATAGTCGTCCTCATGGGCATAGTGATCGAATACGTCGATGGTGCCCGTCGCCATTCGCTGTCCCCCCGTCCCCAGCCGCCATTCACACGATTGATTTTACGCGTTCGCGGCATGAGCTCGGCTCATGCGGGTACACTTTGCGAGACGCGAGTCTACCGACGACCCACCTGGGAGGAACGAATGAGCGACGAGGACACTGCAGGAATGGACGAGGAAGACTGGGCTCCTGAGTTCATCACGCTCGACTACGAGGACGACACGTCCGAGAGGTGCGAGGTCCTGGGCATCTTCGAGTGCGACGGTTCGGAGTACATCGCACTCGTCCCCGACTCGGACCAGGAGTCCGTCTACATCTATGGATACAACGAGAGCGAGGACGGCAGCTTCGACCTCATCGACATCGATGACGAGGAGTTCGAGGCAGCGAGTGCCGCCTACGAAGCCATCATGGATAGCGACGACGAGTAACACTACTCGTCAAGAACCTGTCTGACCAGGCGAGAAGTACTTCGTACGGGCTCTCTCCAGTCCGCCGAATTGATGGTCGTCCCTTGTGCTTGACGCGTCCTTGGCACCTCCTGCGGTAAAGTCTGGATGTCAGACTCGCGGATAGTGCTGGGGGCGCATCTTGATTAAGCTCGTACTTGCCGACATGGACGGCACCCTGAAGCCCGTCGATTCGGAGACCGTCTCGGGGCGCACGCTCGAAGCGGCGAGAGCCCTTCGCGCGACAGGCATCGACTTCGGCCCGGCGAGCGGACGTCCCCGCCACGACCTCGTGAGGTTCTTCCGAGGCGACGAGTCCTGCGTCATGACGGGCGTGATCTGCGGGGGCAAGCAGGTCTATCTCGACGGAGACCTCGTGTTCTCCCGCCCCATGAGCCATGAGGCGCTCGTGCGCCTGTGCGACGTCATCGCCGACGAGCCGGACTCCGTGGTCAACCTCTACGACGAGACCGGCTGCGTGCCCGGCGAGATCCCCGAGTGGCTCGTCGTCCCCGCTACGCATCGTGAGCTCCGCGCCATCCAGACCGGATATGTCGGCCTGTGCGCAGACGCGGCCGCCCTCGAGGTGCCTGACCGCGACTTCTACGTGGTAGGTCTCATGAGCTGCGGTACTCCTGATCAGTTCTCGTCGCTCCGCGACCGCGTGGAGTCGGCCTGCCCGGACCTCGAGCTCGTCTCTCCACTCCCGGGCTGGTATGACGTGAACCCACGGGGATGGAACAAGGCCAACGGGTTCGAGTGCCTCATCGAGAGCATGGGAGTCGCTCCGGACGAGGTGGTCGTCATGGGCGACTCGGAAAACGACCTCACCCTCATGAACCTCGTCCCCAACTCGGTCTGCGTGGCCAACGGCACCGCGAGTGCCCTGGCCGCCTCCCGCTACCACATCCCGAGCGCCGAGGAGGATGGTCCCGCGCAGCTCATGGAGGCTCTCGCGGAAACGAACGGCATCCTCGAGAGAGCCTTCTCGAGGATGCCGGTAGTCGCTTAGAGGCGTGTTTCTGAGCTAGGCGCGCGTGATCATGCGGACGCGCCTCATGCCCTCGATGGCCTTGATCTGCTCGATCGCGTCCTTGTCGAAGGTGCCGGAGCACTCGATGAGCGTATAGGCGTTGCTCCCACGGCTCTTGTTCGTCATGTTCTCGATGTTGAGGCTCGAGTTGGCGATGATCTGGGTGACCTTGCCGATGACGCCCTGCTGGTTCTCATGGAAGAGCGCGATGCGGGCGTTGCTCTGGATGGGCCCGAGGTCGACCGAGCCGAAGTTCACGGAGTGGTTGATGTTGCCGTTCTCGAGGTAGTCCTTGAGCTCGGTCGCGGCCATGACCGCGCAGTTGTCCTCCGCCTCTGACGTCGAGGCGCCGAGGTGCGGCAGGACGATGGCGTTCTTCATGTTGGCGCTCGCGGGGTTGGGGAAGTCGGTGACGTAGTGGGCGATGTGGCCGTCGTCGAGGGCCTCGGCCATGGCCTGTTCGTCGACGAGGACGTCGCGGGCGAAGTTGAGCACGACGGCGCCGGTCTTCATGCGCGAGATCGCCTCTGCGTTGATCATGCCCTTGGTGTCGGCGGTCGCGGGCACGTGGATCGTGATGAAGTCGCACTCGGAGTAGATGGTGTTGACGTCGGTCACGTGCTCGATGCGACGGTCGAGGCCCCAGGCGGCGTTGATGGAGAGGAAGGGGTCGAAGCCATAGGCCTGCATGCCGAGCCTCGTGGCGGTGTTGGCGACCGCGGCGCCGATGGCACCGAGGCCGATGACGCCGAGCTTCTTGCCGGAGAGCTCCGTGCCTGCGAACTGCTTCTTGGCCTTCTCGGCCTTCTTCGAGATCTCGGGGTCGTCGCAGTTCTCGCGGACCCACTCGTTGCCTCCGATGATGTCGCGGCTGGCGAGCAGCATGGCGGCGAGCACGAGCTCCTTGACCGCGTTGGCGTTGGCACCGGGCGTGTTGAAGACGACGATGCCCTCCTCCGCGCAGCGGTCGATGGGGATGTTGTTCACGCCTGCGCCGGCGCGCGCGATGGCGAGAAGGGAGTCGGGAAAGTCGACGTCCTTGAGGTTGGCGCTCCTCACGAGAATCGCGTTGGCGCCTTCGAGCTCGCTCACGAGCTCATAGTCCGCGCCGAGGCTGTCGGTGCCGACCTTGGCGATGTTGTTCATGCAGTGGACCTTGTACATGGTTCCTCCTTGTCAGAGGCGAGAGACGCGGGTGCAGCGGCACTCCGCCCGTCTCGACCCCTAGTGGTTTGCCTCGAAGTCCTTCATGAAGTCGACGAGCTTGACCACGCCCTCGCGAGGCATGGCGTTGTAGATCGAGGCGCGCATGCCGCCGACGGAGCGGTGACCCTTGATGCTCACGAAGCCCGCCTTGGTCGCAGCCGCGACGAACTCGGCGTCGAGGTCGGAGTTGCCCGTGACGAACGGCACGTTCATGAGGGAGCGGCAGGACGGGTCGACGGTCGAGGAGAACATCCTCGACTCGTCGAGGTAGTCATAGAGGAGCTGCGCCTTCTCGACGTTCTTCTCCTTCATGCCCTCGAGGCCGCCCTGCGCGGCGATCCACTTGAAGACCTTGCCGCAGACGTAGACGCCCCAGCAGTTCGGGGTGTTGTAGAGCGAGCCCGCGTCCGCCTGCGTCTTGAAGCGCAGCATCGTGGGGACGCCGGGCAGGTCGTCGGGAATGAGGTCCTCGCGGACGATGACGATCTGGACGCCGGCAGGACCGACGTTCTTCTGCACGCCGGCGTGGATGAGGCCGTACTTCGTGACGTCAACGGGCTCGGAGAGGAACATCGAGCTCTGGTCGGCGACGAGGAGGTGGCCCTTGGTGTTGGGAAGCGTGGGGTACTTGGTGCCGTAGATGGTGTTGTTCTCGCAGATGTAAACGTAGCTCGCGTCATCGCGGATGGGGAGGTCGGAGCAGTCGGGGATGTAGGAGAAGTTCTTGTCCTTCGAGCTCGCGAGGATCTTGGGGTCGCCGAGGATCTCGGCCTCCTTGTAGGCTTTGTTGGCCCAGTTGCCCGTGATGATGTAGTCGGCCTTCTTGTTGAGGGCGAGGTTCATGAAGACGCTCGCGAAGACGAGGCTGTCGCCGCCCTGGAGGAAGAGGACCTTGTAGTTGTCGGGGATGCTCATGAGGCTGCGAAGGTCGGCCTCGGCGGTGTCGATGATGCCCTGGAACGTCTTGGATCGGTGGCTCATCTCGTTGACCGACATGCCACAGCCCTGGTAGTCGAGCATCTCATCAGCGGCCTCCTGGAGAACTTCCTCGGGAAGGACGGCTGGACCGGCAGAGAAGTTGTAGACGCGACTCATGTAATCACCATTCCAATAACGGTCGAAGCGACGGCGGCAGCCGATTTCACGCGGATGAGTGGTCGGTTACACGCCAGTGTCCACAATCATAGGGTTCTTGAACCCTTGTTTTGTATCAGACTGGTTTCGGTTGACCAGAACGCACCACAAGGGCAGGGCTTTTTGCTCGTTCGTGCGCATTTCTGACGAGGAGGTGGGTCATGGGCGCGATCTATGAGGTGCTTTCGACGCCTGCCGCCTATCTCATGCCCGCCTACTATGACGCCCATCCTCCCCTGAGGGGCACGAAGCCCATGCTCGTTCCCTTCGGGCGTGACCGCCTTCAGCATGTCGTCGTATGGGAGCCCGAGGTGGTGACCCACGGCGAGACGGTCGTGTGGTTCCATGGCGGCGGTTATCTCGTGGGCACTCCCGAGAGCATGAACAACGCCGCGGACGTCTACAACGCGCAGGGGTACCGCTTCGCCTCGGTGGGCTTCCGGCTCATGCCCTGGCAGCGCTTCCCCGCCCAGGTCTACGACGCCTTCGTCGGGGTCCGCGAGACGCTCCTCTGGCTCTCGTCGCGGGGCGAGAAGGGCGGCCTCGTCGTGGGCGGAAGCTCCGCGGGGGGCATGTCTGCCGCACTCGTGGCCTACGACCGCGAGTTGCAGGAGCGCTATGGGATCGACGGCTCGAAGGTACGCGCGTTCGTGTCCTGTGCCGCCGTCCTTGACGCCGCCGACATGCTCGTCGACTACGCCCCTCCCGGACCCGTCGGGACGGCCGTCCTTCGCTCAGGGCTCGACCTCCCCGGCTGCGACGTCTCCGACCGAGACTCGGTGCGTGCTGCGCTCCGACCCTTCTCGCCGCTCGACGTCGTGCGCACCGAAGCCTTGGATGGTGCGGTCCCCTCTGTGCCCTACTTCGGCGTGCACGGTGCTGCGGACGAGACGAGTCCCATCGAGACGGAACGCGCCTTCGCGGCTGAGCTCTCGCGCGCCCTGGGCCCGAGCAGTTCGACCCTCCATGAGGTCGAGGATCCGCGCTGGCAGCACATGGTGACCACGGTCACGATGCACAAGAGGCAGGTCGAGACGGACCCCGCGCTCTCGCACCTCTTCTCCTGGCTTGACGCCGTCCTCTGATTGGTAGTCCGCGCGCGTCTTCGCTCCCCTCTCTGATGCATATGCCAGATTTTTGAATACTGGTCAAATAATCGGGTAAGAATGGAGCAGACCGGGCGGCACGTCACGCCCGGCATCTCGGAGGAAGGACTGTCATGGATATCAAGATTCAACACTCAAAGCTCGGCACGATCGTCCTGGGGATAGCCGCGCTCGCCCTGGGGGTCGTCGTCTTCATGAACCCGTCGAACGCCGGCGTGGCGCTGACGCTCGCCGTCGGATGGGTCCTCACCATCCTCGGAGCGGTGACCCTCGCCAACGCCTTCACGAGGTGGAGCGTGATTCTCTCGCAGCTCGACCTCTACTGGGGCATCCTCGAGCTTCTCCTCGGCGTCCTCATCGTGAACTTCCCCGGCTTCTTCGTCGCCTGGATCTTCGTGCTCCTTGGCATCTACGTCATCATCGCAGGTTACAACGCCCTCTTCGGTGCGAACGCCCTGCGCGCCCTCGGCGTCGACCATGCGGGCGGTGCCATAGCGGCAGCCGTCCTCATGATCGTCCTCGGCTTTCTCGTCGTGGTCTCCCCCTTCGCCATGGCCGATGTCACGATGATGATCTGCGGCGTCGCGCTCGTGTACACGGGCGTCGTGACGACGATTTCGGGATTCAAGATGAAGAAGGGCGAGGAGTAGATCCGCTCGAAGAAGTCTTCCGAGATCAGGCGTACGTGAAGGTGTTCGGCAGAAAACGGCCCCGTTCGCCCTTAGGCAACCGGGGCCTTCTCTCAAGTCGAGAAGAACGAGGAAGGAGGAGTTAAATCAGGTTCTTCTCGGTCTCGGGGTCGAAGAGGTGGGCGAGGCGCCCGTCGATGCCGAACTTGACCTGCGACTTGCGCGGGTACGCGTTGGGGTCGAGGTTGGCCGTCTGGACGACGGCGACCACGTCGGTGCCGTTTGCGGTCATATGGAGGTGACGCTCGGAGCCCATGAGCTCGGAGACATCGATCGTCGCGGTGATGCCGTTGGGGTCGTCGAGGATGAGGTGCACGGGGCGGATGCCGAGCGTGATGGTGCGGGACTCGACGCCGTTGGCCGCGAGCTTGGCGTTCTGCTCGGCGGTCAGCTTCACGGTGTAGCCCATGACGTCGACGGTGTACTGGTCTCCCGTGCGGACGAGCTTGCTTCCGGGGAAGAAGTCCATCTGGGGCGTGCCGATGAAGCCGGCGCCGAGGTAGCGATACGGACGGTCGTCGTTGATGAGGCAGCGAGCGAAGAAGTCACCCTTCCACGCGTTCGCCTGCATGCTGTCATAGATCCTGGCGGAGATGCGGCCGGCGAGCGCGCCGTCCACCTCCCTGCCCGACTCTGCGGCCATCTCGACCATCTCGTCCGCTGCGATCTTGAGCAGGCAGGCGTTCATGACGCTCTCCGTGAGGTCGTTCTCGAGAGGCGTGCCGTAAGGCGTACCGGTGGCGGAGAGCTGCTTCTGATAGCGCTCCTCCTTCTCCGGCCCCTTCATGACGACCGGGTCGATGCGGAGCGCGTCGTTCCAGTCTGCCTTGTCGAGAAGGGGCAGACCGTGCCGGCCGACCGAGATCTTCCCGCTGTAGGTGATGATCGCGACGAGGGTCTCCCAGAGCGTGCGCCTCTCGCCATCGGTACCTGCGACGGGATAGCGCTCCGAGAGGAATCCGAAGTCGCCCGTGAGCTTGACATAGCGATAGACGGCCTGGACGAGCCAGAGCTGGTCGTCGGAGCAGTCTCCCGGCTCCTTCCCCGTGAACGTGAAGTCGTGGTAGGCGTAGCCCATGCGCCACACGCTGCGGATCCAGTTCGAGAGCAGCTCCTTGATGAGGTCTTTCTCGCCCATGGCGTTGAGGTAGTACATGGACGCGTAGATGTCCTGGATCTCGCGGAACCCGATCTCCCGGTACGACTTCTGGGTCCACGCGAAGGCACGAGAGACGTAGGTCTGATAGAGCACCTGGAAGGGCAGGTTATGGCCGACGTAGGCGTCAAGCATCTCGTCTCCGAGGTCCACCTGGAGGTAGGAGGGGTACTTGTTCCAGAAGTCGACGACGCTCTGGTAGGTGGCAGTGAGCTCGGCGGGATTGGAGTACCTCTCGATGAGCTTGTGGATGGCGGCGTCGAAGGAGTCGGCGACGTCTCCCTCTCCCTCGACCATGCCCACGAACTCGTCGAGAGTCTCGGTCGCGCCGGAATCCACGGAGAAGGACCTGCCCATGGCGAAGAAGGGGGTCATCTTGCGACCGGAGCGATTCGGGAGGTGGGACACGAGCTCGGGATGCTGGAGCGTGCCGTCACCGATGAAGTCGGGGTAGCTCACCGCGAAGGAGTCGAAGGAGCCGCCCTCGCAGAGCAGCGTCGCGAAGCGCTTCTCGCCCTGGCACTCCTTCGGTTTGTGGTGGACGGTCATGGCGACGGGCGCGTTACCCTGGTAGAGCATCTCG
>DCZG01000151.1:30307-39394 GCA_002331575.1 Atopobium sp. UBA2090 | reverse complement strand
AGCCAGGATCGAACTCTCCGTTCAAATGAGCCGGCCTCGCGGTCGGCGTCTTCGTGAGCTTCGAGGGTTCCTGTCCTAAGATCCCGCTGATCTCGGATTCGTGAAATTGACTGGCCCCCGGCGTCTCCGCCGGGGATTCGAATTTCGCTTGTCTGTCTTTGTCGATCTTTCGATCTCAGTATCCGGTTTTCAAGGTTCGCCGCGCCCGCGGGTCTCAGCCCGTATCAGCGCGGGAATTAACTATACGCATCGGGGTGCCCCGCGGCGGCGCGAATCGGCCGCTCCACACTTCCTCCACAAACGGGAGGCGAACGGTGACGAACGGTCTACATTCCCCGGCGAACGATGTCGCAGGTCGCCTCGAGGAGCTCGTCCCTCTCCTCCTCGCTCGGCGCCTCCGCGTAGACCCTCACGATCGGGTCGGTGCGCGACGGCCTCATGAGCACCCAGGCGTCGTCCTCGAACTGCAGCCTCAGCCCGTCGGCGTGGCTCACTTCGACGGGGGACATGCCTGCGACAGCCTCGGGATTGAGGCCCGGTAGAATCATGCGGAACGCCTGCGTGCTCGCCGAGTCCATGCGGACGTCTCGACGCGTGTAGCACATGCGCCCGATGCGTGAGCGCATCTCGCCGACGAGGGCACTCAGCGACCGACGCGAGCGCGAGACGTACTCGACAGCGAGCAGACAGACGAGAAGACCGTCCCTCTCGCGTAGGTGGGACGGCACGCTCATGCCGCCGTACTCCTCGATGCCGAGAAGCACGTCTCCCTCGAGCATCTCTCGGTAGATTCGGGCGAAACCGACGGGAACCGACGTGAAGTCGCACCCGAGTCGCCTCGCCTGACGGGCGATGCTCGCCGAGCAGGAGAGCGTGGTCACGACGCGGCCAGTCTCCCCGCGCCCTTCGACGAGGTAGCCGAGCATGAGCGGTGCGAGCTCGTGAGGGGAGAGAATCACGCCTCTCTCGTCGACGAGCGCGGCGCGATCACCGTCACCGTCGAGGATGAGCCCGATGTCCGAGNNTCCGAGGCCGTCGAGACGACCTCCTGCTCGCAGTCGTCCGCCCAGGGATCTGCGGGCTCGGGGTGGATGCCTCCGAAGTCCTCGCTCCCGTCGGCGTGGATCTCGGCGACCTCGCATCCGAGGCCCCTGAGCATCGCTGCCAGGTAGCCGGTGCCCGAGCCGTACATGGGGTCGACGACGACCCGTGNNAGACTTTGCCGTCAACGAGCGAGAGGAGGTCTGCGAGGTAGGGCTGCATGAGGTCTACCTCGGTGCAGTCGCCTCGCGCCGCGGTGGGAACGTTGGGAATGAGCTGTTCGACCTGGTCGAGAAGGTCGTGAGGAGCCGGCCCGCCATCGCCCGTGCGGACGAGGACTCCCCCGTACTCGCAGGACCGCTCGCTCGCGGTCACGACGAGGGCGCCAACGGCCGAAGGCTCGCGAGAGCAGGCCCACCCGACGGCGGGCGTCGGGCACGCCGCGTCGGAAAGACGGACGTCGAGACCGTATCCGGCGAGAACGCCCGCAGCCTCCAGCGCGAACGCTCGAGCGCCGTGGCGGGTGTCGTATCCGACGAAGACCGTTGCCCCTGGGTGCGCGTCTCCCCAGATGAGTCCGAGGGCATCGGCCACACGCGCGACGTTCGCCCTCGTGAAGTCCTCGTCGAGACGCGCGTGCCAGCCGTCGTTGCCGAACCGGATGATGTAGGGACGCCTATCCAAGCAGCCTCATGCCTCTCGCGCCGAAGGCCTCGCGGAACGCGGTGGCCTGGTCGCCTTCGAGGGCGATGCGCGCGTTGGTCGCCGCCCAGGCGGCCGGGGTACCGGTGTCGCAGCCCTCGTCGGCATCGACGACGAGGGCGTACATCTCCTCCTCGTCGAGCAGGCGCTCCATGGCGTCGGTGAGCTGAATCTCGTTTCCGGCACCGGGACCCTGAACCGCGAGGAGGTCCATGATGCGAGGCGAGAGCAGGTAGCGGCCGACGATGAAGAGGTGCGACGGGGCGTCCTCTGCCTTGGGCTTCTCGACGAGGCCCGTGACCTTCCAGACCGCCCCCTCCTCCTCGCCGGATGCCGCCACGCCGGGGAGCGAGCCCACGCACTCGCCAGCGATGATGCCATAGCGGCTCACCTGGTCCGCGGGGACGGGAGCCACGGCTATGACCGAGGCGCCACCATGCTCGCGCGACACCTCTGCCATGCGAACGCACATCTGACGGTCGGGCACGAAGTAGTCGCCGAGAAGCACGAAGAACGGCTCGTCGTCACCGACGGCGTCGGCCGCACAGAGCACAGCGTGCCCGAGCCCGCGTGGCTCGTCCTGGTAGACGAAGGACACGGGAAGGAAGCCAGCCTCATGGACCTTGTCGGCCTCGGCGTCCTTACCGCGCGAGCGAAGCATGCCCTCGAAGTCCTCGTCGACGGAGAAGTACCCCTCTATCTGGGGCTTCTCGTGTGAGTTGACGATCACGACGCCGTCGACGCCGTCGGGCTCCAGGGCCTCCTCGACGACGTACTGGATGACGGGCTTGTCGAGCACCGGAAGGAGCTCCTTGGGGAGGGCCTTCGTGGCGGGGAGAAAGCGGGTGCCGAGGCCCGCGGCGGGAATGACTGCCTTCATGTGGATGGTCCCTTCTTCTCGCGGCGTAACGCACCCGCTCCGGAAAAATCATTCAAACCATACCCCAAGAGCGAAGGGGATAACCGCCGTCCACGTCGAGCGGTGGTAAGTTCCATTTCATCGATGGCGACGTCACGCGAACGCCACAGAAGCGGCTACGCAATCGTCACACCCTGACGGTCGAGATAGGCCGTGAGACGATTCATGGTGTCGGCGGAGAGGACGTGCTCCATGAGGCAGGCCTCCTCGTCGGCGACCTCATGGGCGACGCCGAGATCACCCTCGAGGAAGGCGCGGAGCGTGCGATGGGCGTGCCAGACGCGCATCGCGTACGCCTCGCCCTCGGGTGTCAACGTCACGCGGCCGTAGCGGCTCTGATCGACCATGCCCTGGTCCTTGAGGACCGAGACGGCCTTGTTGACGCTTGCCTTGGAAACGCCGAGTCGCTCCGCCACGTCGACGGGTCGGACGCCACCTTCGCCGTCAGCCTGGTCGAAGCCGAGACGATAGATCGACTCGAGATAGTCCTCGCCCGCCTTGGTCAGGGCATGGGAGTCCGGCATGGCGTTGGTGATCATGGTGTCTCCTCGGGATGCGTCGCGTGGCGTGCCATCGCCCTCGGGCCCGACGTCCGATCAGTCGGAGCCGTACGCCCCGTCGTTGAGCGTGGAGGGATCGCCACCGGAGTCGATGACCTTCATCATCTCGGCGAGCTTCTCGTCGTCGGCAACCACGTACGACTCCCCATCGATGGTGGCGTACTCCTTGAACGGAACGTAGGCGGCATAGACCCCGGTGTCCACGTCGATGCCCGACATCTCGTACGCGAGCGAGACCGCGTCCGTCACCGAGAGGTCAGTGGTGACGTACTCGGCACAGGTGCTCACGACGTTCGTGAGCGTGACGAGATCGGTCGACGAGAGAATCTGCTTGACGAGGGCCGAGATGAACGTGCGCTGGTGGCGCATGCGGGTGAAGTCGCCGTTGGCGAACTTGCGACAGCGCGTGTAGAAGAGGGCGTGGGCGCCGTCAAGCGTCTGAACGCCGGGCTGGAGCTCGACAACGTCAGAAAAGTTGACGTCGTCGTACATGTACTCGTCGACGTCGACCGTGACGCCGCCCACGGCGTCGGTGATGTCGGAGAGACCGTCGAAGTTGATCTCGGCGTAGTGACTGATCTTGACCCCGCAGAGCTGACTCACGGCGTCGACCATGCCCGCTGCACCGTCATAGAAATGGGCGGCGTTGATCTTCATGACCGTACCGTTGTAGGTGACCTTGGTGTCGCGAGGAATCGAGAGCAGCGTGAGATGCTTGTTGGCGGGGTCGACGCGCACGAGCATGATCGTGTCGGCGCGATAGTCGTCCTCGCCGGGACGACCGTCGGTGCCGAGGATGAGCACGTAATAGGGGTCTTGGGGGGCCGTGCGCTCCGTAAGGCTCGCCCTGAGCGCATCGGTGACGACGGCTGAGTCGTTGAGCTGGCTCTGGATGTGATAGACCCAGGCCGCGAAGGCGACGCCGCCCCCGACCACGGCGAGAAGCAGGACGATGAGAACCGTGCGCAAGACGTGGCCCCGATGCTTCTTCTGCCTGAGTCGTGCGTGATAGCTGCCGGCGTTGGACCTGCTGAACTCGCCAGAACCGGAGTCAGACCTGCTGAACTCGCTCGAGCCGGCACCTTGTGCCAGATGCTGCTTGCGTGACATGGCCCTCCGTCCGTCTGCCGGCCCTCAGCCCGTCAGTCCGCCAGATAATCTGCCTCGTCAGGGATGACGTCGCGCTCGGCATGCGCCCCAAGCGAGCAGAGCTTCTCGACGAAGCCCTCGTATCCCCTATCGATGTGATGGATGTCCGAGATGGTGGTCGTGCCATCGGCTACGAGCGCTGCCATGGCGAGCGCAGCACCGCCCCTGAGGTCGGGCGACTTGACCTGCGTTCCGGAGAAGCCGCGGACGCCATGCACGATGGCATGGTGTCCCTCGATGACGATGTCGGCACCCATGCGCTGGAGCTCGCTCGCGAACATGAAGCGGTTCTCGAAGACGTTCTCCGTGATGACGCAGCTGCCCTCGGCGAGCGCCAGAAGGCACATCGTCTGTGCCTGCATGTCGGTGGGAAAGCCGGGGAACGGAAGCGTCTGGATGTCAGTCGGGCGAATCGGGCCGTCTCGGTAGACGGTACAGCCGTGAAAGCCGCGCTCGACCGTGAGACCCATCTGCTCGTACTTCTTGAGGACGAGTCCGAGATGCTGGCATTCGAATCCGTGAACGGTCACGGGTTGGCCGACAAGACCGCCGATGGCGAGGAAGGTACCCGCCTCGATGCGGTCGCCCACGACGGTGTGGTCAACGGGGTGAAGGTCACCGACGCCCTCGATCTCGATGACGGGGGACCCTGCGCCGCTCACATGGGCGCCCATCTCGTTGAGCATGTTGGCGAGATCGACGATCTCGGGCTCTCGTGCCGCGTTGTCGATGATCGTGGTGCCCTGCACGTGCACCGATGCCATCATGAGGTTCTCCGTGGCACCGACGCTCGCGAAGGCGAGGGTCACCGTGTCACCGTGGAGCCCGTCAGGCGTCGAAGCGTGGATGTCGCCATGGTCGACCTCGAACTTGACCCCGAGCGCCTCGAGACCAAGGATATGCATGTCAATCTTGCGGGCACCGATGTTGCAGCCCCCGGGCATGGCGACGACGGCCTTGCCGAAGCGCGAGATGAGGGGACCGAGCACGGCCGTGGAGGCGCGCATCTGCGCGACGAGGCTGTAGGGAGTCTCCCATTTGTCCACGTGCGTCGTGTCGATGCGGAGCTCGTGGACGTCCACGACCTCGATCGTGGCGCCAAGGCACTTGAGCACCTTGCCCATGATGTGCACGTCGGCGATGTTGGGGACGTTGCGCAGCGTGGTAACCCCTGGCGCCATGATGGTGGCTGCCATGAGTTTGAGCGCAGAGTTCTTCGCGCCCTCTACGGTCACCTCTCCCGTGATCGGGTGACCGCCCTCGATCTTGATAACGTCCAAGAATCCTCCGTGACTAGGCGCTCGGTGCGACGGCGACATGCTTCAGGAGAAGGTTACACCACTTGATCTTGTTCTCGTAATATGCACGTCTGTGGTCGCCCTCGGGGTACTCGTCGAGCTTATCGAAGGCCTCCTCGCGCGTGTCGCGCACGACATCGGGATCGATGTCATCGGTCCTGCGCGCATGATCGGCGAGAACGATGACGCCCCGGGCGTCGACCTGAGCGTATCCGCCCGAGATGATGACACCGACGGTGCCTCCGCCATCCTCCTCGCGGAGGTTCAGACGAACGACGCCGTCGCCGAGCGCGCAGATCTCCGGCGCATGGCCTGGCCACACGCCGAGCTCGCCCGACACGGTGACTAGAATGACGCTCGCGACAGGCCCCTCGAAGAGGAGCCTGTCGGGACGCACGAACTGGCAGGAAAGGTCAGCCATCTCGCCCTGCCCTAGCCCTCGGCCTGCATCTTGGCCGCACGACGACGCACGTCCTCGATGTCGCCGGCGAAGCGGAATGCCTGCTCGGGAATGTCGTCGCACTTGCCGTCAATGATGTCGGCAAACGAGCGGACCGTGTCGTCGACCGGGCAGTAGACACCCGGGTTGCCGGTGAACTTCTCGGCGACGTGGAACGACTGCGAGAGGAACTGCTGAATCTTGCGGGCGCGCGAGACCACGAGCTGCTGCTCCTCGGAGAGCTCGTCCATACCGAGAATGGCGATGATGTCCTGGAGGTCGGAGTACTGCTGCAACGTCTCCTGAACGGCCATGGCCACGCGATAGTGCTCGGGACCGACGATGCTGGGGTCAAGCGCGGAGCTCGAGCTCGCGAGCGGGTCGACGGCAGGATAGATGCCGAGCTCGGTGATGGCACGAGAGAGGACCGTGGTGGCGTCGAGGTGCGTGAACGTCGTGGCGGGTGCAGGGTCGGTGAGGTCGTCGGCCGGGACGTAGACTGCCTGGACCGACGTGATCGACCCCTCCTTGGTGGAGGTGATGCGCTCCTGAAGCTCGCCCATCTCGGTGGCTAGCGTAGGCTGGTAGCCGACGGCCGACGGCATACGGCCGAGAAGTGCGGAGACCTCGGAGCCGGCCTGGGAGAAACGGAAGATGTTGTCGATGAAGAGCAGGACGTCCTGGCCCTGGTCACGGAAGAACTCGGCGGTCGTGAGGCCGGCGAGGGCGACGCGCATACGCGCTCCAGGCGGTTCGTTCATCTGACCGTAGACCAGGCAGGTCTTGGTGATGACGCCGGACTCGGTCATCTCGAGGAAGAGGTCCGTGCCCTCGCGCGTACGCTCGCCGACGCCGGTGAAGACCGACGTGCCGCCGTGCTCCTGGGCGAGGTTGTTGATGAGCTCCTGGATGAGGACCGTCTTGCCGACGCCGGCGCCACCGAAGAGCCCCGTCTTGCCGCCGCGGACGTAGGGCTCGAGAAGGTCGATGGCCTTGATGCCCGTCTCGAAGATCTCGGTCTGGGTGGTCAGGTCCTCGAATGCCGGGGCCGAGTGGTGAATCGGGTAGTACTGCACGTCATCCGGGATGGGCTTGCCGTCGACCGGCTGCCCCATGACGTTCCAGACACGACCGAGCGTGGACGCGCCGACGGGCATCATCATCGGTCGACCGGTGTCATGGACGCGCAGGCCTCGCTGGAGGCCGTCGGTCGACGACATGGCGACGGTGCGGACGACGCCGTTGGGAAGCTGCGACTCGACCTCGAGGACGGTCTTGACCTTACCCATGGGCGTCTCGTCGTCGACGACGAGGGCGGTGTAGATGGCAGGCACGTTGTGGTCGAAGTGCACGTCGACGACAGGGCCAACGACGCGGGTGATCTTGCCCGCGCCTACCGTCCTGTTCAGCTTCTGGTACGCAGCCTCCTCGAGGGGGCTTCGCATCTCTTCTGGCATTTCTGACATTAGTTGTCCTCCAATGCGGAAGCGCCACCGATGATCTCGTTGAGTTCGGTGGTGATGGCACCCTGACGCTCGCGGTTGTACCTACGGCCGAGCGTTTCGAGAACCTCCTTGGCGTTGTCCGTCGCTGACTGCATGGCGCGACGCCTCGCGGCGTGCTCGGCGGCGGCCGAGTCGAGCAGGGCATGGTAGATGACCGTGCGGAGGTACGCAGGCATCAGGTAGCCGAGGACCTCGGTCGCCGAGGGCTCGAAGCGGTAGTCGGAGTAGAGCTCGTGCTCGACCTCGGTGAGCGCCTTGGGGGTACGCGGCTTGTTGGGCATCATCAGCTGCTCCCTCGAGATGGGAAGGAGTTGCTCGATGACCTGCACCTGGTCGACACGGTTCTTTGCGTGCCAGTACAGGAGCATGACCCGGTCGATCTTGCGGGACACGTAGCCATCCATGATGTAGGACGCGATACGGTCCGCCTCGTCCATCGTTGGCTCGGAGGAGATGCCGACGAACGACATGGCAGGCTCGACCTTGCGATACGTGAAGTACTCCGTGGGCTTGCGGCCACAGGTGATGACGGAAGACGAGATGCCGCGCGTCCTGAGGGAGCCCATCTCCCGCTCGACGGCGCGCTGCAGGAGGATGTTGAATCCACCGGCGAGCCCGCGATCGGACGCGATGACGATGAACAGGACGTTCTTCTCCTCTAGATGGCGCTCGAGGAGCGGCTGCTTGTCATCGAAGCCAGCCGTGGCAACGTTGGCAAGCATGTTGGTGATGGCGTCCTTGTACGGAGCGGCCTGTTCCGCCCTGTCGAGCGCCTTGCGGATTCGCGCCGTGGAGATCATCTCCATGGTGCGAGTCACCTGCATGGTGCTCGAAATGGACGACATGCGCCTCGATATTTCACGAAGGTTGGCCATGTATGGCTACTCCCCGGCCGATACGTTCTGGTCCAGCAAGCTCGACTCGTTGCTCTCCGCCTTCGCGGCAACATCCTCGGCCTTGACCTTGTTGGGGTGCTTGGATAGGAATTCCTGCTTGAAGCTCTCGATGTGCTTCCTCAGACGATCGGCGTCCTCGTCGCTAATCTTGCCAGTCGCGAGTGACTTCCGCAGCGCCGGGTGCCTGTTCTGCATGTACTGAGCCAACTCGTCGCGGAACAGGGCCACGTGGTTGAGGTCGACGTCGTCGAGGTAGTTCTCCTTGGCGGCAAAGATGGCCACGATCTGGTCGCATACGTCAAGCGCGGCGTAACGACCCTGCTTGAGCAGCTCCATCATGTGCGCACCGTGGTTGAGCTGGTACTGCGTGGTGGCGTCGAGGTCAGAGCCGAACTGGGCGAAGGACTGCTTCTCGCGATAGCTCGCGAGGTCGAGCCTCAGCGTACCCGCCTCCTGCTTCATGGCCTTGACCTGCGCGTCACCGCCGACGCGGGACACGGAGATGCCCACGTCGACTGCTGGGCGCTGGCCCTGGAAGAAGAGGTTCGACTGCAGATAGATCTGGCCGTCGGTGATGG
>DCZG01000151.1:0-30257 GCA_002331575.1 Atopobium sp. UBA2090 | reverse complement strand
ACGTGAGCGATCCGCCGCCGTTGGCGTCGGACATCTTGCAGGCGCGCTCGAGAAGCCGCGAATGGAGGTAGAAGATGTCGCCGGGGTACGCCTCGCGTCCAGGCGGACGGTGAAGTGTGAGCGACATCTGACGATAGGCGACTGCCTGCTTGGAGAGGTCGTCATAGACGACGAGGACGTGCCCGCCGTGATGCTCGGCGTCCGCCGGGTTGCCAAACTCGTCGTTGTACATGAAGTACTCTCCGATGGCGGCACCCGCCATGGGGGCGATGTACTGCATTGGCGCCGAGTCGGCAGCGGTGGCGGCGACGATGACCGTCTTGTCGAGAACGCCATGCAGGAGCAAGGACTGCCTGATCGTGGCGACCGTCGAGGCCTTCTGGCCGATGGCGNNTCGCCGGGGTAAGCCTCACGGCCCGGAGAGCGGCGCAGCAGCAGAGAAATGGCACGGTAGGCCACTGCATGCTTGGACAGATCGTCGTAAACGATCAGCACGCTCTTGCCCTGACTCATGAAGTACTCGGCCAGTGCGGTACCGGCATAGGGTGCGATGTACTGCAGGGGAGCGGAATCCGAAGCAGTAGCCGCCACGATGGTGGTGTAGCTCATGGCACCGTGCTTCTGCAGATCGCCTGCCACGCGGGCAATGGAAGAAGCCTTCTGGCCGATGGCGACGTAGATGCAGATCATGTCGGTCTCGCGCTGGTTGACGATGGCGTCGATGGCGATGGACGTCTTGCCCGTCTTGCGGTCGCCGATGATGAGCTCGCGCTGCCCGCGGCCGATGGGGACCATGGCGTCAATCGCCATGAGACCCGTCTGGACCGGCTCGCAGACTGGCTGGCGCTCCATGATGCCGGGAGCCTTGAACTCAATCGGACGACGATGCGAGGTGTCGATGGGACCGAGGCCGTCAATGGGCTGGCCGAGGGAGTTGACGACGCGGCCGAGCATGGCGTGACCAGCGGGGATGTCCATGACGCGGCCAGTCGTGCGGCACTCGTCACCCTCCCTGATGGCGTCGACATCACCAAAGAGGACGGCGCCTACAGCGTCCTCGTCGAGGTTCTGGGCGAGACCGTACACGCTTCGACCGGTGCTGCTGCTCGTGAACTGCAGGAGTTCGCCAGCCATGGCGGTACGAAGGCCAGTCACGCGGGCGATACCGTCGCCGACCTCGCTGACCACGGACGCCTCCTGGAGATCGACCATGGCTCCGATGGAGTCGAGCTGGTCGCGCAGGGTGTCCATGATTTTCGTCGAGCTGATTCCCGTCTTATCGGGATTGGTCGTGCTGTCTGTCATTGCTCATCACTCCCGATAAAGGTCGACGAGAGCGTCTTCCTGATGTTGGCTAGCTGTGCTCGCACGGACGCATCGTAGCGCTTGCCGCGTGCTTCCAGGATGACGCCCCCGATGATCGAGGGGTCCACGCGCTCTACGAGGTAAACCGGTGCCCCAAGGTCCTTCTCGGTCTTGGCGCGCACCTTCTCGCGGAGGGCGTCGTCCATGGGGACCGCGGTGGTCACGGTGACCGAGACCGTCGAGTCCTCGGAGTCGAGAAGCTCCTTGTAGTGCCTTGCCACCTTGTCGATGAGATCGAGGTCATCGTCCTGGTGCATGGCGCTCAGGGTCTCGAGCACCTCGGGAGAGAACTTCTTGGCATGCTGCCACTGCACGAGGTCGGAGTTCGACCTGCCCTCGGAGCGAGCAGCCTCCATGAGTGCCCTCGTATAGGCCTCGATCTTCTCGTCCTCGCCGTGGTTAGCGCTCATTTGGGGTGCTCACTTCCGCGAGATACTTCTCAGCGAGCTTGCGCTGCTCCTCGTCGCTCATGTCGTTGCCGATAATCTTGCCGGCGATGTCCACCGAGAGGTCGACGACGGAGCTCGAGAGCTCGATCATCGCCTTTTTGCGCTCCGAGTCCACGACGCCGCGAGCCTTGGCGACGATGTCCGAGGCGTCGGTCTGAGCCTTGGCGAGAATCTGCGAGCGCTCCTCCTCGGCCTCCTTCTTCGCCTGGGCGACGATGGCATCGGCCTCCTTCTGCGCGCTGAGAAGCTTTGCCTCGTACTCCTTTGCCTCCTCCGCGGCCTTGACCTTGGACTCAGCGGCGGCATCGAGATCGTCCTTGATCTTCTGCTGGCGCTTGTCCATCATGCCGAGGACGGATGGCCAGGCGACCTTGGCCATGATGACCCAGATGATCACGAAGGCGACGAGAGCCGGGATGAACTCTGCGGGCTTGGGAATCAGCAGGTCAGCGCCACTCGTCGATGCCGCCAGAGCCGTCGTAGGCACGAGCGCGGAGGCGGCGAGCGCCGCGACGGATGCGCCGCCGACGACCCTGAGCCTGTTCATCTTGCTGTTCATACGTGCCTCCAACCGAGCGTTTCGTCTACGTTGTCCAAGGTGCCTACTGCATGAGGACGACGACGAAGCCGATAAGGGCGAGCGCCTCGACGAACGCGGAAGCCAGAATGAAGATCGTGAACAGACGACCCTGGACCTCAGGCTGGCGTGCCATGGAGGTGGTTGCACCAAAGGCGGCAAGCCCGATGCCGATGCCCGCACCAATGACACCGAGAGCATATCCAATGACGTTCACAGTTCCTCCTTTGCCATTCGCCCGACCTCCCGGGCGACTTTAACCGAACGACGCACGAGCGGGCAATCGCCCGCGGGTTGCCACGATGGAGCCGCTACTCCTCCTGCTCGACGAGCTGGACGTAGACGGCGGAAAGCAGCGTGAAGACATAGGCCTGAATCACGGCGACCAGTATCTCCACGAGATAGATGATGATGAGGAGCAGAACCCAGAACACGGACACGCCCGCGCCCGCGACCGCCGAGGCGGTGACGCCCTGGAGGAGCGGCTCGAAGAAGAGCGAAGCCAGAATCGCGAAGGTCCCCATGACGATGTGGCCGGCGAACATGTTGCAGAAGAGTCGGATGGCAAGCGTGATGGGGCGCAGGAACGTCGAGAAGACCTCGATGATGGCGACGAGGATGTTAATCGGGAAGGCAACGCCCGAGGGCGCGAGGCTCTTGACGTAGCCACCGACGCCCTTGCGCTTGCAACCATAGAAGACGAAGTACACGAAGGAGCAGAGGGCGAGCGCCGCGGTGACGCCCATGGTGCCCGTCCCGGGGTGGCAACCAGGGATGATACCGACGAGGTTGTTGAAGAGGATGAAGAAGAACAGCGCGGCGAGGAATGGGAAGTGCACGCGCCAGGTGTCGCCGAGCAGGCCCTTGCAGACGTCATCCCGCACGAACTCGACGACGTACTCGACGGCGTTCACGAAGAATCCCTGCGGGACGAGGCTCTCCGACTGCTTCTTCTTGAAGACGAGGAGGACAACGAGCAGGAGAACGATTGCGACGCCCATCCAGAAGATGTACTGCGTGAGGCCAACCGTGGTGTCTCCGATGACAGCGTGGGCCATGAAGCTGTCGATGAGCTCGCTCATCTCGTCGGGCAGCTTGGAGAGTGCATCCACTTTGCGTCCTTCCCTTCATTTACAACGGCCGGGGCAGTGCTCCCCCGTCCTCCGAACGTCACGACGTGGCGCCGGATCTGCTCGCAGGGCGAGGTCGAGAGAACCGACCCGCTGTCATGCTAACCCTCGCGACTCCTACGACCCGTCGCCATTCGACTAGTCTCTTGGCAACATACAAGGATACCACCGTCTGCCGACCGACGCTGACGGGTGCTTTGGCTGTTTTGAGAGCAGTTCAAATTCCGCACACGCACCTGCTGATACCCTATCCTCTCGAATCCCAGTCAAGCCATTAAAAAAACTAATGCGAGCAAGCTTACGCTCCCCGCACCTCGGCAACGAGCCGCAGATGACGGACGGCTCGTCGGTGGTACGAAGGGGCATCCGCTATCCCATCCTCCTCCAGGCGGTCAGCCCCTCCGCGAGCACGGACGCAAGATAGCTCCCGACCGAGCACAGGCCGAACGTCGGCACCTCCGAAGGTCGCATGAGGAACACCACAAGAAGCGCCGCCTGAATCGCCACGAAGGGGAGAATCGCACGGGCGAAGCCCCCCTGGAAGTCCTGACGGATGTCACCCTCGACGGCCTTGCCGAGATAGCGGGCCAGCGGAATCGTTGATGCGACGCCAACCGCAACGCCAATCATGCCGACGAGCAGATCGTCCACCTCATCCTCCCTGCCCGCCATTCGCCGTGCCCTCCAGAGTAGCGCGACCCGGGCGACCATCTCCCGATTCCTCGCTGTCGCATGGCGCGGCGACGAGGCCTTCGATGGTGCACGTCACTGATAAAACTACCTTCCCCACACGAGCTCACGTAGGGCAAAGTGCACGTAGCCCCACATCAAACCACCGAGCGGCCCAATTAGCCCGTCGGTGTGGCGGAGTCATCGCGCGTGCGACGAGAGCGCCACACGCAGGCTCATCCAAGTGCATCGCCGCTCCGCCACGCATGGCGCACCCCAGACCCGAGCCTGCGCCATCCCATGGGCTCAGGCTCATATGACGCGGACGAGACGGACGTCACCAGAGACGAGCGGTCGATTCTCCCCCGACGAGCAGAAACCCCCGACACGCCAACGCGGCGCCGCTCAGTGACAGTATCCTCCGCGACTGGAGAGACCGAGCGGGCAACTCCCCCAACGGCAGATCGATACGACGAGGACCCGCCCCGATGACCGGTGCGGGTCCCGAAGAGACGAACGTGGCTGGCGTCGATACCCCAGCCGCCTACTTCGTACCGTAGATCCTGTCACCCGCATCGCCGAGGCCGGGGAGGATGTAGGCGTTCTCGTTGAGCTCGCGGTCGAGGGCGCAGGTGAAGAGGCGCACGTCGGGATCGTAGTCGAGCACGGCCTGCACGCCCACGGGGGCGGAGACGAGGGTGAGGCAGCGGATGTCCCTGACCCCCGCGTCGCGGAGGAACTTGATGCAGGCCGTGAGCGAGCCGCCCGTGGCGAGCATCGGGTCGACGACGAGGCAGGTACGGTCCTGGATCGCAGGCGGGAACTTGCAGTAATACTGAACGGGCTCATGCGTCTCGGGGTCGCGGTACATGCCCACGTGACCGACGCGCGCGGAGGGGACGAGCGAGAGGATGCCGTCGACCATTCCGAGACCGGCGCGCAGAATCGGGATAATGGCGATCTTCTTGCCAGCGAGACGACGACAGGTGCATTCCTCGAGTGGCGTCTCGACGTTGACGTTCTCAAGCGGGAGGTCGCGCATGGCCTCGTAGCCCTCGAGGATGGCCAGCTCGGTCACGAGCTCGCGGAAGTCTTTGGTGGTCGTGTCCTTGTCACGCAGGATGGAGAGCTTGTGCTGGACGAGGGGGTGGTCGACGATGGTAAAGCGCGGATCCTCGATCTGAGCCATGGTGTCGCCTTTCTCTGCTGATGGTGCCGGACGCTTGTACGGAATTCTAGGTCTCTAGCCAAGCTCGGGGTAGAGCGGGTGCGCCGAGAGGAGCTCGCAGACCTCGGCATGCGTCCGGTCCTTGATTGCCTCGTCACCGACATGGAGGACGACGTCGCCGATGAGCTCGCCGATGCGCTCGCACTCCTGCTCGCTGAAGCCGCGCGTGGTGGCGGCGGCGGAGCCGACGCGGATGCCGCTCGCAACGAACGGCGAGCGCTTCTCGCCGGGGATGGTGTTCTTGTTGACGGTCATGCCGACCTCGTCGAGCGCGAGCTCGGCGTCACGACCGGTGACCTCGCCCGCGGGCGTGAGGTCGACGAGCAGGAGGTGGTTGTCGGTGCCGCCGGTCACGAGACGCAGGCCACGCGACTCGAGGCCGCGGCCGATAGCCTTGGCGTTGACGAGGATGCGGTCGGTGTAGTCGGCGAACTCGGGCTCGAGCGCCTCGCCGAAGGCGACTGCCTTGCCGGCGATGACGTGCTCGAGCGGGCCACCCTGCGAGCCGGGGAACACAGCCGAGTTGATCCGCTTGGCGATGTCAGGGTCATTGGAGAGGATGATGCCGCCGCGCGGCCCGCGAAGGGTCTTGTGCGTGGTCGAGGTCACGACGTCCGAGCAGGGAATCGGGCTCGGGTGACGGCCCGTTGCGACGAGGCCCGCGATGTGAGCCATGTCGACCATGAGCGCGGCGCCGTTGTCGTGGGCGATCTGCGCGAAGCGCTCGAAGTCGATGATGCGGGGGTAGGCGCTCGCCCCGGCGATGATGAGGACGGGCTTGTTCTTCTTGACCTTCTCCTCGACGTCGTCGAAGTCGATGCGCTCGGTCTCGGGATCGAGGCCGTAGGAGACCACCTTGTAGAGCTTGCCCGAGAAGTTCGCCGGGGAACCGTGGGTGAGGTGGCCGCCGTTGTCGAGCGCCATGCCCATGATCGTGTCGCCGGGATTGGCGAAGGCCGAGATGGCGGCGTAGTTGGCCTGGGCGCCGGAGTGGGGCTGGACGTTGGCGAAGCCTGCGCCGAAGAGCTTCTTCACCCGCTCGCGAGCGAGGTTCTCGACCTCGTCAACCGCCCAGCAGCCGCCATAGTAGCGTTTGCCGGGAAGGCCCTCTGCGTACTTGTTGGTGAGGGGAGACCCGACCGCCTCCATGACGGAGAGCGAGACGAAGTTCTCCGAGGCGATAAGCTCGATGGAGTTGCGCTGGCGCGTGAGCTCGTCACCGATGAAGGACATGACCTCGGGATCGGTCTTGCTCAGATGCTCAAAAGACAAGGGTGCCTCCTCTGTCGGGCCGCCTGCTATTGGCGGCGTCTGTGTGCGTCGGTAGTTCTCGATGGCCGTTCGTCTGGCCTAAGCCCCGAAGTCCTCGCCGACCCCTTCGAACGTCGGGTCGTCCTCGCGCATGATCTTCTCGACGCGAATCGCGTGGCGACCGCCGGCGAACTCGGTGCCGAGAAACTCGTCCACGATGGCGCAGTTGACGTCGAACGGCGTGAATCGTCCGGAGAGTCCGATGACGAGACCGTTGTTGTGCTCGCGGAAGAGATGGGCGAACTGCGGGCTCTGGATGACGGCAGCGCGGATGCCAGGGACCTTGTCGGCGGTCAGGGCCATGCCGATGCCCGTGCCGCAGATGAGGATGCCGCGATCGGACTTGCCTGCCGCGACGAAGCGCGCGACCTTGTCGCCATAGTCCGGGTAGTCGCAGCGGTCGCCCGTGGACGGACCGAGGTCGACGACCGTGTGCCCGAGACCCTCGAGGTACTCGACCATCGGCGCCTTCTGGCAGAACCCACCGTGATCGGAAGCAATGGCGATGCGCATGGAGGTCCTTTCTCTGAATGCAATCTACCGTCTCTAGGATACGACGAGCCGATGACGCGTGGGGCCACGTTCGTGGAGCGGAAACACGCGAGAGCCTCATTCGTCCCCGCACGTCTCCCCTGAGCCAGGCATGCGTCAGGAGAGAATCGCAGCGGCGGGGATGGCGCCCTCGCGCAGGACGCGCGGCTCGGCTCCGGTGCAATCCACGATCGTCGACGCGAGCGCTACGGGTGCCGGACCGGCGTCGATCACGAGGTCGGCCATGTCGATGAGACGCTCCTCGACATCGGCACCCGTCGTGGCCGCCGCCTGCCCGTGCGTGTTGGCGCTCGTCTGCGCCAGCGGGACGCCCGCCTCGCGCACGATCGCGCGGACGAGCTCGGAGTCCGGCACGCGAAGCGCGATGGTCCCCTCGCCCGCCTGAACGTACTCTGCCGGCACCTCCTCCGACCCCCTCACCACGAGCGTGAGGACGCCCGGCCAGTACCTTCTCGCCAGGTCGTGCGCCCACTCGGGAACGTCCCGACCGTAGCGCTCGAGCCCGGAGGCGTCCGCCACGAACCAGGGCAGCGTCTGTGAGGGGTCGCGACGCTTCATCTCGAAGATGCGCCGATGCGCCGGGTTGTCCGGCGTGGCGGCGCAGCAGAGGCCGTACACGGAGTCGGTGGGCACCACCACGACGCCGCCGGCCACGAGGACGTGGGCGGCCCTGCGCACGACCTCGTCGTCGGGGCTGTCCTGGCTCGCGGTCACGATGCGCTCCGCCCGCCGGGCGGCGCGCTCCGCACCCTCGGGAAGGGCGTCGGCGAGGCTCCCCTCCCTCACCGCGACGAGCACGCGCGGTCGGTGGGTGAGATCCTCGCGGACCTCCGCGGCAGCCCAGCCGCCCTGCTCGCGACAGAGGTCGGCGGCCGTTGCGACGGCGTCCTCGAAGAGCTCGCAGCAGAGCATGCCACCCGGACGGAGGACGCGCGGCGCGAGCTCGAGGATGCGGCGAAACACGTCGAGCCCGTCATCTCCCCCGTCGAGGGCGAGTCCCGGCTCATAGCCGACGACCTCCTCGGGAAGCGTCGGCACGAGGGAGCTGGGGATGTAGGGAGGGTTCGAGACGAGCACCGAGAAGGTGCCCATGAGTCGCGCGTCGACGCCCGAGGCGAGGTCCCCCGACACCACGTGGACGGGGTCCTCGAGCCCGAGCGCGTCACGGTTGCGGACGGCGAGCTCGACGGCGGCATCCGAGAGGTCGGTCGCCACCACGCGCGTCCCCGGGCGCTCCGACGCGATCGAGAGGGCGATGCATCCCGTGCCCGTGCCGACCTCGAGCGCGCGGACGGTCTCGACGCCCGCCGCCGCGGCGGCGTCCACCCCCTCGAGGGCTGCGTCGACGAGCACCTCGGTCTCGGGGCGCGGAATGAGCACGCCCCGCTCGCAGTGGAGGACGATATGGCGGAAGGGCATCTCGCCCGTCACGTACTGAAGCGGCTCGCCAGCAGCCCGACGCGCCACGGCGGCGTGCATGGCGTCGAGCTCCTCGCGGCTGAGCGGACGGTCGAAGTTCATGTACGTCTCGACACGCGAGAGCCCCGTCACGTTGCTGACGAGCCACTCCGCCGAGAGACGGGGATGCTCGTCGCCCCTTCGACCGAGGTAGTCGGTCGTCCAGGCGAGAATCTTGCGAATGGTCCAGGGCTCCTGCTCAGCCATGTGCGCTCCTGTGCTCGTCATAGAGAGACGGCGCCGGCATTCGCCGACGCCGCGATCTCAGTGGCTGTCGTACTCACACCGCCTGCGCGAGCTTCTCGGCCCGGTCGGCGGCGGCGAGCGCCTCGATCACCGAGGGGAGCGTGTCGCCGAGCAGGACGCCGTTGTAGGTGCCGTTGAAGCCGATGCGGTGATCGGTCACGCGGTCCTGCGGCTGGTTGTACGTGCGAATCTTCTCGGAGCGGTTGCCGTGGCCGATCTGCGACAGGCGTGCGGCGCCCTGCTCGGCCTGCTGCTTCTCGAGCTCCATCTCGTAGAGGCGAGCACGCAGCATCTGCATGCAGACCTCGCGGTTCTGGATCTGCGAGCGCTGCTCCTGCGACTGCACCACCGTGTTGGTGGGAAGGTGCGTGATGCGCACTGCGGAGTAGGTCGTGTTGACGCCCTGGCCTCCGGGGCCCGAGGAGCAGTACGTGTCGACGCGCAGGTCCTCGGGGTTGATCTGAATGTCGATGTCATCGGCCTCGGGGAGCACGGCGACGGTGGCAGTGGAGGTCTGGATGCGGCCCTGGCTCTCGGTCTTCGGGACGCGCTGGACGCGGTGGACGCCCGACTCGTACTTCATGACGGAATAGACCTTGTCGCCCGTGACCTTGAACTCGATGGTCTTGAAGCCGCCCGCGTCGGACGGAGACACCGAGAGGACCTCGATCTTCCACTTGCGGCTCGCGGCGAAGCGCTCGTACATGGCAAAGAGGTCGCCGGCGAAGATGCCGGCCTCGTCGCCGCCGACACCAGCGCGAATCTCGATGATGGTGTCCTTCTCGTCCATCGGGTCGCCGGGGATGAGCATGACCTTGATCTCGTCCTCGAGGCCGGGAATCTTGGCCTCGTTCGCGGCGATGTCCTCCTGGAGCATCTCCTTCTCGTCGGGCTCGTTGGTCTCGCGCTGCATCTCCTTTGCAGCGTCGATGTCATCGAGCGCCGCGAGGTACTCGCGGGCCTTGCCGACGAGGTCGGCCTGGTTGGCGTGCTCCTTGGCGATGCGCGCGTACTCCTTGGGGTCCGAGACGACGGCCGGGTCGACCATCCTCTTCTCCAGCTCCTCGTAGGCCGCGATGAGCTTCTTGAGCTTGTCTCGCATGACGGTGCTCCTTATGGTGGTGGGGGGCGCTCGCGACGATGTCGTCCCCCGAGATCTCTCAACCTTAAGATGGTACCACCGAGGGGCCCGGCTCATACAGTTCCCATGGTCAGAAAGGCCGCGGCGCAAAGACCGAGTCCGGGGAAGTCCGGTACGCCTCAACAGCCCGCCTTCAGGTAATATAAAATGATGTGTCACGTTCGTGTTGGTCACGCGGTGAGCGGAGGAACGATGTTCTGCACGAGATGCGGCGCGAAGATGCCCGATGGCGCCCGGTTCTGCACGGAATGCGGCGCCCCGATGGATGATGACAAGCCCATCGAGCAGGGCGACGCGACTGCCACGACACCCTACGAACAGGCGACGCAGGCGCAGGCTCCGCTTCCGGCGTACGCCCCGCAGCCCGAGACCGCACCAGCCACGAAGCCCGAGCCCCAGCGCGCCGACCACCGTGGACGCAACGTCCTCATCGCCGTCCTGGCAGCGCTCTGCGTGCTGGTCGTCGCCTTCTTCATCTACAAGGTGAAGGCGCCCCACGCCGTCGTCCTGAACCTCGACGTCCCCGGCCTGTCAACGTCATCGAGCCGCATCCCCGTCCGCGTGACCGGCATGGCGCTCGACGGCGAGTCAGTCGACGAGGTCTTCTTCGTCGGGCCGAACGGGGACGGCATCCAGCTCAAGCAGGGGACCTATCGACTCTCCGTCATCGCCTCGCCCATCCTCGAGGACGGGACGATCTTCCTCGTCTCGGATGCCTGGCAGGACTTCTCGTTCGGACGGGACCTGTCCTTCCCCGCGCTGGTGGCCGATGCGTTCGCTCAGACGGTGCCGCTGCACGAGGTCACCATCACGCTCGTGCCGGAGTCGGCCGTGTCCGTCACCGACGAGCAGATCGAAGACGCCTACGAGGAGGTTCTCGCCGACCCCGAGCGGAAGGACTCCGCGGACGGCCTGAGGGAGACGGCCACCGAGACCCGCGATGACGCGGTGGCAGCGGCGGAGCAGCGCATAGCGGACGAGGAGGCCGCCGAGCAGCAGCGTGCCGCCGACGAGGCGGCGGAGAGCGCGGCGGCGGCGCAGGCGCGACGCGAGACGCTCGCCCACGACTTCGCGATGCAGTACTGGACCAACGTCACGGTGTCGAGCCCCGACGCCTCCGGACACGAGGCGATCTCCGACTGGAGCTCGAGGTGCCTCGCCTATGTCGAGCCGGGCACCTCCCTCTACGAGGACTTCTCGACCGGGCGCGACGGCGGCGCCGGTGACCTCGAGGCCATCGACATCGCAAAGGACGCCGAGGTCACGAGTAGCGAGGGGAACACCGTCCATGTCACGGTGAACGTCGCCGGAGGCATGGAGGACGAGAGCGCCGGATGGAGCAGGACGGCGAACTTCACCTATACGACGGACGTCACGTTTGCCGATGATGACCTCATCACCAGCTACGCCTCCCACTACACCGACCCCTCCACCGGGAGGGTCACCACCGTGACGCACTGATTCGGCCTTCCCTCGCCTTGGCGAGAGGGCCAATTATTGCTTGTGTTGGATATGTGGAGGAAAGAGCGCCATACTAGGTGGGTCATCTCAGCGTGGGACGAGCCCTCGCTCCGAAGGACGCTACGAAAGGGTCAAGGAGAAGAACATGGAATCAGCAAGCATCAAGAAGTACGTGGCAGAGTTCATCGGAACCATGGTCCTGGTCGTCTTCGGCTGCGGCACCGCAGCGGCAGTCGGGTGCAACGGCGCAAGCGTTGACGCCGCCTACGTCCTCACGGCGCTGGCCTTCGGCCTCAGCATCGTCGCCATGGCCTACTCCATCGGCAACGTGTCGGGCTGCCACGTCAACCCGGCCGTCTCCCTCGGCGTGTTCCTCTCCGGGAAGATGAGCGCGAAGGACTTCGCCGGATACCTGGTCGCCCAGTTCCTCGGCGGCATCGTCGGCGCCGCCATCATCGGCGTACTTCTCGGCTGGGACTGCGGCTTTGGTGCGAACGGCCTGTACCAGGGCAACGTCGGCGCCTCGCTGCTCGTCGAGATCATCCTCACGTTCGTGTTCGTCATGGCCGTGCTCGGCGCGACGGACAAGATCGAGAACGCCAACGTCGCCGGCCTGGTCATCGGCCTGTCGCTGACGCTCGTCCACATCCTGGGCATCCACTTCACCGGCACGTCCGTGAACCCCGCCCGCTCCTTCGGCCCCGCCCTCTTCGCCGGCGGCGCCGCCATGGCGAACGTCTGGGTCTTCATCGTCGCCCCGCTCGTGGGTGGCGCGCTGGCGGCCGTCTGCTACTGCGGCATCACGGGTGCAAAGAACAAGTAGGCTTCGAGCCTTCGATCGGTCACGAGGGGGGTCGCGCAGAGACGCGCGGCCCCTCTTTTTTTCATCTCAACGGTCATGGAACCCCTGTCCGAATCTCGTCGCGACCCTCCGAGACGGGCATGGCGGGCGCCGGCATGTGAGAAACTTGTCGAAAGTCACACGCATCTGCGAGGAGAGACATGCAGAATCCCACGGATGACAACAGGGCGGAGACCAAGGGGCTGCCGACACCGGCAGCCGAGTCGCAAGCGACGCAGGCACCCGATTCGGAGCCCGAGGCCGGACATACGCTCGCCGCCGGCACGCGCGTGCTCCCCCATGACGAGCCGCCGGTCGGCGCACCTTCCAAGCCGCATGGGCTCGCGGGCCTGAGGGACGCCTTCTCGCGCCACCGCACGGCATTCATGCTGCTCGGACTGGGTGCCATCGCCGTCGTGGTCATCCTCGTGACGGCAGGAATCCATGCGAGCAACCTCCCGCCGACCGATGTCGTCGAGACGGACGCGGTCGACCGCCTCGAGGCCCCCGACTATGACGCCGGTCTCTACGGCAACGCCGACAAGCTCGCCCTCGTCAGTCTCGACGTCGTCTCGCGGACGCGCACCGAGACCGCGATCACGAGCGACGCGGCGCAGTTCGGCGCCTCGGGCTATGCGAGCGCGTCCGTGACGGCAACCTACAAGAACTCGTCCGTCTCCGTGACCAAGACCGCGACCCTCGGCTACGCGAAGGTCGGCGACAACTGGCAGGGAATCGGCACCGAGCAGGACGCACGCCTCTCCTACGAGGCGACGTCCGGAGTGGACCAGAGTCGCATGCTCGAGAGCCTCGACGCCATCCTCGAGAGGGCGGACCAGACCCTCCACGCGGACGACCCTGACGACACGAGCTATGCGGACGGGCTCTCGCTCGTTGGAATCTACGGCGACACCAAGGCCTCCGTGGAGGACGAGGAGTTCGACGCGTCCGCACAGACGGACGTCGTCATCCTCGACCTCACGAAAAGAGGGGGCTTCGGGGAGTACGCCTGCGAGCTCACGGTGCACTTCGCGTTCCGCGCGGCAAACGGGGTGTGGGAGATCGACTCCGTCGACGTGTCCGACGGGGCTGAGACCCTGAGCTACAAGCCGGTCGTCGGAACCTGGACGGGCACGTTCCAGAGCCAGGAGACCGACGGCACCAAGTGCCTCGCCGCAAACTCCACCCCGCTCGAGATAACCATCACCTCGTCCGAGGACTCCTCGACGAACGCGCGTCTCGTCGGTACCGTCTCCGGCATCGCCCACTTCCATGAGCATTCCAAGGCGAACGCCGATTCCTGCACGGGCGACCTCTCCTTCACCGACGTCAGCTTCACGGCGGCTCTCGATGCGGCGAGCTCCTCGGATTCCGGCGGACCGGTCACCTTCGTCGCCACGCTCCCCGAGATGGCCGGCGGCACGGTCAGCATCACCCTCGCCTTCGGCACCACGAACGACCCCACGGAGGTCGTCGCGGTGGTCGAGACCAGGTACGCGCACCCGACCTCGTTCCTCTTCGTTGAATACGAGGAGAATATCGGGTACAAAGACAGCTACGTGCTCCATCAGACCCAGTAGCAACCAGACACGGAGGATCACATGCCCATCCAGAAGCCCGCACCGCTCATGATCGGCGGAAAGGCGCACTATACCCTCTCCTCGACCGATCCCATCGAGGTCGAGGTCGTCGTTCCCTTTGTCACCGACGAGGAGGTGGGCTTCGCCGTCGCGAGCATCGTGCGCCAGGCGGGCGGCGAGGCGAGCAACCTCCAGGACGACGCATGGGTCGCCGAGCACTTCCAGGGCATCGAGAATGGCGGACAGCTCATGCAGGCGGTTCGTCTCGAGCTGCGTCAGTCGGGCATCCAGGGCGCCGAGGAGAGCAAGGCCAACAGATGCCTCGCCACGCTCGTCTCGCGTCTCGGGCAGTCAGTTCCCTCATCGGACGTCGCCGAGACCCGAGAGGCGCTCGAGGCGGAGATCGCCCAGCAGGCCAAGGAGGCGGGCCTCTCGCTCGACTCCTTCCTCATGCGGCAGGGCGTGAGTCGCGCGCAGTTCGAGGACTCCCTCGACCGTCAGGCCCAGGCCGAGGCCGAAGTCTCCGCCGCCCTCGACGCGTTCGCCTCGGCGCGCAAGCTCACCGTGGAGGACAGCGAGTTCGAGCACTATCTGAGCATTCCCGCCAAGGACCTCGAGCCGTTCGTCGACCAGGCTCGTCACCAGGGTTTCTACGACGAGATTCGCGACGCCGCGCTACGCAACAAGGCCATGGAGACCGTGGTGGCGGAGTGCTCCTGCTCCTACCACCACGAGACGAAGGAGGAGGCCGCGGAACGGGTCAAGAAGCTCACCGACGCCCTTGACGCCGCCTCGGCCGGACAGACGGCAACCGACGCGACCGACGAGGGCTCGGACTTCTCCAAGTTCTTCTAGAACGTCCGTACCGCACGGCGACGAGACGACCGCGCACGCCATGCAGACGAGGGGAGGCCGACCGAAGTCGACCTCCCCTTTGTGGTGCGTGATGTGGGCGCGAGAGCTACTCGGTCGCGGTCTCCTCTGCAGGAGCCTCCTCGACGGGAGCGGCCTCGGCAGGAGCCTCAGCGGCGGCCTTGGCGGCGCGCTTCTCGTACTCGGCGGCGCGCTTGGCCTTTGCGGCAGCCTTGGCCTCGGCGGCAGCCTTGCGAGCTGCCTGCTCCTCGGCGGCCTTGCCGGCCTTGGCGCTCTTGGCGGCCTTGGCGGCGTCGAGGCGAGCCTGGGCTGCGCCACCGAACTTGTCGGCGAAGCGCTGGACGCGACCGCCGGTGTCAACGAGCTTCTGCTGACCCGTGTAGAAGGGGTGGCACTTGTCGCAGAGGTCGACGGTCATCTCCTTCTTGGTGGAACGGGTCTTCCAGGTGTTGCCGCAGGTGCAGCGAACGGTGCACTCCACATAGTTTGGATGGATACCTTGCTTCATGGCAGGACTCCTTCGGTTTGCCTGGTTTCCGACCAGGCGAGGGGTTGGTCAAGCTGCAGTATTCTACCAGATTCCCCCTGCCGTGGCATGGGGAAAGATGATGGAGTTGTGTGACGAGGCGAGAGACAGGGACTCTGACCCCGCCGTGGCCCGTCCGCTAATTGGCGTACGAGGCGATGAGCTCCATGTCTCCCGCGAAGGCGAGGTCCCCGCAACCGGCGGGGGCGAGGAAGTGCGAGCCCTTGACGAGCTCGTGGACCAGCCCGTCGCCCGCGACCACGGTGCCGCCGTCGCCCGCGACCACGGAGACGCACATGAACGGTTTGTCCTGCGGAACCACGACCGGCTTGTCGGGCGTCACGCGAACGCGGAAGACGTCGAAGTACGAGCAGCTCATGAGCTTGGTGATGCCGTCGACCTCGGGAGCGGTCACGGCGCCGTCGGTGAGCAGCGGCGCGGTGAAGTCGATGACGTCGAGGCACTGAGCCATGTGGAGCTCGCGCTCGGAGCCGTCAGGCTGGCGGCGATCGAAGTCGTACACGCGATACGTGACGTCGGACGACTGCTGCGTCTCGAGGATGAGAGCGCCCTTCACGGCATGCACGGTACCGGGATTGATGGCAAAGAAGTCCCCGGCATGGATGGGGATCTCGTTGAGGAGCTCGGACCAGCGGTGGGCCTTGACCATCGCCGCGAACTCGTCGCGGTCGTGCGCCTTCTGGCCGATCATGATGCGGGCGTCGGGGTCTGCCTCGAGGATGTACCAGCACTCGCTCTTACCGAGGCTGCCGTTCTCATGGGCACCGGCATAGGCGTCGTCGGGGTGCACCTGCACCGAGAGGTAGTCGTGCGCGTCGAGAATCTTGATGAGCAGCGGGAAGCGGTCGCCCTTCGCACCACCGAAGAGCTGCGGCTCATTGGCCCACAAGTCAGAGAGGTAGCGGCCGTCCCAGGCACCACCCTCGATGAGGCAGTCGCCATTGGGATGGGCGCTGATCGACCAGCACTCCCCCACGGGACCATCTGGAATGGTATAGCCGAACTCGGTCTCGAGCTTGCGACCGCCCCAGATCTTCTCGACGAAGACCGGCTTCGGGAACATGATGTCACGAGTGATGTCGAATGCCATGGTTCCTCCCCTAGGATGAAAAGCGACGACCCTCACAGTATGTCTCGAAGCATCGCGGCGTCACGTCAAAGCTCCCATCTGCAGGAATCGGCGGCCGAGCGTGAGGGAGGACGCGCGGCCGCCGGGTCATGAAGGCCTCTTGCTACGCGTCGAGACGCTCGTAGAGGTCGATGAAGTCAAGCGCGATGACGCGGAACGTCTCGGCCTGGATGAGCTGGTCCTCCGAGTGCACGAGAAGGAGGGACACGTGGATGCTGCCGATGGTGGCCGCGTCCTCCTGGAGGAGTCCCATGTGGACCTCGTGACCCTGGAGGTAGGCCTCGTTGCCCTCCTCGACGAGCTTGCGCGCCTCATCGAGCTTGCCGTCCTTGGCCACCTGGATGGCCTTGATGTAGTTGGACTTGGCCATGCCCACGGATGCGATGATCTGGAAGCACGCCTCCTCCATCGGGCTCATGTCGTCGTCGGACGCTGTCTGGTCGGTGTCAGCCATGGTGTTCCTCCTAGGCGTTGATCGTAGCGATGGCGTCGGCGATGATCTTCTTGGCGTTCATGCGGCCGTAGTCTGCCATGGCGATGACGACCACGGGAATCTTGCCGTCCACGGCCTTGACGGCATCGTCCTTGGCATAGGAGATCTGGGGCCCGAGCATGAGGATGTCAAAGCCGTCGATCTTCTCGAGGGCCTTGTTGAGGGGGTTCGCCTCGATGGTGGCGTCGATCCCCTGGGCCGCGGCCTCCTTGCGCATCTTCTGGACGAGCAGGCTGGTGGACATTCCGGCGTTGCAGGCAAGCATGATCTTCATGATGGACACGTTCCTCTCCGCGCTCTGCGCTGACTTGTGTTCTCGCGAGGCCTCGCCTCGCATTCCTCGCATGCTGGCCAGCCCAGGGGCTGGGTGGTGGTGTGGGGCGGCCGGATCAGGGTCCGGTCGCCCCAGGTGATGCTAGTCCTCCTCGGAGGCGTTCTCGAGCTGCTTGGCCTGAGCCCTCTCGGAGATCTTCATGAAGGGCAGGTAGATGGCCATGGAAGCTGCGATTTCGATGACCTGCCAGATGACGGCGCGGAAGTCGCCGGCGGTGGCGAGCCAACCGCTCAGGAGCACGGGGGTCGTCCAGGGGACCATGACCACGCAGGGGCTGATGAGGCCGATGCAGGTGAGGCCATAGGTCGCGGCGATGAGAAGGTCGGGGACGACGACGAACGGGATGATCAGGGGCAGGTTGTACACGATGGGGTAGCCGTAGATGACGGGCTCGTTGATGTTGAAGATGCCAGGCAGGATGGAGAGCTTTGCGATGTCACGGGACGTCTCGTTCTTCGAGAACAGGAAGGTGTCGAAGAGGAGCATGAGGGTGCAGCCCGAGCCGCCGATGAGGGCGAAGGTGTTGACGATCTGCATGTTCATGTAGTGGTCGACGGGGATGGTGCCACCGGCGGCGAAGGTCGCCATGTTGTCGACGATGAGGACGGTGAGGATGGGCTCAGCAAGGACACCGGAGATGGTGGACTGGTGGATGCCGAGGCAGAAGAGCAGGTTGGCGAAGGTGTAGATGATGACGACGGCGAGCGGGCCGGCGTTCATGATGTTCTTGAGCGGCGCGGTGACGGCGACGGCGATGATGGCGAGCAGGTTCGTGGAGAAGAGGCCGAAGAGCAGGGCGGACACGAGGGCCATGATCGAGAGCGTGATGAGCATCGGGGTCATGACGTTGAAGGAGTCGCCGACCGCGGGCGGAACGCCCTCGCCGAGGTTGATCTTGAGCTTCTCGATGCTCGAGAACTTGATGAAGATGGTCGTGGCGATAAGACCGATGATGATGGCCGCGAAGAGGCCGTTGGTGCCGGTGCTGCTGGTGAGGAAGGCACCGCTGATGTCCGCTGTGGTCCCCGCCTTGGCGTCGATGGTCGCCGTGACGGTCTGCGGCATCATGATGACGAGCGAGGCGATGCCGACGACCACGCAGGCGATGGGGTTGTCAAAGCGCTTGTTCCTCGCGAAGCAGTAGCCGATGAGGCCGGCGAGGATGATTGCCGAGAAGTTGAGCGTGCCGAGCGTGATCGCGTTGCCCCAGTACTGTGCTGCCTTGAGCGCATCGTCTGCGAGGAACAGCGGGAACACGACGTTGTTGATAAGGACCGCGATGCCGGCGAGGATGTAGATCGGGGTCATCGTGGCGAATGCGTCACGGAGCGACCTCAGGTGCACCTGGTTGCCGACCTTGGCTGACACCTCGGCAAACTTATCGAGGAACGACTTTTTCTCTTCCACTTCTTCTGCCATTTCTTGTTCTCCCTCCAACGTTCACCAGATTAGCAATGCGTGGTCGACTTACTCGACCTCGTGCGAAGCGGCTGTGCGCAGCAGCCACTCAGCAGACTTCTTAAGCCGCCTGTTGTAGCCGTCGGCGAGGTTGACCTCGACGAAGCCATAGCGGTTCTTGTAGGCGTTGTTCCATGACCAGCAGTCGATGACGCCCCAGTAGTGGTAGCCGCGGCACTTGGCGCCGTCCTCGATCGCGCGGGCGATCCACTGGAGGTGCTGACGGACGAAGTCGATGCGATAGTCGTCCTGGATGGTGCCGTCGGCGTCCTTGAAGGCGTCCTCGCCCTCGATGCCGATGCCGTTCTCGGAGACGTACCACTCGAGGTCGGGGTAGTCGTCGCGCATGGTCATCGCGAAGTCGTAGATGCCCTTGGGGTAGACCTCCCAGCCGCGGGACTCGTTCATGACGGCGTCCGGCCAGACATACTCGTCGGCGAAGACCGGGTTGCCGCTCTCGTCCGTGTCGCTGGCGGGCGCCTGGACGCGCTCGGGATGGTAGTAGTTGAACCCGATCCAGTCGACGGTCCCCCGGGAGAGGATCTCGTCGTCGCCCGGACGGCGGGGCAGGACGACGCCGCGACTCTCGAGCGTCTCGAGGACGTCGGCGGGCAGGCTCCCCTTGGTCACGAGGTCGAGCCACCAGCGGTTGTCGATGCCATCTGCCATGCGAACCGCCTCGAGGTCTGCCGCCGAGGGGTTCTCCCTCGTATAGGGCGGCGTGAAGCAGTTGATGAGGCCGATCCTGGCGTCCGGGCGCATGACGCCGGCCGCCTTTGCCGCGCGAAACGCTCCGACGGCAAGGGAGTGTGCGATCGAGATGTTGTACTGCACCGTGCGCGCCCGCGAGAAGTCACGGACGAAGGGGTACCAGCAGCCGGCGGTATAGCGCTGCTGTGGCTCCACGATGGGCTCGTTGAACGTGAACCAGTAGGAGACCTCGGAGCCGAACTCGTCGAAGGCGGCATGGGCGAAGTTCGCGAACGCCTCGACGACCTCGCGGTTCTCCCAACCGCCACGGCGGAAGAGGTAGGTCGGCATGTCAAAGTGGTAGAGGTTCACGAAGGTGGTGAGCCCGGCCTCGGCCGCCGCCGCGAAGATCGTGTGGTAATAGCGGGCGCCCTCCTCGTTGAGGCAGCCGTCGGCGTTCATGAGGCGCGACCACTGGATGGACGTGCGCCAGGACGTGAGACCGAGCTTGCGCAGGGTCCCGAAGTCCTCCTCGTGGCGTGCGGTGAAGTCGTTGCCCGCATAGGAGCCCACGCGGTCGTGGAAGTCCTCGATGCGCTCATTGGACCAGGTGTCCCAGATGTTCTCGACCTTTCCGTAGCGCTGCCAGGCTCCTTCGGTCTGCGGGCCGGACATGGCCGCGCCGAAGAAGAAGTCCTGCGGGAGCTTGCAGGTGCTCATCTGTCTCTCCTCTCTTGGCTCTGTGCCAGTCGTCGTGCTTCGGTTTAAAAGATATGTCTTTTTTCTATTGCGTCAATGTCTAATTAGTAATATACACATTCTTTTTTAGGAATCAAGGACTATTTTTGCTTTTTTCCAGATGGGGATTTTTTCTCGCGAAAACGCGAATAATGGAGGCAGGAAGAACGGAGGCACCCCCATGCTCAAATACGAGATCGTCGCTGACGACGTCCGCGCGCGCATCGCGAACGGCGAGTTCAAGCCGAACGACCAGCTTCCCACCACCGAAGAGCTCTGCGAGCAGTACGACGTCAGCAAGATCACCGTCAAGAAGGCCATGGACGAGCTCGTGCTCCACGGTCTTATCGCCAGGCGCCGCGGGTCAGGCTCCTTCGTGAAGGGTCTCGACGACACGGGTCTCCACAAGGGCACCGGCTGGAACATGTCGAGCCAGATGACGGGATTCAAGAACGAGCACGAGGCGCTCGGCGAGAAGGTCGAGACCAAGGTGGAGGAGTTTTCCGTCGTCCATCCCGACTCCGAGATCGCCGATCTGCTCGGCATGGAGCCCGACGAGTTCGCCTACTACGTCTGCCGCGTCCGCATCGCGAACGACGTCCCCCAGGTGATCGAGTACACCTACATGCCCATCAAGACCATCCCCGACCTGCGCGAGAAGAACATCTCGGGGTCGATCTACGACTACATCGAGCAGGACCTCGGGCTCAAGATCGGGAGCGCCCACCGCACCATCAGGGCGGTCCTCCCAACCGGGAACGAGGCGGAGCTTCTCGACGTGCCGGCGGGCACTCCCCTCCTCGAGGTGAAGCAGGTCGGGTTTCTCGACGACGGCACGCCCTTCGAGTACTCGACCTCGCACCACGCCCAGGACTACGAGTTCTACAGCATCAGCACGCACTAGGCGAGAGAATCGCGTCGCAACCTGCCCCGCGGCCGAGGAGCGCCGTCTCGAACGGGGCTCGCGCGCATTCCGTCCGATCTTCTGGCTTGCGGTGCCTGCCAGCCGGCGCAGGGACTTTGGCTCATGGTTCACAATCGTATCGACTTGATTACCTGCGGAAACACGAGGCGCCAAAATCGGAAGTAAGATGCGATTTTGGCTCTCGCAGGTCAGAGCCTTGCCGAGAAGAGCCAAAATCCCCTCGAGGCGAACTCGGCCGAACTCGGGGTTTTCGGCGAGAATGGCTCAGCTCGGAAACAGCCCATCGGCAAGACCAGAAGCCGAAGGGTGCTCGGCAGTTATCGCTTGCCATCCCAGGACGTCGTCCAGCTGAAAATTGCTTCACGAAGGGCTGGATAACGTTGCTACGTGCGCTTCAAAGGCCATTCGTGATGCAATTTTCAGCTTGAGAGCCTCCAAGACGGCCGGTGGCTCATGGTCCCGCAGCTCAGAACGCTGCCACGTAGAGCCAACGTCTTCGCGAGCCGAGCTTGGCAGCTACCCGTAAGGAAGGAGCCTTTGAACGTAGGGTGTCCCTTTGGCTGCCAAAGGGCGTTGGCACCTTTGGCAGGCACCTTTGGCAGGCGGGTCCCGTTGGCAGGCGCATAATGGCTCTAGGACACGACCGGGGAGGCAGCATGTTCCTTGCCATCGATGTGGGCAACACGCAGGGTACGCTCGGACTCTACGACGAGACCGGCGCCATGCGGCATGGCTGGCGCATGGCGACCACCAGCTCGGACACCGCCGACACCCTCCGCTCTCGCCTCGGCGGCTACCTGCACATGGACGGCTTCGACTACCCCGACGTCACCGAGGCGGGGCTCGCCTGCGTGGTCCCCGTGCTCTCTCGCGCCTGGCGTCGCTGCCTCACCGAGGTTCTCGGCCGCCCGCCCCTCGTGGTCTCACCCGGCATGGACTGCGGGATGGAGATTCGCATGCCCGAGCCACGCTCGGTCGGGGCAGACCGCATCGCGAACGCCGTGGCGGCACGCGCGGACTACGGCGCTCCCGTCATCGTCGTCGACTTCGGCACGGCGACGAACATCGACGTGGTCGATGCCACGGGAGCCTATCGCGGCGGCACCATCTCGCCTGGCCTCATCATCTCCGCCTCGGCGCTCTTCGAACGAGCCGCCAAGCTCTCGAGCGTTCCCATCGAGGCGCCTGCCAGCGTCCTCGGCGACACCACCGAGACGGCCGTGCAGTCGGGCCTCGTGATCGGGGCGGCCGCCCAGGCGGAGGGGCTCGTCGCACGCATCAAGGCCGAGCTCGGCATCGAGTCGGCACCAGTCGTGGGAACGGGCGGACTCGCACGAACCGTGAGCCAGGCGACCGACGTCTTCGACAGCATCGACCCCGACCTCACGCTTCGCGGCATTCGCGACATTTGGCTGCACGTCAACGGGCGGACCCGCGGCTAGCTAGTTGCCAGCCCTGTCACCTGCAGAGCGAATGCTCGCCTGCTCGGGCGACACCTCGACCTCGCCGCCGAGGGCATTGCGCACCGTGGCGCGGCCCCACACGTCGACGCCGACGAGCCTGCCCCGGCAGAACACGCGACCGTTGGGGTAGACGACCTCGACGTCGGCGTCCATGAGGGCGAGCGCGTCGTAGTAGTCGGAGAGGATCGGCCCCAGCGGCGTGGCCCCCTTGCCGGACGCCCGGATGCCCGCCGCCCACGCGTCCACGCGGGAGACGATGCCCGCCACGACCTTCTCGCCGAGCGACTCGGCCGCAGGGAGGGCGACCCCCTCCACGGGAGAGAGGTCCATCGAGGCACCGCAGACCACGAACGTGCCCTCGCCGAAGCCGGCATGCGTCTGGATGGAGACGGTGGTTCCGCGTGAGCCGCACACGTCATGCGGCCAGGCGATGCCGACGTCCATGGCGCCCATGTCGAGAAGGGCGTCGCGCGCGCCGAGCGCGCACGCGTGCGGGACGGCCATGAGATACCCCATGCCCACCTGCGGGCGCAGCACGACGGCGACCTCGAGGACCCCGTTCGTCTCACGGATGAGGGACGTACCGTGGGCTGCCCCCTCCCGTGCGGCGTCAAGCAGCTCGTCGAGGGGCGACACGCCTACTCCCATGCAATCTCGCCGAGGTCAGCCATCACGTGGCCGACGCGGTCCTCGCGCGGCGTGACCTTCACGCCGGCGTGCGTGAGGAAGCGCTCGGGGTCGTGCATGAGGTCCTCCATGGGGATGATCACGAAGTCCCGCTCGCCGAGGTGGGCATGAGGGAGCGTGAGCTTCTCGCCCGCGTGCTCCTCGCCCTCGACCCACAGGAGGTCGCAGTCGATCGTGCGCGGACCATGGCCCTTCTCCTCGGGGGTGCGTTCGCGGTCGAGGGCGTCCTCGACCTCGAGGAGCTTCTGCACGAGGACGAGCGGGTGGAGCTCGGAGCGAATCTCGGCGACGGCGTTGGCGACGGACGTCGAGATGCCGTAGGCGGGCTCGGACTCGTAGGCGTGGCTCACGGAGACCACGCAGGTGAGGGGGATGTCGTCGATGAGGGAGACGGCGCGGGAGAGATAGGCCATGCGGTCGCCCACGTTGGAGCCGAGACCGACGAAGCCCTGGCGCGAGTCCTTCTGGGCGACCGCCCAGTACGCGTTGATGGCCTGGGCGCAGCCCGCCACGTCATGGACGCGCAGGATGCGAGCGCCGTTCTCGATGGCGGCGATGCAGACGCCCTGGGTCGCCGCGTCACGCGAGGCGGCATCGGGCACACCGGAGACGGCGCCCACGAAGCGCTTGCGGGAGACGGCGCAGAGCAGCGGATACCCCATCGAGACCATCGAGCGCGTGGCTCGCTGGATGACGACGTCCTCGTCGGCGTACTTGTCGAAGCCGGGACCTGGGTCGATGCAGATGCGGTCGTGCGCCACGCCGGCCCGCATGAGGTCGCGCGCCTGGTCGCCGAGGAAGCCCATGATCTGACGCATGATCGGCGCCTGGTCGGGCAGGGTGAAGCGGTGCTGCGAGGTGTTGACGCGCGTCACGGCCTCGCGGGCGGGACGGGCGTCGTCGAGCTGCACCTGCCTGCGCGGCGGACGCGTCCCGAGGCCTCCCTTGTCCCAGTGCATGACGATGCAGCCGCAGTTGGTGTCGGCGGCGACCTGAATCATCGCGGGACTGGTGAATCCCTCGACGTCGTTGATGATGGAGGCGCCGAGACGGGCGCAGATCTTGGCGACATCCGCGTGACGCGTGTCCACGGAGACGATCGCCCCGGAGGCGACGAGCGCACGAACGACGGGCACGATGCGACCTGCCTCCTCGTTCGAGGAGACGGGCTCGTATCCGGGGCGGGTGGACTCGCCGCCGACGTCGATGATGTCGGCGCCCTCGTCGAGCATCTCGCGACCCCGAGCGATGGCCGCCTTCGTGTCGAAGTTCTTGCCGCCGTCCGAGAAGGAGTCGGGCGTCACGTTGAGAATCCCCATGATGCGGGGGCGCGCGAGCGAGAGTTCGTGCGAACCGCACTGCCAAGTTGCGTAGTTCTCCCTGAGCACCTTCATCTACCTCCTGCGCCGGACACATGGGTAACGTTCCTATTGTAACGACTGGAAGGACGCATTCCGTCATAACGACAAAGGGGCCGAAACCTGCAGAACGAGCGCAGATTCCCTGAAGATCAGAAGTCGAAGGCCTTCGAGATGTCGCAGGCGCACACGAGGTCGGCACCCGAGTCCTGGGGAGTGGCCTGGAGGTTGCAGACCACGAGGTCATCTCCGCGGAAGTACTGGACGAGGCCGGCCGCGGGATACACCACCAGAGACGTGCCGCCGATGACGAGAAGGTCGCAGCTCGCGATGGCCTCCATGGCGTCGATGAGGTCGCGCTCCTTGAGCGACTCCTCGTAGAGCACGACGTCGGGCTTCACGACTCCGCCACAGGTCTCGCAGTGCGGGACCCCCTCGGTCCCGAGGACCCACTCCTGGGAGTAGACCGCCCCGCAGCGCTGGCAGACGTTTCGGTGGGTCGAGCCGTGGAGCTCGATCACGCGCTTCGAGCCCGCCGCCTGGTGGAGGCCATCGATGTTCTGCGTGACCACCGCCGTGAGCTTGCCCTCGGCCTCGAGCTCGGCGAGCTTGTAGTGGCAGCGGTTGGGCTTGGCGTCGGGGACGCACATCACGTGGCGNNGGAAGTCGAAGAACTCCTCGGTGTGGGAGCGATAGAAGGAGTGCGAGAGCATGGTCTCGGGCGGATACGCGTAGCCGCGCTGGTTGTAGAGGCCGTTGGCACTGCGGAAGTCGGGGATGCCGCTCGCGGTCGAGACCCCCGCGCCCCCGAAGAAGACCATGCTCCCGGCCTTCTCGACACGCCTCTTGAGCTCCGCCGCCGCCTCGATGGGATCGGTGATCGTCGTGGTCATGGACGCCTCCCTGACTGAACCAACGGACGGATTCATGGTAACGCTGAGAATTTGTCGCCCACCCATGGTTCTGGCGGGCGGAGGTTGGGCATAACTATCTCATTGTGGCGGGCTCGGGAAGACGAGCCACGACCATCACGCCGAGAGGAGGCGACCATGGAGGATCTTGGGAACGACGTGCGCGACTGCGCCCTGGTCTTCGAGGGCGGAGGCTATCGCGCGAGCTACACGGCGGGCATCGCCCGCGTCCTTCTCGAGCAGGGCATCGACTTCGGCTACGTCTGCGGCATCTCCGCAGGCGCCAGCCACACCGTCGACTACGTCTCGCGCGACCTCTGGCGCACGCGCGTGGCCTTTCTCGGACGCGACGGTGCCGAGCTGCCGGGCGGCATGCGCTCGGTCCTGCGCGGGAAGGGCTTCTTCAACGCCGACTACCTCTACGAGGGCTCGCTGCGCGACGGCTTCATGCCCTTCGACTGGGACGCCTTCGTGAGCAACCCCGCGCGCATCCGCATCCAGGCCTTCGAGCGCGACACCGGCCGCACCGTCACGTGGACGAAGGACGACATGCCCACGGCCATGGACATGATGGACAAGGTCCGAGCGAGCTCGACGCTGCCGGGCGCCATGAAGCCGCTACCCGTCAACGGCGTCGTGTACTACGACGGCGGGCTCGGGACCGGCGCGGGCATCCCCATCCACCTGGCCGAGGCGGACGGCTACGAGAAGTTCGTCTTCGTCGCGACGCGTCCCCGCGGCTATCGCAAGACCGAGCCGTCCAAGCGCAGCATCGCGCTCTACCAGGGCGTCTCACATGACCATCCCTATATGAGAAACGCCCTGCTCACCAGGTGGAAGCGCTACAACGCGGCGCTCGACCACGTGGACGCGCTCGAGCGCGAGGGGCGCTGCCTCGCCATCTATCCGGACGAGATGCCCGTCAAGAACAGCACCGTCAACCAGGACAAGCTGCTCGCGGCCTACAATATGGGCCACGCGCAGGGCGAGCGGGAGCTTCCGCGTCTGAGGGAGTTCGTCTTCGGCTCCGCCGAGGGAGGACCTCATCGCACGCGCGACGAGATCGCTCAGCTCGTCTCGGCGGCGGACGGTCCGGAATCCGGGAAGGGCTACATCACCATAGGGTAGGGAGTCACGCATGGATCACGCACGGGAGCTCAGGCTCGTCTCTTGGAACGTCAACGGGCTGCGAGCCGTCCTCGGCAAGGAGCCTGGCTTCGTCGAGATAGCCGAGGGACTGGACGCCGACGCCATCGCCATCCAAGAGACCAAGCTCCAGGAGGGGCAGGTCAACCTCGACCTCCCTGGCTACGTGCAGACGTGGAGCTACGCCGACCGCAAGGGCTACTCAGGCACCGCCGTCTTCTCGCGCGAGGAGCCGCTTCGCGTCATCCGGCACATCGGCAGCCCCCAGGCCGATGACGAGGGCCGCGTCTGCGCGCTCGAGTTCCCTGGACACTGGCTCGTGTGCGCCTACGTCCCCAACGCTCAGCCGGGGCTCAAGCGCATCGAGACGCGTCTCGCCTGGGACGAGAGCTTCCGCGCCTTCCTCACGGGGCTCGCCGCCGAGAAGCCCGTCGTGGCCTGCGGCGACTTCAACGTCGCCCACGAGGAGATCGACCTGCGCAACCCCGACGCCAACCGCGGCAACGCCGGATTCTCCGACGAGGAGCGCGGGAGCTTCGAGAGGCTCCTCGACGCCGGCTTCGTCGACACGTTCCGCCAGCTCCACCCGACCCAGACCGAGGCGTACAGCTGGTGGAGCTACCGCATGCGCGCCCGTGCCACGAACGCCGGCTGGCGCATCGACTACTTCCTCGTGTCGCAGGACGCCGCCGACAGGGTGGTCGACGCCTCGATACTCGATGACGTCTACGGGTCGGACCACTGTCCCGTCGGTCTCACGATCAGGCTCTAGGGGGCATCGCATGGACATCGACTACCTGCTCGCCTTCCAGGGCGTTCGCGAGGCGCTCGGCCCCGTGACGGAAGAGTTCGTCGTCCTCCTCTCGACGGGTCTGCTCGCCGTTGCCTTCGCCGCCGCCCTTCTCATCTACTGGCTCGTCGACAAGCGGCAGGGAATCTACCTGCTCTTCTCATATTCGGCAGGCAGCCTCGTCAACCAGACGATCAAGAACAGCGCCTGCGTCTATCGCCCGTGGATCCGCGACGCGCGCATCACGCCCTCGGCGAGCGCGATGGCGAGCGCCTCCGACTACTCGTTCCCGAGCGGCCACACGCAGACGGCCGTGAGCGTCTTCGGAGGCATCGCCTGGCTCCGAAGGCACGAGCGGGCTGCCGTCTCGGTCGTATGCGTGGTCGCGTGCGTCGTCGTAGCCCTCTCGAGGAACTACCTCGGCGTCCATACGCCGCAGGACGTCCTCGTCGCCGCCGTCGTCGGCATCGCGGGGCTCTGGGTCGCCGACCGCACGCTCTCCTGGGTCGACGAGAAGCCCTCGCGGGATGTGGCGGTGCTCGTCTGCGGCCTCGCGATCGGCATCGCGTTCGTGCTCTACATCTCGCTCAAGTCGTACCCCATGGATTACGCGAGCGGCGAGCTGCTCGTCGACCCAGCCAAGATGACCGTCAGCGGCTATCGGGTGTTCGGGGTGTACGGCGGCTGCCTCGTGGGCTGGTTTGCCGAGCGACGCCTCGTCCGCTTTGACGTGCACGCGAGCCGGCGCGAGCGAATCCTGCGCATCGTCCTGAGCGCCGTCCTCGCCGGCATCGGCTACCTCGTCGTCGGCGCCGCCTGCGGCGCAGTCGCCGGCACGGCGGGCGAGAAGTTCGGCGGCGTGTTCGCGGCGGTGCTCGCGGCCGTCTGGCTCGGCCCGTGGGCGGCGCAGCGCATGGCAAGCGGACGGAACGCCGTCACCCCCGCCAGGTAGCGCCTAGAGAGCCGTCACGAGGAGCTGCATCGCAAACGCCACGACCCACGCGACGCAGCACTGGATGACCACCACCCACGCCGCGTACTTGCCGCCGAGCTCGTTCCTGACGGCGGAGATGGCGGCCACGCATGGCGTGTAGAGCAGCGTGAACACGAGGAACACCCAGGCGGACGCCGGGGTGAACAGCGTCGCGAGCCCGTCTACGCCTACGAGGACCGTGAGCGTCGAGACCACGCTCTCCTTGGCCACGAAGCCTGTGACGAGCGCCGTTGATGCCTGCCAGGTGCCAAAGCCGAGGGGCGAGAAGACCGGCGCGATGAGCCCGCCCAGCACGGCGAGCATGCTCTGGGAGGCGTCGGAGACCACGTCGAAGCGGACGTCGAAGGTCTGGAGGAACCAGACGATAATCGTCGCCACGAAGATCACCGAGAACGCCCTGGTGAGAAAGTCCTTGGCCTTCTCCCAGGCGAGAAGGCAGGTCGTCTTGGCGCTCGGAAGCCGATAGTTGGGAAGCTCCATCACGAAGGGGACGGGCTCGCCCTTGAACGTGGTGTGGTTGAGCACGAGTGCGACGAGGATGCCCACGAGCATGCCGACGACGTAGAGTCCGACCATCACGAGGCCAGCCCACGTACCAAAGAACACCGAGGTCAGAAGCGCATAGACAGGAAGTTTGGCCGAGCAGCTCATGTAGGGGGTGAGCAGGGCGGTCATCTTGCGGTCATGCTCGGAGGGCAGCGTGCGCGTGCTCATGATGGCAGGCACCGAACAGCCGAAGCCCACGAGCATGGGCACGAAGCTGCGCCCGGAGAGGCCGAGCCTACGCAGGGGCTTGTCCATGATGAAGGCGACGCGGGCCATGTACCCCGAGTCCTCGAGCATGGAGAGCAGCAGGAACAGTACCACGATGATCGGCATGAACGAGAGTACCGAGCCAACGCCGCCGAAGATGCCGTCGATCACGAGCGAGCGCACGACCGCATTGGTGCCAAAGGAGACGAGCGAGGCGTTGACCTGCGTTCCGAGTGTGTCGATGCCAAGCTGGAGGAGGTCGGAGAGGACCCTGCCGACCACCGAGAACGTGAGCCAGAACACAAGCGCCATGATCGCCACGAAGACCGGGATGGCGGTGAACCTGCCAGTGAGGACTCGATCGATGGCGACCGAGCGCAGGTGCTCGCGACTTTCTTGGGGCTTGACCACGTACTTCGAGCAGACAGTCTCGATAAAGGAGAAGCGCATGTCAGCGAGGGCGGCCTGCGCGTCGGAGCCCGACTCGGCCTCCATCTGATGGACGATGTGACCCACAGCGTCCAGCTCGTTCTCGTCGAGGCCGAGCGCCTGGGAGACGAGCTCGTCGCCCTCGACGAGCTTGGTCGCGGCAAAGCGCACGGGAATGCCCACCGCCTGCGCGTGATCGTCGATGAGGTGGATGACTGCGTGGATGCAGCGGTGCAGGGCGCCGCCGTCCGGTCCGTTGGGCGAGCAGAAGTCCTGCCTGCCGGGGTGGTCGTGGTGGCGAGCAACGTGGATGGCGTGCTCCACGAGCTCGTCGACGCCTTGGTCCTTGGCGGCAGAGATCGGAACCACGGGGACGCCGAGGGCGGCTTCGAGTCCGTTGACGTCGATGGTCCCGCCGTTCTCGGTGACCTCGTCCATCATGTTGAGCGCGATGACCATGGGTACGTCGAGCTCCATGAGCTGGAGCGTGAGGTAGAGATTTCGCTCGATGTTGGTGGCGTCGAGGATGTC
>DCZG01000137.1 GCA_002331575.1 Atopobium sp. UBA2090 | reverse complement strand
ATGAAGATGATGCAGGGGGCGGACTCCTTGGCCTGCTTGAAGAGGTCGCGCACGCGCGAGGCGCCGACGCCCACGAACATCTCGACGAAGTCGGAGCCGGAGATCGAGAAGAACGGCACGCCCGCCTCGCCTGCCACCGCCTTGGCCAGAAGCGTCTTGCCCGTGCCCGGAGGGCCGACGAGCAGCACGCCATGGGGGATCTTCGCGCCCATCTTCTGGTAGCGCTCGGGTTCTCGCAGGAAGTCGCGGACCTCCTTGAGCTCCTCGACGGCCTCGTCGATGCCCGCGACGTCGGAGAACTTGACCTTTGGTCGCTCCTTCTCGGTGGTGAGCGCCTCCGTCTTGCCGAACTGCATGGTGCGGCCGTTCTGGTCGGACATGCGGCGCATGTAGTACACGAAGACGGCCACGAGGAGGACGGTGGGCACCACCGAGACGAGGATCGTCTCGAGGATGCTCGACGACGAGGTGTCGATCGTGAAGGTGACGTCGGCGTGCTTGGCCATGAGCTCGTCGAGCGAGTCGGCGCCCACGTAGACGGTCTTGTACTGCACGAGCGCGTCGGAGTCGCCCTCGTCGTCCTCGGACTTCCAGTACGTGCCCGTGACGCTGCCGTCCTCCGTCTTGAACGTGACGGTGGAGATGCGGCCGTCCTTCACGGCAGTCACGAACTCGTTGGTGGCAAGCGTGTCCACCTCGGTGTTGGACGCGAACGGGTTGACCCCCATCGTGAAGAACAGGTACGCCACGATGGCGACCACGACGAGCGTGGAGATGAGCCCCGACCTCTGGGGATCGGGCTCGCGGTCGCCGTTGTTGGGCGGGCGGAGGCTGTCGAATGGATTCTTATCGGGCACGGGGTTAGGCTCCTTGCTGAACGGAACACGCGGGCGGTTGCCGCCCGCGTGCGGCTACTTGGTGTAGACCTCGGGCTTGAGCACGCCGATGTAGGGCAGGTTGCGGTAGCGCTCGGCGTAGTCGAGACCATAGCCCACGATGAACTCGTTGGGCACGTGGGTGCCCACGTAGTCCGGCTGGATGGCGGGCGTGTGGCCGGGGATGTCCTTGATGGCGAAGGCGACGACGCGCACCGAGTTGGGACCGCGGCCCTCGAGCATCTTCACGAGATAGCTGAGCGTGAGGCCGGAGTCGAGGATGTCCTCCGCGATGATGACGTCTCGTCCCTCGATCTTGGTGTTGAGGTCCTTGACGATGCGAACGACGCCCGAGCTCTTGACGCCGTCGCCGTAGCTCGAGACGGCCATGAAGTCCACCGCGCAGGGCACGCTGATCGATCGCATGAGGTCCGCCGTGAAGATGAATGCGCCTCTGAGGACGGCTACGACGAGCGGGTTCTTTCCGGCGTAGTCGCGGCTGATCTCGGCGCCTAGGCGCGTGACGACCCCCTTGATGTCCTCCTCGCTGAGAATGACACTGCTGACATCGGGATGTAGCTCCTCCATGTGTTCCCTCCCGGGACCGTCCGCCGCGGCGGATCGATGTGTCGTGCGCTTGCTACCAGCGTACCAGTGTCCGCTGGACGTTGCGAGACTATGCCGTGCCGAAACCCAATTCCACTATGTCATGCGTGTCGGGAAGGCAGCGCGCCCTCTCGTCCGCACGAACGCCGACGACCCACAGCACCGAACCCGTCGGGGAGCTGTGCACCACGGGGATGAACGCGCGATCCGCCACGGGCACGCGAGCCTCGCCGAGAAGGTCCGAGAGCTTCTTGGACTGGCCGTGCATCCCGAGGGGGCAGAGCACGTCTCCCGGATGGGGCGTGTCCACCCAGAGCCGGCCACCCTGCGAGGGGTCCACGCCACAGGCCCGCGCGTCGAGGAACACCGACTGGCCGTGCCACTCGAGAGCGTGGTCGCGGGCGAAGGTGGGCAGGTCGTCGACGGGCGGGGCGTCGAACAGACGGGCGGTGAGCCGACGGCCATTGGACAGCGAGATCGTCCCCGGAACGGGCAGCCATCCCGAGACGCGCTCGTCGGATGCGGCACGGGCGCGGATGACGAGAAGACCGAACTCGACGCGTGCGTCGACCCCCATGGGAATGGTGACCGACCCCTCCCCCGCCGCGACGAGGCCGAGGACCCAGGCGACATGACGCGCCTCCAGACGGGCGTCCGGGCAGACGGAGAGTATCGCCGCACGCACGACGCGGCGGGCGATGGCGACGTCGCAGGCGGCGAGGCGTGCCGAGTCGATCGACACCACGCCCGGCTCCGTGCGTCGGACGAGCTCGCGGAGGGTGCGCGCGGCGACCGACGTGAGGTAGACGTCCTCGTCTGAGAGGATGTCGCACGCGGTGGCGAGACTCGCCATCACGCGCGGGTTGCGCCTCTCGATGACGGGAATCACCTCATGGCGCACGTAGGCGCGCAGGTAGCGCGTGTCTGCGTTGGTGTCGTCCTCACGCCACACGATGCCGCGCATGCGAAGGAACTCGCACAACTCGTCGTGGGTGCGGTCGAGCAGCGGACGCACGATGCGGTTGCGCCGACGTGGAATGGACGAGAGCCCCGACGTGCCCGACCCGCGGATGGCGTTCATGAAGAAGGTCTCGGCGCGGTCGTTCGCCGTGTGGGCGGTGAGGATGCGAGCTGCCGCGCGAGGCGTGCCGACCTTCGCCGACAGCTCGTTGGCGAGTTCGTTCGCCGCCGCGTAGCGCGCCAGCCGTCCGACGTTCTCGATGTTGCCGTCGCCGACCTCCGTGGCGAGACGGGCGACGTCGACGCGGCGCACCGTGCACGGGATGCCGTACCGTGAGGAGAGGTCGCGGACGAGCTCCTCGTCCTCCTCGGCGTCGATGCCGCGGAGCAGGTGGTTGACGTGGAGCACGTGCAGGCGCTCGCGAGCGATGTGCGCAGGTCCGCGAGCGTCGTCGATGTCGAGCGTGGACGTGGCGGCGAGCACGAGCAAGGCCGTGGAGTCGGCGCCACCCGAGACCATGAGAATGACGGGCGAGCGAAGCTCGTCGTCCTCCCGCTGGCTCGGACGGTCGAAGCGACCGCCTCGTCCGGCATATCTTCGAGAGACGCTTGGCATGGTGGCACCCCCTCAAGTCCTGGACATATGCGTCACGTCCTGCGTGTACCCTGTGTATGCAATCTTACGGCATCGGAGGGAGGGGCATGACCCCCGAGATTCACCTGCACGTCCTCGCGAGCGGCTCGAAGGGCAACGCCGCCGTCATCGAGGGACCTGAGGGCAACATCCTCGTCGACTGCGGAATCTCGCGCCGAGAGCTCATGCGCCGGGCGACGGAGGTCGGCGTGGACATGGACCGCGTGCATGCGGTTCTCGTCACGCACGAGCACTCCGATCACGTTTCGGGCCTCAGCGTCTTCTGCAACCACTACGACGGTCCGCTCTATGCCACCGCGGGCACCGTGGCGGGCAGAAGCTACCTCGCCGAGATGCCGTTCACCCTCGTCGACCACTCACAGGACCTCGAGCTCTGCGGCATGCACGTCCGCTGCTTCCCCACGTCACATGACGTCAACGACCCGATGGGCTTCCGCTTCGAGACCGGCGGCGACGCCCTCGGCTGGTGCACCGACACGGGCTATGTCACCGACGAGGCCATGGAGGCGCTCTACGGCTGCCGCATCCTGGGGCTGGAGTCCAACCACGACGAGAGGATGCTCGCCTCCGGGCCCTACCCCGCCTTTCTCAAGACGCGCATCCGCGGTGAGGCCGGCCACCTCTCAAACGACCAGACGGCCTCCATCCTGCCGTTCCTGGTGACGAGCGACACCGAGACGGTCGTGGCGCTGCACCTCTCGCAGGAGAACAACCGACCGAGCGTCTGCATGCGCACCATCGCGCCAGCCGTGTGTGCCGAGGCCGCCAACGACGGCTTCACCGAGGCGCGCACGTCCGACGGGCTTCTCAGCCTGTGCGTCGCCGCCCAGGATCGCCCCCTGACGATCTGGTAGCTCCTCACCTGCCAAAGGTGCCAACGNNCCTTTGGCAGCCAAAGGGACAGGTCCCGACCAATTCTCGGAGACACGTCAGATATGATCCTGGCGGATTCCGCCAGATGCCATGCCCTTCTCGACAGAAAAAGGGGCGGTGCCGAAGCACCGCCCCCGAGGAGGTACAACCCGCATACGTGCTAGTCGATGGAGACCTTCGTGACGTTGGCCTTCTCAGCCTGCTTGGGAACGTTCACCGTAAGCACGCCGCCGTCGAACTTGGCGGACAGGCCCTCGGTGGCCGCGTCCTTGAGGTAGACGCCACGCGTGGCGCTCCACTCGCCCGTCTCCTTGAGCAGGTAGTTCTTGCCCTTCTGCTCGTCGGACTCCTTCTTCTCGACCGAAATGGACAGCCTGCCCTCATTGAGCTCGACGTCGATCTGGTCGCGCGCCACACCCGGAAGCTCGGCCGTGACGACATAGCCGTTGCCCGTCTCCTCGACGTCCATCTTGAAGCCGTCCGCAGTGCCGGCAAGCGCCTGGAACGGAGCTTCGAACAGGTCATCGAACGGCCACGCGCGAAGTGCCCTCTGGTAGCGATCGTAAGGAATCATGCTCGACATGATAACCACCCTTTCTGTCCTGTGGGCGCTTTGGTTTTCTGCGCCCCGTGTTTCGTTGTTATATGTTCCCCGCTCGCTTTGTTTTATACACTTGAGACAAGATTTTCTGTATTTTTAGACTCACTATATCTAAGTGTCTATACACCAGATTATTCCCGTGCAACCTTAGACTTCACGCCACGAGCATGAGGTGGCGAGACTCATCGCGAATACGCGCGGGGTGTTCTATCATGTGTTCATTGCTGCACGAGCGTTATCGGAGGCACCAGATGGACAACTTCACCGATCAAGAGGACGTCGGCACCCCTGCCCAGCACAGCGCCCCTCAGGTCGAGAGCCCCGACACGAGCCCTGCGCCGGATGCTACGCCAAGGCCTGAGACGGCACCCGGCGTCCAGCGCCATTCCGCTTCGACCGCATATGTGCGTTCGCGCCCGGCGCACAGGACGCAACCACCGATTGACGACTACGCGAGCGACAGCACCAGCGAAGAGAGCGTCACCCACGATTCGAGCATCACGACCGGCGGCAACGTCTTCTCCGGCCGGTCGTATCGACGCGCCCGCTCAGAGATGCCGCAGCTGCGCCGCGACCTCCACTATGGTCAGTACCTCGAGATTCCCAAGGGCAGGCGCGACATCTTCGCGTCCCGGGAGCGGAGGACGCACGTCAGGTCGATCATCGCCCTGCTCATCGTCATCGCAATCCTCGTCGTCGTCGTTCTCATCGTCTGGCAGTACATGCAGACCAACTGGGGCGCGACCGGCTAGCCAGCGGGTCGCGCGGAAGAACTCGGCGGCCAGGAGAACCTGGAAAACGAACCTGTCCCCTTTTCCAGGTCAGGCCCAGGGATCGCGCTCGAAGAGCGGGTCTCGCTCGGCCTTGCGATCGGAGTACGGGTCGTACCCGTCATCATCCTCGTTCTCGGCCCGAACGGAGGGGTCCTTCTCGACCGGGGCCTCCTCGGGCTTCTTCTCTTCGTCCTGCATCAGAATCACCCCGCGAACAACGTGGAGTACGCCACGTACTTGCAGATGCTGTTGTCATAGGTCGACAGGTCGACCGAGCTGTAGTGGCTCTTGGTCCCCACGGTCGCCACGACCTTGAGGCTTCCCTGGTACCCGCCGATGAGGACCGTCCACACGTAGCTGTCCTGCTCGCCGTAGGCGCAGATGAAGTGGGCGCCGGACGACGCGACCGTCGGCGTGCTGGCGAAGTCCGCCTCGGTGCACGAGCTCGTCAGCCCCGAGAAGCCGCAGAGCGTCATGATCGCCTGGACGCCGGCGTCGGAGACGTCCGTCTGCTCGGCGGAGAGCGCGGAGGGGTCGAGTCGGAGCCTCAGCCCGCCGACCGCGCAGCCGTTCGCGAGTGCGTCGTACGAGCTCGACATGATGTCGAAGGTGCCCGTCTCCGGGGTGTCAGTGACCATGAGGACGTCGTTGCCCTTCTGGTACACCCCGAACGCGTCGCCGTTGGTCAGCTTGCGAGCCGTCACCGTCGAGAAGCCCTCCTGAACGAGGTACGCGGCGTCCTGTGCGGGCGTGCACGTGAGGAAGTCGAGCAGGTGGTAGTAGTCGGAGGGGTAGGGGTTGGGCACGGACAACGTCACGGTCGAACCCTGATCGAGCCTGGTGCCCGCGGCGGGATCAGTCGAGATGACCACATCGGTCGCGGTGTCCGAGTCCACGTAGCTCACCTTCGCGACGTAGCCCGCCGACGTGATGGCCGCCTGAGCGTCTGAGAGCGACTTGCCCGTGACGTCGGGCACGGTGTACGCCTGCGCGACGACGAGGGTGATCGCGTCGGTCGAGACGAACGTGGCGTCCACGTCGGGGCTCACGGAGACGACCGTGCCCTCGGCCTGGCTCGAGGCCTGGTACGTCACCGAGATGTTCGTGGCCCCGGCGTCATAGAGCGCCAGCTCCGCCTTGTCGACCGTCAGGCCGACCACCGACGGAATGGTACGGGCGACCGCCACGGTGAGGGTCACGCCGCTCGTCGGGTCGATGCGCGTGCCCGCCGCCGGATCGGTGGAGAGGACGGTGCCGATGCCATCGTCGCTCGCCTTGGTAATCACGCTCACGGTGAATCCCGCAGACTGAAGGGTCTGCGTGGCGGCATCCTGCGCCTGTCCCGTCACGTCGGGTATGGTCCTGCCTCCCCAGAGCTCCTGCTGCCACGTGTAGTAGATGCCGAAGCCCACGAGGGCGACCGCCACGATGATGCCGAGCACGAACGGCCACCTGCGCTTCTTGGCCGTGCCGTCGAACTCGGGCGACACCGGCGACTTGATGGGCGTGTGCGAGATGTTCGTGAGCTCGGAGCCCGTCACGAGGGGCGCATGGGGGTCGTCGAGCGCATCGAGGCCGTCGACGATCGGCGCTGGCGCGGACATGGTGTCGTCGGGAAACGCCACGGTGGGTATGACGGGCTTGGCTGGCATGGGGTGTGTCTTGGCGTCATCCATGAGTCGCGTCTCGCCGTGGTCCATGAGCTGGGTCTCGCCGTCATCGAGAAGCTGCGTCTCGCCGTGGTCCATGAGCTGGGTCTCGCCCTGGTCCGCGGCTGGAGCCTCGGCCTGGTCCATCAGCTGCGTCTCGCCCTGGTCGGGAGCTGGTTCCGCGACGTCTTCAGGCGCGGATGGCTGAGCATCCTCCCCGGGCATGTCCATGAGGACGGTCTCCCCGTCAGCGTCCGGCGCGTCCGCCGGCATGGCGGAGCCAACCCCCTGGCCGCACGACGGGCAGAGTGCTGCGTGGATGGGAAGCTCGGCGCCACAGTGAGGACACTTCATCGCACAACCTCCGGGACGAATCCTTGACCAGACCATCCTACCCCCGTGCGAGCCAGCGAGCGACGTCGTCGGGAAGCACCGCGCGATCGTCCGCCGTCAGACGATCGCGCCATGGAAGAGGGCGGCCGCACGCTGCGACCGCCCCGAAGAGCTACTCCATGTCGTCCGGCTCGACCGGCTCGTCGTCGGAGCCTGCGGCACCTCCGGCCTCGGAGTTGGCGGGCGGCGTATCGACCCGCGCGGCGAAGAGCCTGTCGTCGGGGCCGACTTCCACGCGGACGGTGTCTCCCTCGCTCAGCTTCCCGTCGATGATCAGGTTCGCCACGTTGTCCACGACCTGCCGCTGGATGAGACGCTTCAGGGGACGCGCACCATAGACCGGGTCGAGGCCGTCGAGGGCGAGCGACTGGACCGCGGACGGCGTGAGCTCGAGCGAGATCCTCTCCTTGGCGAGACGAGCGCGGACGTCCTTGAGCTGGATGTCCACGATGCGCTCGATGTCGGCGAGCCCGAGGGCGTGGAAGACCACGACGTCATCGATCCTGTTGAGGAACTCGGGCTTGAACGCCGCACGCAGCGCGTCGTTGACCTGCTTCTGGACCTCGTCGGGATCGGAGCTCGCGTTGGCGGCCGCGATGAACTGGCTGCCGACGTTGCTCGTCATGATGATGATCGTGTTCTTGAAGCTCACGACCCTGCCCTGGCCGTCGGTGAGGCGACCGTCGTCGAGCACCTGCAGCAGGATGTTG
>DCZG01000143.1:17832-18812 GCA_002331575.1 Atopobium sp. UBA2090 | reverse complement strand
GCGGTTGAAGCAGGCCACCGTCATGAAGATGTCGGCGGCGAGGTACACGGTGAGGAGCAGCACGAACACGAACTGGCGCTTGGAGGTGGGCATGCCGATGCGGTAGAGCAGCACGGGCATCACGGCGCGGCACCACACGAGGCCGAGCAGGCCCCAGAACACGAGGAAGCGCCAGGCCACCCACTTGGTGATGTGGTCGGGCAGGTGCGAGTACGACCACGACGTGGCGTTGAAGAGCGTCTCCATGGACCAGCCCGTGATCTGCTCGAGCAGCCCGCCGATGAGCGCCGCGGCGAGAAAGACCTGCCAGTTCTTGGCGCCGTGCTTACGCAGCTCGAAGGAAACGACCGTGAGGAAGACCGAGCCGAAGCCGTAGAGCGGCGAGAAGGGGCCCCACACGAGACCGACGCGGTTCTCGGTGAGGCCGGCCGTGATGAGCATCCAGATCTCCTCGATGAGGAGACCGGCGATGCAGCCGACAAAGAAGATGATGGCGACCTGGAACCAGCCGAGCTTCATCTCGTCGAGATAGGCGCCGATCACGTCGGAGCTCGCCCGCACGACGGTCTTGACCTGTTCGGGACGGTCCTCGGCCTCGAAGCCCGCGAGCTCGCGGTCGGCTACCTCCTCGGCGTGCTCCTCGGCGGCGCTCTCCGTGCGGACGGAATCCTCGTCGACCTTCTCGCCCCCGCGAAGCCAGTCCCAGAAGTACCGAACGACGCGAGCGAAGCCCATGATCACGAGGAACAGGAAGAGCAGGGTGAGAAAGCTGAGGAACATGCAGGACCTCCTGACTGAGCTGACGGAGCCGCGTTGGCAACCATACGATACACGTTCGCCCGAATTCGTGCGATTCCTTGGTCTCGCCGCTGGGTTTTTCAAGACGCTGCGACCGATTTCCAATTCTCGCTTGCAACTCATGGCGAGTTCTCGTATATTGTTCCTCGCGTTCGCGGGCTTAGCGCAGTTGGTAGCGCGCC
>DCZG01000143.1:0-17775 GCA_002331575.1 Atopobium sp. UBA2090 | reverse complement strand
GAAGTGGCCAAGTGGTAAGGCGCGGGCCTGCAAAGCCCTTACCCCCGGTTCGAATCCGGGCTTCGCCTCCAGATGATCGGGCACCCGTTTGCGCGGGTGCCCTTTTTGTTGTCCGGGGTGGACGGATGCCGGGCCTCTGTGTCGTGCGATAGCTTTATGTACAAAAACCTATCGTGCGACACATCTGAAGCCCGGATCTGTGTCGTGCGATAGGTTCATGTACAAAAACCTATCGTGCGACACATCCGCCCTCGCCAGTACCACTTCCCTACTGACGCTTCTTTGTGCTGCGCCGCGGCGAGCGGGCCTTGCGGGTCGGCGCCTTGAACTGGTCGGCCAGGACGGAGATGTTGCCGTCGACCTCGAGAACGGCCATGTCCACGTCGGCGATGCGCTCCACGCCGTGCTCGCGCATCGACTCCATGAGCTCGTCCTTCGTGAGCATCGCGTGCGAGAGGGCGCGCTCATCGATCTGTCCGTGCCGCACGAGGGTGACGGGCGATCCCTGCACGAGCTTGTTGAGCCAGGGGATGCGATAGAGGCAGCGCTTGAACAGGTAGTTCATCACGAAGAGCGTGGTCGCGGCCACGAGCCCACCCGTGAGAGTGGAGTCGGACCCCACCATGGCGTTCTGGACGGCGTTGGAGATGAGAAGGATGAACACGAGGTCGACGAGGGAGAGCTGGGCGACCTCCGTCTTCCCGAAGAGCCTGAGCGCCACCACGATGAACGCGTAGACGGCCGCGGTGCTCCCTACGATGGGCAGGTACTGCATGGCTAATCCCCTTTCCTCGAGGGAGGCGCTCATCCCCCTCGGGATGGTCCCAATAACTCTCTGCCGATCTGGGCGGGTGCTGGCAAGAGGAGCGCTCGACTCACTCGGCTGACGCGTAGGGGTGGCTCAGCTTGACGAGACGCACCGCCGTGCCGCCTGTGGACTTCCGCGAGATGACGAGCGAGTCAGTGAGAAGGCGCATGAGCTTGATGCCGCGACCGCGCTCGGCGCTGAGCGGGACCTCTGGCTCGTCGAATTCGAGCGAGAAGCCCGAGCCGCAGTCGGTGACCTCGACGATGGCGCGGTCCGGATAGGCCGACACCGTGGCGAGTATCCCTCCCTCGCAGGTGTGGTCGACGGCGTTGCCGAGCGCCTCTCCCACCGCGAGGCACATGTCGTAGAGGTCGTCGGGGGAGAAGCCCACAGTCCCCAGGAGCTCCTCCACCCTGCCGCGAGCGGCGGCGAGCCCGTCCTCGCGCACGCGGAGCGTCGTGCGCCAGAGGGGCGGGACCGAGGGGTCCAGCTCCGCGATCTCGCGACCGGCCACGGAGATGGGCATCTGGTCGACCATCCGCATGATCTCGAGGCTGCGGAACACGCGCTCCGAGACGTTGGTGAGCGACAGAAGCCCACCCAGCGACCGCAGGTGCTTGAGCTCGCTCACGATGAGTCCCATGCCGGCGGAGTCCACGTACGAGGCACCCGCCATGTTGAGTATGATGCGCAGGCAGCCTCCGTCGACGGCGTCGTCAATCGCGCGGCGCACGCGGGGCACCGTGGTCACGTCGAGGTCGGAACCCATCGTGAGTACTGATATGTTCGGCTCGGAGTTCATACGGGGTTTGTTCCCAAATCCGCGCCGACATATCGCTCGTTTATGCGGTTGGCTTTGCGTTCTTTGCGGACGAGGAGCGCGAGCGGCCACGTCCCACCTCGTCGAAGCGAACGGCGACCATGGCGACGTCATCGTCGAGGTTGCGTCCCGTAAACGCGTCGAGCGTCGCGAGGAGCCTGTCGAGAAGCCCGTCGAAGCCGCGCGGCACCTCTCGCATGACCGTATCACGCAAGCCCGTCTCGCCGAAGAACGCCTCGTGCTCGTCACGCGCCTCGGTCGTGCCGTCGGTGTAGAGCAGGAGCACGTCGCCCTTGTGGACGCGACTCACGCCGTCCTGGTACGAGAGGTCGTGGAAGGCGCCCACGACGCCCGACTGCACGTCGAGCATCTGCACCTCGCCAGTGGCGGCGCATACGAGGACCGCGGGCGGATGGCCGGCGGAGCAGTACGTGAGCGTACCCGCGGCAAGGTCGACGATGCCCACGAAGAGCGTGGCAAAGGTCTCGACGCGCGAGAAGCCCAGGAGGAAGTCGTTGAGCGAGCGCACCATGCGCGCCGGCGCGACGCCCTCCCACGCATAGGCGCCGAGGGCAGTCTTGACGGCGGCCGAGACCGAGGCGGCCTCCACGCCCTTGCCAGAGACGTCTCCCATGATGACGCAGGCACGCCGGTCGGGCAGGCGGATGAGGTCGTAGAAGTCGCCGCCGACGAGCGCGGTCGCCGTCGCCGAGGAGTAGATGCCCTGGGCGGAGAGCCCGTCGACGTGCTGGAGCTCGTTCTTCATGCCCGTCTGGAGCGCCTGGGAGATGCGCTTGTCCTGGTCGCGCTCCTCCTCGCCCCGGGCGATGTCGTGAACGTCCTCGGCGAGTCGCAGCAGGAATCCCTGCTCGACGTTGTCCATGGGCTCCGACCCGTCCGGCCTCAGGAGCATGCACGCGCGACGCACGCCATCGAGGCGCCCCATGTCCACAATCGCGCCGATGCAGGGCTCGCCGAGGTCTCGCAGGAACGACGAGACCTCAGAGCCGCCCATCACCGGGACCACCGCCACGCTGCCCTGACGATAGCCCTCCTCGATGTCGTCGATGGAGAACGGGAGGGAGTGCTCGCCCATGAGCGGCAGGTCGGCCATCAGAAGCTGCTGGTGGACGTTCTCCTCCACGACCACGTAGGCGGCGTCGAGCTCGTCGGCGGCTCGTTCGAGCACGTCGCGGAGGACCTCGGCCGCATCGTCGCTCCCGAAGCCGGCCATGAGCTGCTCGCGCAACTCCGACCCCAGCGAGATGAGGTGCTCGGAGCGCTGGGTGCGCATGGCCGAGAAGGCCCCGACGAGCTGCACGGAGAGGTAGTGGGCGACGGAGTCGAGGAGACGCGCGTCATCGACCGGGATCGGCCTCAGGCGCTTCCAGCCCACCTCGATAATAAAGATCACGTGACCGCCGAACCATACGGGCACGGCGACGAAGCTCGTGAAGGGCGGGAGGAGGTTCGAGCGGACGCGGAGGATCTCGTGGGTGTCCTCGTTCCCGACCTCGCGGACGGTGAGCTTGCCCTGGCGCAGGGTGTCGCCGTAGGGGGCGACCACCCTCAGGCGGACGGCGCTCGCCTCGCGCGTGGTCAGCGCCTCGAGGGTGCGCCCGTATCCCATGAACTTGGGCACCTTGGCGCCGGCGAGCGAGTCGCTCAGGCCGCGGAGGTGGAAGCCGTCGGGCTCGGCGAGGTAGACCACCGTGCCGTCAGCGTCCATGGTCTCGGAGATCTCCTCGAGAACGCGCCCGAAGAGGGTGCTCACGTCACCCGAGTCGAGCGTGTCGAGGACGATTCTCAAGGCGCCCGAGAGCCGCTTGTTGGCACGGACGAGGTCGGACACGGCACGAGCCCCCTCGTGCTCGGCGACATCGATGACCTCGAGGGGATACGCGACGAGAAGGTACGTCTCGCCGGGCGCGTGCACGCGATCGCAGCGGACGCGCAGGGTCACGGGGGTGCCGTCGACGCCCGTGCAGGTGACGATGCCGGACTGCCCGTCAACGGGGAAGGGAAGCTTGTCCGCGGAGAAGTCCGTCTCGACGTCGTTGCGCTCAGGGGGCGGGAAAAGGCCGCGCACGTCTGCCCCCAGGACGTCAGTGCCGTGGCAGAGCATGCTTCTGGCGACGTCGTTGGCGACGAGGACGCGACCTGCACCGTCGAAGGCGACAACCGCCTCGCCAGTGAGCTGCAGCAGCATGGCAAGGGCACCAGCAAGGCTCCCCTCGCCGATGCCTTCGATGCTTCGCCTGCTCAGTGCCTTCGTAGCCACACGTCCCCTAAGGTTCGTCGGAACAGTACAGCTCCTCGGGCGCCACGAAGACGAGTCCGGAGTCGCTCAGCTTGATGGCGAGCGGCTCTCCGGAGACCTTCACGATGTCGATGGTTCGACCGTCCAGGGAGCAGCTATAAGCGTACTCCACGTTGAGGTCGCACGAGGCGAGGCGGTCGAGCACGCGGCCGAGACCACCCGGTCGGTTCTCGACCTCCACGGCCACGACCTTGGTGACGGTGACCTGATAGCCCGCATGCTTGACGACCTCGGCCGCGGTCCGGGGGCGATCGCAGATGAGGCGGAAGACTCCGAAGTCCGCGTTGCCGGCGATCGCGAGGGCGTGGATCTGAATGCCCGCCTCGCCAATCTTCCGGCAGATCTCCGCGAGCGTGCCCGGGTTGTCGGGAAGGCAGATGGTGAGCTGGTCGACGAGCATGGCGAGACCCCCTGACCGCGTGCGTTGACGTTTCGAACGACAGCCACCATGTTCGTCGTGCGAGGAGTCCGNNCATCTCGGAGACCGAGACGGCACGGCAGCAAAGGGGCGGGTTCCCGAGGGAGCCCGCCCCAGACGTCCGTCGTGCGGATGGCTACCGATAGAGGGCGGCCTTGCCGGCACAGCCGAAGAGGTCGATCTTCTGCGCCGCGACCGCCTGCATCGCCTTGATGCAGGACGGCTCGATCTCGTTGGGCTCACGCAGGGCCTGGTTCTCGAGGACCCGGCGCATCTCCTGGTAGTAGGCGGCCTTGATGTCGGACGAGATGTTGATCTTGGTGATGCCGATCCGGGCGGCCTCGGCGATCTCGTCGTCGGGGTTGTTGGAGCCACCGTGGAGCACGAGGCGGCAGTCGAGGTCGGCGTCGGCGAGCGCCTGCTTGATGGTGCGGAGAAGGTCGAGCCTGAGCTGGGGAACGTATCCCTTGGGATAGAGCCCGTGGCAGGTGCCGATGGCTACGGCGAGACAGTCGATGCCCGTCTCGGCGACGAACCTCACGGCCTCGTCGGGCTGGGTGTAGTGGATGACCTGGTCGAAGGCCTTGTCCACCTCGGTGGTGCCGATGTTTCCGAGCTCGCCCTCGACGGAGACGTTGCGAACGCGCGCGGAGGGGACGTAGTGCCACTCGTCGCCGTCGGGAACCTCGGAGCGGCGCGGGTCACCGTCATCGGAGCAGGACGCGTACGAGATGGCGGCGTGCGCGGCCTCGACGACCTTCTGGCACGCGGCTACGTTCTCCTCGAAGGGAAGCCCCGAGGCGTCGATCATCACGGAGGTGAAGCCGGCGCGGATGGCGACCATGACGTTGGCGAAGGAGGCGCCGTGGTCGAGATGGATCACGACGGGCACCGTGGAGCTCTCCGCGCGCCTGACCATGCCCGCGACGACGTCGGTTCCGATGTGCTTGAGCTCGTTGGGGTGAATCTCGATGATCACCGGCGCGGACTTCTGCTCCGAGATGTCGATGATGCCGTTGAACATCGCGTAGTCGCTGATGTTGAACGCGGGCACCGCAAAGTGTCCCCTCTCCGCGACGCCGAGCAGTTCCCTCATGTTGACAAGCATGCGCACTCCCCCATCCTCTGCTGAGCCAGCCACGCGCGGCCTCGAATACCTGCACAGGATATCACCCGGCATTGCCGTGGGTTTCTCTTTGCTTCGCTTGTTTGGCGAACGATGCCGTATGGACCCCGAACAGGATCCTCAGACGTGGCTCGCGACGAGGAGGGGACGCCCCTCCAGGTGCATGTCGATGAACGACTCGCAGGTACGGCGCGTGTCCTCGTCGAGCGAGGCGAAGGGCTCATCGAGAAGAACCGCTCCGGAGCGATACGCGAGCGCCCTCACGAGCTCGACGCGACGCCGCTGGCCGCCCGAGAGCTCCCTCACGGGAACGGCGAGGGCGTCTGCCGGCAGCACCTCGCGCAGGAGCGCGGATCCGCCCGCGGCGACGAGCTCGACGTTCTGCTCGGCGGTCATGTCCTCGATGAGGCGAGCCTCCTGGAACTCCATCGAGACGGAGCGCGGGGCGGAGAGGCTTCCCGCCAGCATGGGCTGGAGACCGGCGATGGTGCGAAGAAGCGTGGTCTTGCCGTAGCCCGACTCCTGGTCGAGCAGGAGCCGGCCGCCCACGGGCACCACGAACGAGAGCCCGGACGCCACGACCTTCTCGCCATACCCGATGGAGGCGTCGACAATTCGCACCTCGGCAGGCGGGCAGGACAGCGTCTCTCCGCGGGGAAGGCGAAGCGCGAGCGCGAGGCTCGCCTTTCCGCTCCGGGCGAGAAGGGCAACGAAGACCTGTTCGCAGGCCCAGGACGCGAGCACGACGACGATGGTCCAGGCAAAGAGGTCAGCGGTCTCGAGCAGGATCTTCGACTGGTAGATCCGCTCGCCGATGCTTCCCATGGGGCTGCCGATGAGCTCGGCCGCCACGCCGGCCTTCCACGCCATGCCGCAGACGTTGCGGCTCGTGCCGAGGAGAAACGGCAGGAGCTCGGGCCAGGTGTGCGCGCAGAAGCCTCGGAACCCGCGAACGCCGAAGACGCGGAGCATCTCCCCCACCTGGGGGCTCACGTCCGCCAGACCCTCGAGCGCGGAGAAGTACACCGCCGGGAAGACGGCGAGGAAGACGGCGATGCCCGAGACGGACCTCGAGCCCACCCACATGAGCAGCAGCACGATGATGCACACGATGGGCACGCTCTTGAGGGCGGTGACCGCCGGGGCGAGCGCGTCCTCCACCGCGCGCCAGCGGCAAGCCGCGAGGGCGAGCAGCACCGCGGACACGAAGGCGGCGAGGAAGCCCCCGACGATACGCGTGAGCGAGAAGGCCACCGTAGAGAGGAAGCGGGCGTCAAAGACGAGCTGCGCGAGTCTCACGACCGTCTCGAGAGGCCCTGCGAGCAGCACCGCATTGCCCACGACCAGACTGGCGACCTGCCACACGACAAGCCACAGGACCGCCGAGGCGACCCTGCGCGCAAGCCTGCTGTCGCGTCCTCGGCTCACCTGCTAGCCAAGGTAGTAGAAGTCCTCGCCGGGCAGCGACCCGCCGACGGAGCTGGGGTCGGCGTCGTAGAGGACCTGCAGGTAGCCGGAGAGCGCGGTCTTCATGTCGTCGCCCTCGATGCAGACGACGTTGCACGCCGGGATGGCCTTCTCGGCGATTGCCTCCTTGGCGACGATGCCCGCCTTGACCACGAGGGCGGCAGCGGTCGCGGGATCGGCGTTGACGGACTCGACGGAGGCAGCGTGGCGGTCGAGGAAATCGGACACGGCCGTGGGGTGCGCGGAGGCGAACTCGGTGCGCGCGATGGTGACGCCCATCACGAACTCGCTGCCGTCGGTGACGTACTGGTTCCAGACGTCGGTGAGGCTGATCGGGGCGGAGAGCGCGGAGTTCTGGGCGATGGTCGCCGTGGTGAAGGGCTGCGGAAGGACGCCGATGGCCGTGGGGTCGTCGGCGAGCACCGCGGCGACCTCGGTGTGCTCGCTCTTCCACTCGAGCGTGACCTCACCTGCGATGCCGGCCTTGTCGAGGAGGAAGTTGAGCGTGTACTCGGGGCTCGCGCCCTTGCCCGAGATGTAGACCGTATGGCCCGCGAGGTCGGTGAACTGCTCGATGGAGGCGTCGCCGGTCACGACGGAGAGCACGCCGAGCGTGTTGACGTCGATGACCTCGACGCCCGCCTTCGTCTTGCTGTAGAGGATCGCCGCAGCGTTCGAGGGCACGAGCGCGATGTCCGCATCGCCCGAGATCACGAGCGGCAGCACCTCGTCGGCCGACCCGCTGATGGTGTAGGAGTAGGTGATGCCTGACGAGGACGACGAGCTCGAGTCGTCCGCCGCCTCGTCGCCGGTGGGGATGCCCGAGGTCGTGTCCATCATCTGCACGAGGCCGATGGTGGTGGGGCCCTTGAGGGATGCGACGCGGACGTCGACGTTGTCGGTGGAGGTCTCGGCGGAGCTCGAGGCGGACGAGCTGCCGGAGCTCGAGGACGTGCCGCTGCAGGCGGCGAGCATGCCGGTCATGGTAGCCGACGCGGCGAGCGCGATCGCGTCGCGCCTCGTGGCAGAGCGCTGGTTCATATGATGCACCTTCCTGTCATGTGCCGACCTCGAGGCTCGGCACCTCCCGCAGGGGATGAACGTTTGCACTGTTATACACTACCTGCGCGCCTCGCGTCGCAGGGCGCGTTCGTGCTAGTGTCAAGGCGACAGCCGACGAATGGAGCAACGCATGACAGGCGGGGACGAGCTTGACGAGAAGTACGCGAAGCTGCGCGACTACCTGCGTGACCTGGGAAGCGTTGCAGTCGCGTTCTCGGGGGGAGTCGACTCGTCGCTTCTCGCGCGCGTCGCCCATGACGAGCTGGGAGACCGGATGCTCGCCGTGACGGCCGAGATTCGCTCCCTGCCCGGCCATGAGGCCGCCGAGGCGGAGAGGTTCTGCCGCGAGCAGGGCATCCCCCACGCCGCCGTACGCTTTGACGAGCTCACGATCCCAGGCTTCGACCAGAATCCCGTCGACCGCTGCTACCTCTGCAAGTCCGCGCTGCTCGCGGAGATGGGCTCGCTCGCGAGGGAGCGGGGCATGGCCTGGCTCGCCGAGGGCTCCAACGTCGATGACGAGGGAGACTATCGGCCCGGCATGCGAGCCGTCGCCGAGTCAGGGGCCCTCAGCCCGCTTCGGGCGGCAGGCCTCGGCAAGGAGGACATCCGCGAGCTCGCGCGCCGCCTCGGCCTCCCCACCTGGGACAAACCCTCGTCCGCCTGCCTCTCGAGCCGCTTCGCGTATGGTGAGACGATCACGGCCGAGAAGCTCGAACGCGTCGAACTCGCCGAGGCCTTCCTCCGCGAGCGAGGCTTTGACCAGCTCCGCGTTCGCATCCACGGCTCAGGAGGAGAGATCGCCCGCATCGAGGTCCCCGAGGAGCAGATCACGTGGGTGACGGGCGAGCTCCGCTCGGTCATTCTCCGACGATTCGAGGAACTGGGCTTCGTCTACGTGACCGTGGACCTCGCAGGCTTCCTCGATGCTCTCGCCGCGGGAGGCGGGGCAGCCCAGGCAGTGCATACCNNACCTCGCAGGCTTCCGTTCCGGATCGGGCAATGCCGTCCTCGACGGGGCAACCGCCGCGAACATGCACCCGAACGGCTGAATCCGATTCTCAGACGGCCTTTTTCAAGATTGCGAATCAATCGCAGCCTCACGCGGAACCGCGCGGAGCTCGTGACGGCACCCCTTTTGACCTTAGTATCTGACGAATTTCGCTGCGAGGGCGTCAGGTATCCGTCAGGGGACCCGACGCCACCTGTCAGATAACGGTAAGGTCGACCTGTCATCATCTCCCCCACACCGGCAACGAGGGGAGCAGGCATGAAAGACGAAGAGATGCAGTACGAGGAAGCGCAGAGGGCGATCACCGACGAGGAGCTCATGACCATCCTCTCGGGCATCAAGCTCGAGAGGCCCGACCTCTTCGAGGAGGCGCAGGACGTGTTCACCCGCTTCGTCGACCCACACGTACTCCACGAACAGGAGTACGTCGAATCCGAGAAAAACGCGATGGACACGCTCTTCACGGAGTGGTTCTTCTACGACTACGAGCTCGGCATGGAGCTGAGCCCGCTGCAGCTCTACTCCATCATGGAACCCACCGTCGAGGAGTACGCCGACACCCAGTTCTTCTCACAGTTCTGGGTCATCACGCAGAACCGCCGCACGGGCGAGGTCCGGCTTCGCGACACGCGCACCTTCGAGGACTTCACCGTGTTCGACAAGGAGATCGCCTGCCAGCGGACATGGTCGCACGGGCTCCTCGGCACGCGTCTCGCCCGGGTCGGAGGAACGTGGCAGACCTGCGGCAGGTTTCGGCCGCACGACAACTGCCGCACCAAGCCGGCACCCGCGTCCCGCAGGAGCTACGAGGGCATGCGCTACGACAGGTTCGCCATGCTCAAGCTCGGCACGGAACTCATCGGCGAGAACGGCGAGTATCGCGAGTCCGTCACCGAGCACGTGCTGGTAGAACAATGAGACCCCGCTGGAGACGCCGTCGCGGCGATGCTAGAGGCTCTCGATGTGGCGCGGGATTCCGTCGATGTAGACCTGCGAGACCTCGCCGCCGATGAGCGGGCGGGCGTAGTCCTCGAACCTCGAGGTGACGCCCATGCCGTCCTCGGCGATCCAGTCACGCGGGACGGGACGGGCCTTGTTGGCGACCTCGTGGACGTCCGCGAGCACGGATTCGACGACGTAGGGGTGGTTCGTCATGCGCTCGAGCGCGCACATCACGCCCGTGCGCCCGTCGGAAGCGGCGAGCACGCCAGCGCCTCCCTGTCGGAACGCCTCGTCGAGGTCGGTCGCGCTCGCGATGTGGCTCGCGCACCTCTGGAGCGTGGAGAGCTCCACGGCACGCGTCTTGCAGCCCAGCTCGGAGCGGACGACGCTCGCGAGGTAGCGACTCGTGCCCGAGAGCGACGCCACGTGTCCGAAGGCGTCGAGTCGCGAGCCGTCGGCCGCACGTTCCCACTGCTCGCACATGAGCGTGCCGTCAGGCCTGCGAAGACCCTCGCTCACGGCCACGACCACAGTGTTCTTCTCGCCAAGCAGCGTCGAGAGCCGCTCGATGAGCTGGTCCTCGGTGACGGGCGCTTCGGGGAGGAGCACGAGGTCGGGGCAGGGCGACTCGGACGTTCCGGCGAGGCAGGCGGAGCCCGCAAGCCAGCCCGCGTCGCGCCCCATGATCTCGACGAAGGTCACCGACTTGAGGTCGTAGACGTCTGAGTCGCGAGCCACCTCGGCCATGGTCGTGGCGATGAACTTGGCAGCCGAGCCGAAGCCAGGGGTGTGGTCCGTGCCGACGAGGTCGTTGTCGATGGTCTTGGGCACGCCCACGAAGCGAATGGGCGAGCCGACGGCGTCTCCGTAGAGCGAGAGCTTGTGGATGGTGTCCATCGAGTCGTTGCCGCCGATGTAGAGCACCGAGCCCACACCCAGCTCGCAGAAGATGTCCATGAGCTGCCGATACGGGGCGTCATCCTGCTCGACGTCGGGCAGCTTGTAGCGGCAGGAGCCGAGCCAGCTCGCCGGCGTCATCCTGAGGAACTTGGCGTCGAGCGGACGGGAGAGGTAGTGGGAGAGACGGACGGTGCGACCGTCGAGCAGGCCCTGGATGCCGTAGCGCATGCCGATGACGTCCAGGCCGAGCGAGCTCGCCGTGGAGAAGACGCCCGCCAGGCTCGCGTTGATGGCGGCTGTCGGACCGCCGGACTGACCGACCAGGACCTTGTTGCCATGTGCCATGAGCTGTCCCTCCGCGCGCAACGGTTATGACCAGCTGCAAGGGTAGCGCATCGGAGGGGACGCGTGCGGCAGCGACGCCTAAGCGGGAAGGTTGCCCTTCTCCTGGGCGCGGCGGATGGCATCCTCCATGTGGGAGACGAGGGTGGAGGCGGAGTCCGTGCCCTCGGACATGACNNGCCGTCATCGGGCGAGAAGAACCGTCCGAGAATCTCGGGCAGCGGGTTCACGAAGTCATCGTCGGACTCGAAGTTCTGGACGTCGTAGCCGAAGGCCTCGAGCGCAAGGGCGACGACGGAGGTCTCGACGCCCGCCGCGCGCGAGAGCTCGTGGATGGTCTTGTCGGCAGGCAGGTCCTCGAAGCCGATGTCGGTGAGACTCTCCGTGAGGCTGGGGTCGGCCGACACGAGTTCGCCGATCGTCTTGGTGAGGTCGAGTGTCGGGCGCGCGGACTGTTCGCTCATGAAATGCTTCCTCTCGCTGATTTGCTCCTCTCATGGTACCCAATCGGCGGGGGTCGAGACCAGGGGAGACCGTTTCTGAAAGCCATCACCCCGCGGCAGCGGGATGGCGGTATAGTGACCTTGCCGGCAGCTACGGGAGGTCAACATGGACGCGGTCTTCTTCGACATCGACGACACCCTCTATGACCAGTCGCTGCCGTTCGCCAATGCGGTGCACAAGGTCCTGGGGGACGTGCCCGGCGCCACGGACAGCGACCTCTACCTCGCGAGCCGCCGTCATAGCGCTGAGGTCTTCGAGGCCTTCTCCAGGCACGCCTTCCCGACGGACGAAATGTACATCCGGCGCGCGAGGGAGACCATGGCGGAGTTCGGCGTACGGCTCACCGACGAGCAGGCGCTCGAGCTGCAGCACGCCTATGCCTCGCGCAACGACCACGGGACCACGCTCTCCCCCACCATGGGGCGGGTGCTCGCCCTCGTCTCCAGCCGCTCCCGCGCGGGCGTCATCTCGAACGGGCGAGAGGACCGACAGCTCGACAAGCTGCGTTCCCTCGGCATCTATGAGTGGGTCACGCCCGAGGCCGTGTTCATCTCCGACGTCATGGGGCTCGCCAAGCCCGACCCCGCCCTCTTCCGCCTGGCATGCTCGCGCCTCCACGTCTCCCCGGAGCGCTCGGTCTACGTGGGGGACTCGCTCGCCCTCGACGTGGGCGGCTCCAACGCCGCGGGAATGACGTCGGTCTGGTTCAACCGCCGCTACCCCGCCCACACGGGGGAGCCGGTTCCCGACTGGACGGTCACGAGCGAGACGGACCTTCTCGACCTACTCGACCGCCTGCTGTAGCGACGTCGGGCCCGAGTCGTCGCGGCTTGTCCGGCCGTTTGTCACGCACGTGTTTCCGCCAGCTTCCCAGACGTTGCGAGACGTCGCCAGATTCGTAAATAAACACCAGCTCAGGGCCTTACATGCTCGGACTGTGCCATCATCGTACGCGTTCGCAGGGCACGAGGCGAGGAGGACGACATGGTCAGCTCCTGTTACCGCGAGGCAGTCGTTCGCGGGGTCGTCGATCTTCTCGGCAGCATCATCGCAGTCTCGGTCGGACTTGCGATGAGCGTCCTGTGACAGGGATGGCGTGACTGGGCCGTTGCCACCTCGTCACGTCCCGGCCTGCCGCCTCATCCCCTCTCACTCCTTGAGCCGCGGCAGGCAGCCCGCATCGCACGTGGGCGGCGCCGTGGCATTCGTCGCGACGCCGCCCACAGACGAGTCACGCTCACGCGCGCAGGGAGTCGAGCAGCGGTCCTCCCTCGCCGAGCCTCCAGTACATCCAGCCCGACAGGTTCGTGTCGCTCGCGCCGACCGTCCCGAGGAAGCGCTGGTACGCCGCGTCGGGGTCGTCGAAGGTCTCGCCATTGGCGAGCATAATCCCGCCGCCCGAGGTCACGGTCGCGCGCCCCGGGTACAGAGGGTGCGAGCTCACCAGGTGGTCGTCCATCTGGACGCGTCCGGCCGCGAAGAGGTCGGCGAAGCTCACCGTGGAGACCTTCGCCGCTCGCGCGGAGGGGCGATAGGTTCGCAGCGCCTCGGGCGAGGCCGTGGGCAGCGGCCAGACGTCGAGCGCCAGCGAGACGAACTTCTCCGCACGGTCGGCGATTCTCTCGGGATCCCAGGCATCGGCCGCGACCACGTCGGCGGAGAGCCCCAGGACGGGGTCTCCCGACGCGATTCTCGCGCGCTTCTCGGCGAACGAAGCCCGCTGCAGGTCGTAGTCGTACGGGGTCAGCGTGAGGTTGCCGAGGTCGTTGAGGCCGGCGAGATAGGCCTGCCCGGGAGCGGCGCCGAGGACGCCGATCCAGTCGGGCATCTCGTCCGCGCCGAGGGGCATCACGCGCTCGACCACGAACCTCGTGGCATCGACGTCAGCGTCAGCCGGACGCAGCGCATCCTCAAGCCTCGCGAGCNNCGCGCCGCCGAAGTCGTAGAAGTCGCGCGTGCGGAGCGCGTGGGCGAACTCGGCATCCCCCGGCAGCGCCCTCGCGGGGTCCTCCTCAGCGAGGAGCATGGCGGAGAGGGCCTCCGCGCAGTCTGCCCCGACGTGTCGCGTGGCGTCGATGCGCGCCGTGAGCGACGAGAAGAACCGCTCGTAGGAACTCTCGCCGCGGTCGCACACGGCACGCCGCACGAGGTAGCCCTCGAGCATGCCGAGCATCCCCACGAGGCCCGCCTCCGAGATCTGGCGCTCCGCGACCGCGTCGAGCAGGACGAGGAGCAGCGGCTCCACGGCGGGAACCGACAGCCGCGTCACTCGCGCGAGAGCGCGTGCGACTCCCTCGCTGACGCCCCTGCCCGTGCGGATGGCCGCGTAGTACTCGGCGAAGGTCTTGAGCCTCAGGCAGAGGAACTTCATCCTGTCGTTCCGGTCGTATCCCCGATACTGGACATAGCGCTTGAACGCCTGGTAGACGTCTGCGTCGCCGAGCGACTGCGGTGCGTACTCCATCGAGAAGAAGCAGCGCACGAAGCCCTCGAACTCGTCCTCGAACGAGCCGCGGCCCATGCCGCCCAGCACCTCCTCGAGGGAGCGCCAGTACGTCTCGTAGACCTGCGCCTGCCGACGCATGGGGTAGCCCATGAGCACGAAGTTGCGCACGAGGTCGGCGAGGTCGAGGTCCTTGCCCGTGGAGTTCATGGACTCGAAGATGAGCTGCGGGTCGTCCTTGCCCTGGGCGAGGGCGATCGAGACGACCTCGAGCCTGCGGAGCCCGGTCCAGACGGAGTCCACGTCGTCGAGGGCGGCGATGCGGCGCTCGAAGAACGCGAGGTTCTCGACGAGGCGAGAAGGTCCGGGCGCGACGGGGACGGTCGGGTCCTCGAGGTTGTCGATCAGCGAGGCGAAGGTCTCGCGGTCGCCCTTGGAGAGCGTGAGCTTGTAGTGGTCGGCTCCCGTGCGGAACTCGTTGGTGAGGTAGCCGCTCATGAGGATCTCGTCGAAGGAGAAGGCGAGACGACGCCTCGGGTTGGCCGCCGCAAAGCGGGCGAGCGCGACCAGGAGGAGCGCGATGGTGGTGATGCGCTGCTGGCCGTCGATGAGCAGGAGCGGCGCCACGCCCTCGGGCGAGAGCGAGCCGTCCTGCATCGTGACGATGGAGCCCGTGAAGTGCGTGGAGTCGTCGGCGCGGCGGCCGGTCGAGAGGACGTCGTCCCAGAGCTGCACGCACTGATCCTCTCCCCACAGGTAGGGGCGCTGGTAGACGGGGACCTCGTAGCGCACGTTCATCTCGCTGATGAGACCCATGACCTTACGGACGCTGGCATCCATGAAATCCTCCGCTCGCATTCTTCTGCTGCGGAACAGGATAGGGTTTCCTGGAAAAGGGGACAGGTTGTTTTTCCAGGTTCTCTATTCCCACGTTTCGGCAAACGGCGGGCGGTCCCAGGCCTCCGCCCAGAACCGCCCGCCGTACTCAAATATTTAACCAGTCACCGAATTCCCGGAATAGAGGACATGGAAAAACAACCTGTCCCTAATTCCAGGTGGAGCCGATCTCGAGGAGCGAGAAGAGCCTGTCGGCGGCGAGGGCGTAGAGTTTCTCGGCGTCGCGAAGCGCCTCGTCAAGCGGCATTGGCGCAGTCGGCGTCGGGACGATGGCCGCAAGGCCGGGGATGCCCACGGAGCCCGTCGACATCCCGCCAACGACGGCGACGCAGGGAACGCCCGCTCGGGCGCACGCCGCAGCCACGCCGGAGACGACCTTCCCTCGCGCGGTCTGCGTGTCGCACTTGCCCTCGCCGGTCACGCACAGCGCCGCGCCGTCGAGCAGGGAGTCAAAGCGGACGAGCGAGAGGACCTTCTCGATGCCCGAGGAGAAGTCCGCCCCGAGCAGTGCCGAGCACGCCCAGGCGATGCCGCCTGCGGCACCGGCGCCGGGAAAGTCGACCGGACCGACGGCAACCTTTTCGAGCATGGCCGCATACGAGCGCATACCCTCGTCGAGCTGGGCGACCGTCGCTCGGTCAGCGCCCTTCTGCGGACCGAAGACGGCGCTTGCACCCTCTGTGCCGAAGAGCGGGTTGTCGACGTCGCACATCACGTGGAAGCGAACGTCCCGCACCTTGCCGGCGAGCGCCGAAGCGTCAATCGAGGCGACCCTGGCGAGGTCGGCACCGCAGCCCTTGAGCTCGTTGCCGTCCGCGTCGTGAAACCTCACGCCAAGCGCTCTCATGAGACCCATGCCGCCGTCGTTGGTCGCGGACCCGCCGAGGGCGAGCGTGACGTCGTCGCAGCCCGCCTTGATGGCGTCGAGCACGAGCTCGCCCGTCCCGAAGCTGCTCGCGTTGAGCGGGTCGCGGTCCTCCGAGACGAGGAGAGGAAGCCCGGAGGCCGCGGCGACCTCGATGAGAGCGCGACCTCCCCCGAGCAGCCCATAGCGAGCCACGATGCGCCTTTCCAGCGGGTCGTGGACGCATACCTCGCGATACGTACCACCGCAGGCCACGACGAGTGCCTCGGTCGTCCCCTCTCCGCCGTCTGCCATGGGAACCGAGACGCACGTGCACGAGGGGAAGTGCGTGCGGGCCGCCACGCCGAGCAGACGGGCCGTGTCCTGCGACGAGAGCGTCCCCTTGAGGGAGTCGGACGCGAAGACGAAGGTCGGGGTGGCTTCGATGCTGGACATTGACGTCCTCCTACTCACGCGAGAGCCTGACGGTCACGACGGACGCCGGGGCGACGTCGAGGCTTCCCTCGGTCTCGGTCTCGGCGAGGGGAAGGAACGCGTCGACGGAGCGACCCTTGAGCTCGAGCCTCTGCGGCACGTCCGTCTCGTTGAAGAAGCGGGCGATCACCGAAGGACCGTCCTCCGCACGCTTCACGACCGAGGGGGTGAAAGCTGGGTTCGCCTGCGCGACCAGGCTGCGACGTGCAGGAACGTGGGACTTTGGGGTACTGAGCTGAATCGGAGCATAGTCAAAGCGCTGATAGGAGTCAATCGGCGTGAGCCAGCGAGCGGCAGAGGTGCACCCGTCGGGGAACGCGACGAGCATGACGGGGATAGTCGCCATCACCGCAACTCGATAGGCGAAAAGCGCAACTTGGTGCCGTCGCGCCCTCCCTCCCCCACGCGACGTGTAAGGTCTCAGTAACCGGCCGGGCGAAGCACGACCCAGACACTGGAGAGCTGAGATGGAAATCAGGGTGATCGAGGAGGAGGGCCGACGCGAGATCGAGGTCACGGTCGCGTCGGCACCAGGAGACCCGCGCGTGCCACGGCTCGTGGACAGGATCCGGGCGGCAGCGGGAAGGCTCGTCGGATACCCCGACGGAGCGAGCGTCGAGAGGCGCGTCGTCCCTCTCGCTGACGTCACCCACATCGACACCGTCGACGGATGCGCCCACATCCACACGCTCGACGGCGAGGTCCTCGAGAGCCCGCTGCGGCTCTTCGAGCTGGAGTCGGCGCTCGACGGCACCGAGTTCGTGCGGACTTCTCGCCAGGAGCTCGTGAACTTCGACCACGTGACGGCAATCAGACCGGACCTCAACGGCAGGCTCGACCTCAAGCTCTCGGACGGCGAATGGGCAGTCGTCACGAGGAGCTATGCGAGAGACATCAAGGAGAAGATCGGCATCGTCCTCTAGGGGCGACGGGAGAGGAGTGGGCGACATGGCAGAGGGAAATCACGCCACCGACCGTGCGTACGGGGTGTTCGAGATCGAGGACGAGGAAACCGTCGGCAAGGCGGTCATGGTCGGCGTGTTTACAGGCAGCCTGTGGGCGGTCGTAGCGTTTCTCGTCTGGGCGATTGTCACGACCGTGGCACAGGGGCCCGACGAATCGACGCGCTACACGCTGAGCGTCATCGCCGCCATGCTCGCCGGTGGCATCTTCCAGCAGCTCTGGTTCAACTACCGCGTGAGCTCGAAGCTCGACTACCGCGCGCGCGTCCTGGGGTTCGGTCTCACCTACCTCGTGGCGCTCTCCGCCTGCGCATGGCTCGGCCAGTGGCTTCCCGTGGCGAGCCCCTGGGCTTGGATGAGCTTCCTGATCACCTATCTGGTGATTCTCGCGCTCCTGACCCTGTTCTTCTCGA
>DCZG01000001.1 GCA_002331575.1 Atopobium sp. UBA2090 | reverse complement strand
GCGGCTACCGCAGCCTTGGCGGCGGCCTCGGTGCCCTCGCCCTTCAACGCGCTGATCTCCACTGCCTGACAGCCCAGCTCTGCGCTCAGCTTCTTCAGGTCGATCTTATCACCGTTCTTGCGCACCAGATCGATCATGTTCACAGCCATGACCACCGGGATGCCCAGCTCGATCAGCTGGGTGGTCAGGTACAGGTTGCGCTCGATGTTGGTGGCGTCCACGATGTTGATGATGCCGGTGGGCTTTTCGCCGATGATGAACTGCCGGGTAACGATCTCCTCGCTGGAATAGGGGGACATGGAGTAGATGCCCGGCAGATCGGTGACCTCCGTTTCCGGGTGGCCCTTGATGGCACCGCTCTTGCGGTCCACCGTCACGCCCGGAAAGTTGCCCACATGCTGGTTGGAGCCGGTCAGCTGATTGAAGAGCGTGGTCTTGCCGCAGTTCTGGTTACCGGCGAGCGCGAAGGTGAGCGGCTGTCCCTTGGGGGTGACGACGCCCACCGAACGCCAGCGGTAGGTCTTCTCGGCAGCCTCGCCCGCCGTGGTGCCCTCGCCGAGCGAGGGGTGCACGGTGTTCGCGAGGTGCGGGTTGACGCGCGGCGCGTTGTTCGCGTCGTGTACGTTGACGATCTCGATGCGCGCGGCGTCGGCCTTGCGCAGCGTGAGCTCGTATCCGCGAAGGCGAATCTCGAGCGGGTCGCCCATGGGGGCGGCCTTGACCATGGAGACCTCGATGCCAGGCGTGAGCCCCATGTCAAAGATGTGCTGGCGGAGCGAGTCCTCGTCGCAGTTGACGGACGAAACGACCGCGTCCTTGCCGATTGCGAGCGTGTCCAAAGCCATTGAAGGTCTCCCCTGGGGTCAGCTCCCACGAATGGGCGGGCCCTTTGTTAGTCACGTCTTACTGTACCCCAGTGCACGCGGGGAAGTCGGCTCAGGAGGAATCGAATCGTAGGCTTGACCGGCTTTCAGGCAAATCTTGTGGTGTTGCGCTCACTTTGGGCCCTGTTTGAGACCGTGAAGTGAACGCAACACCACAAGATTTGCCTGAAAGCCGCCAGGAGACAGGAAGGGAGGAGGGCAGGGGCGAGAAGGGCGAGTCGCTACCCGAGCGCGGCGCGCAGCGCGCCCTCGAACGCCGCGGCGCTGCGGCAGGCGCAGAGCTCCTCGGGGAAGTGAATCTCGTCGAGCATCGCGCTGACGCGGTCGTGGACGCCCACCTTCCAGCAGGTGTGCGCGTCCGACCCGAACGAGATCATCGTCCCGAGCTCGGCGCAGCGTTCGGCGATGCCCCGGCACGCGACCACGAGCTCGCTCGCGTCCCGGCGATGGAGGCTCGCCTCGTTGATCTCGATCATCTTGCCGAGGTCGCGGGCCGCCGTGACGACGGCGTCGACGTCAAAGGGCACGCCCGCGCGGCCGAGATGGCCCAGGATGAGGACCTTGGGATCCTGGAGCGCGTTGACATACATCTGCGTGGTGCTCGCGATGCTTGCGCCCTCTGCCCAGTCGCGACCGTGGATGCTGGCAATCGCGTAATCGCAGTCACGAAAGACCTGTTCCTTGAGGGTGGAGCGGCGAATCGCATCCCCGTTGATGCCGTGGTCCACGACGATGTCGTAACCGAAGATGTGACCGTCGAGGTCGACGATGTCAGCCTCGCAGCCGTGAAGGAGACGGACGCCGTGCCATTCGTGCGGCCAGTCGTGCAGGTTGACGAAGTACGCGAAGTTCTCGATGGTGTAGTCGTTGAAGAGCATGCACGAGTAGTGGTCCGTCACGCCGAGAAGCTCCATGCCCTGCTCTGACGCGGCGACCACGTCCTCCTGCACCGTGGAATACGCATGACGCGAGAAGAGCGTGTGCGTGTGCACGTCACAAGCGATGCGAACCATGTTTCGGGCCTCCCCTACCCCTTGTTCCCCCGGGCGCGGGCGGCGCGGAGACGGGCATCGGCCGCGCTTGCCTGAGCCTCTGCGGCCAGGGCACGCGCCTCGGCCGCCTTGGCTCGGGCCTCGGCGGCGCGAATCTCGAGCTCCTCCACGGACGCGTCGGCGGATTCCATGTCGACGGACGGGACGCTGGAGACGTGCTCCTGACCCTGCGCCATCGCCGAATAGCCGTAGAACGCCGTGACCGCATCGCGCGTCTGTGGCACGAAGTCGGCACAGGCGGCGTCGGACTCATGCACGCGCTTCTCGCCACCGCGCGAGGGGGACAGGCACACGTTCGTCGTGCGGACGATGCCCGTCTTCTCCTTGCAGAATACGCAGTTTCCGCAGGTACGATTCTTCTTAGCCACTAGTCGTACCACTCCTTGAGCGTGCCCCATGCAGGCATGGAGCCGACGATCGTCTCGTAGCTCACGCAGTAGCCGAGACGAACCCAGCCGGGGCAGCCGAAGCTGTCGGACGGGACGGGCAGCAGCTCGAGCGACTTGGCGCGCTCGAAGAACGCCTGGGCGTTCGGCTCGAGGGCCTTGACCCAGAGGTAGAAGGCCCCCTGGGGCTCGATGTACTCGTAGCCCAGCTCGGAGAGCCCCTGCGTGAGGGCGGCGCGGTTCCTGGCGTAGGCGTCCACGTTCGTGGGCTCGTCCACGCAGTCGATGAGCACGCGCTGGAACAGCGCGGGCGCGCAGACGAAGCCCAGTTTGCGGCCGGCACCCGCGATGGCGGGGACGAGCTCGTCATGGTCGGGATTGGTGTCGGGCACGAGCGTCCACCCGATGCGCTCGCCGGGCAGCGACAGGCTCTTGGAGTACGAGTAGCACACGATGGTGCGGTCGTAGATGGCGGGCACCCAAGGAACCTCGGCGCCGTAGGTGATCTCGCGATAGGGCTCGTCCGAGATGAGGTAGATGCCGTGTCCGATCCTGGCAGAGGCCGCGCGGAGCGTCTCGGCGAGCTCGTTCAGGTTGTCTCGCGAGTAGACCGAGCCGACGGGGTTGTTGGGAGAGTCGATGATGATGGCCTTGGTGCGCTCGGTGATGGCGTCGGCCACGGCCCCGGCGTCGATCTGGAAGGTGGCGGAATCGGCCATGACCTCGACGCAGGCGGCACCGGAGGTCTCCACCCACACGCGATACTCGGGGAAGTACGGCGCGATGACGATGACCTCGTCGCCGACGTTGACCAGGGCGTTGAGCGTGATGGAGAGCGATGCGGCAGCGCCGCAGGTCAGGTAGAGGTCGCCCGGCTCGTACGAGGTCCCGAAGCGTCGGTTGAGCGAGCCGGCCACGGCGGCACGCGCCGCGGGAAGTCCGGCGGCGGGAGTGTAGCCGTGAATCTGCGACGGCGGCAGCGCGATGCTGCGCGCGATCGACTCGCGCACCGCGTCCGGCGCGGGGATGGAGGGGTTGCCCAGCGAGAAGTCGAAGACGTTCTCGGCGCCGATCTCTGCCTTGCGGCCAGCGCCATATGCCGCGATCTCTCGGATGGACGACTTCGACGCGCCGTACGCGTAGCTCTTCTCGTTGATGCTCATGAGGCTCCAATCTTGCCTGCCGCTTCGTGCCTGCGAACGATTGTACCCGTCCCGTGACTCGAGACGCGGGCGCTACTCCTCTGCTCCCTCGTCAAGGACGTCCGCACCCTCGGGAACCACGACCGCGTCGTCGATCCCGTCGTGGTTCTCGTCGACGGCCTGGTCGGGATGGGCGGCCACGTACTCCGCCCACGTGTCGTCGAGCAGTGCCTGGACGGCGTCTCCCTCGACGGTCTCGCGGGCGAGAAGGACGCGTGCCATCGTGTCCATCTGTGCGCGGCGGGCGTCGAGCGTCTCGCGCGCGCGGTCGTGTGCCTCGCGCATGATGCGCTCGACCTCGTCATCGATGCGCTTGGCCGTCTCGGCCGAGAAGTCGTTGTGGTTGGCGTAGTCGCGGCCGAGGAAGACCTCGTGCTGGGCCTCGCCGAAGACCTGCGTCCCAAGCTCCTTGCTCATGCCGTATTGGGTGACCATCTCGCGCGCGAGCTTGGTCGCGCGCTCGAGGTCGTTGCTCGCGCCGGTGGTGACGTCGTCGCAGAAGAGCTCCTCGGCCGTACGCCCGCCGAGAAGGACCGCGATCTGGTCGAGCATGCCGTTGCGCGTCTCGAGGAAGTGGTCCTCCTCGGGGAGCTGCATGGTGTAGCCGAGCGCCTGCCCTCGGGCGACGATCGAGATCTTGTGGATGGGGTCGGAGCTCTCGAGCACGTGACCGACGAGGGCGTGGCCGCTCTCGTGGTAGGCGATGACCTTGCGCTCGTTGGGCGTGATCACGCGGCTCTTGCGCTCGGGGCCGGCGATCACGCGCTCCATGGCCTCCTCGACCTCGAGCATGCCGATCGAGTCCTTGTGGAAGCGCGCGGCGAGAAGCGCCGCCTCGTTCATGAGGTTCGCCAGGTCGGCACCCGTGAAACCGGGCGTGAGCTTGGCGATGCGCGCGATGTCCACGTCGTCTGCCAGCGGCTTGTTCGTGGAGTGCACGGTGAGGATCTTCTCGCGGCCGGCCACGTCGGGGCGGTCCACGGTCACGCGACGGTCAAAGCGGCCGGGGCGGAGAAGCGCGGGGTCGAGGATGTCGGGGCGGTTGGTGGCGGCGATCATGATGACGGCGGAGTTGTCCTCGAAGCCGTCCATCTCGACGAGCAGCTGGTTCAGGGTCTGCTCGCGCTCGTCGTGCCCGCCGCCCAGACCAGCGCCGCGCTGACGGCCGACCGCGTCGATCTCGTCGATGAAGA
>DCZG01000024.1:3710-8123 GCA_002331575.1 Atopobium sp. UBA2090 | reverse complement strand
CGGTAGCCGCGGTTGACCTGGACCTTGCCCTCGTCGTCGACCCAGGGCACGCGGAAGATGATGATGCGCTCGGGCTCGACGAGACGCTCGAGAAGGGCGTTCTCCTCGTACTCGGGGTGCGCCTCAAGCGCGGGCTGCAGGGTGGTCAGGACCTCGGTGGCCGCCTGGAGGAACTCGGGCTGGTCGGCGTAGCGACTCTTGAGCTCCTCGATGACTTTCTCGGAATAGGTCATGTCTCTCTCCTTGTCTGACTAGCCGGATTTCCGGCTCGTTGCCAGAAAGAGAATACGTCTAGCTCGCAAGGTCGCGAAAATGAGCGACAAGGCGTAACTTTATCTTCCCGCATAGGAAATACAACGTACATATCGCCTGCTCAAGCCGAGATTAGCCTGGGAAGGGTCATTCTTTTTGTAGCTTGTCGATTATGAGTGACGTACACAAGTTGTAGGTTGCCCGGGGACCCTTCCTAACCTATACTTTTGCAGCGGCTCCGGGGTGTAGCGCAGCTTGGTAGCGCATCTGCTTTGGGAGCAGAGGGTCGCTGGTTCGAATCCAGTCACCCCGACCAGTGCGGCAGTAGTTCAATTGGTAGAGCGTCAGCCTTCCAAGCTGATTGTTGCGGGTTCGAGTCCCGTCTGCCGCTCCAAAGAATCGCAGGCAGGCCCTCCGGAAATCGGGGGGCCTGCTTTCGTCTCGCACCGCTCAGATATCGAGGACGTAACGCTCGTAGGCGTTGATGACCTGGGTCTCCCCCAGCCACTCGACGCGCGGGATGTTCGCACCGTAGTTGAGGTGGACGTGACCGTGCACGAGGTAGCGCGGCTTGAGACTCTCGACGAGCGGACGAAACGTCTCGAAGCCGCGATGCGCGTAGTCGCTGTCATCCCCCACACCCCTGACCGACGCGTGGCTCACGATGACGTCCACGCCTCCGGCCATCCGGATGCCGGGAAGGCGACGCAGGATCTTCATGCGCATCTCGTGCTCCGTGTACTGGTACGGCCCGCCGTTGTAGCGCGGACACCCGCCGAGGCCCAGGATGCGCAGGCCGCCGATCTTGACGAGCTTGTCATCGATGCACTCGCAGCCCTCGGGAGGACGCCGCTCGTATCCCGTGTCGTGGTTGCCGTGGACGTAGAGGAGCCGAGCTCGCCCCATCGTCACAAGGAACGTGAGGTACTCCGACTTGAGGTCGCCACATGAGACGATGAGGTCGATGCCGTCGAGCCTCCCGGGAGTGTAGTAGTCCCACAGAAAGGGGCTCTCCTCGTCCGCCACGAAGAGCACCCTCATCGGACACCCACCCCAAGCTGCTGCGCTTCCACGCGCGGAAGCTCCCCGTCGATCCGGGAGCAGAGGAAGTCCATGGCGACGATCTCCTTGAGGTCGGGACCATGGCTTCCGTCGCAGAACAGGGTGCCGTCCTGACGCTCGACTCGCCTGCAGAAGACGTCGAAGTCGCCGGCCATGATGTCACGCCGGAGAAGCTCGGCGAGCACGCGGCAGCCCTCGGGGAGCCCCTGCCCCAGACGCAGGTCGACGACGCCGCTCCGCATCCCCCACCAGTAGCTCACCGCGTCGCCCCTGACGAGGCCGGAGTCCCACGAGCCGCCGAGAATCCCGCCCACGAGCCGCGCGTAGAACGAGCCCCAGTTCCAGACCGGGACGGCGAGAAGCTCGAGGCGACCACCGGACACGAGGTAGAGCCCCTCGACGTCGCTCGTGCCCTGCCTGGCGGTGGTGCCGCAGTGACAGATGACGCGGGACCCGCCTGTGGCGAGCTCGTCGAAGGCGTCGTCGTCACCACCTCCCCACCGCAGCAGGACCCTCGCGGTGGGATTGGTGAGCTCGACGCCAAGTGCGAACGCATCAAGCTCGCAGACCGCCGCCGTCTCGGGGCTGTCGGCGACGAGCCCCACGTCGGCCGCGCCGGAGACTGCCCCGGCGATGGCACCGGCGATGAAGTACGGCTCGTACATCCGCCCGTAGAAGGTGCGGACCCCGGCAGACGGGGCGAAAGGCGAGCAGTCGAGGACCTTGACGCCCGGATGATCGGCGGCGACGCGGCGGCAGGATGCCATGAGCGTGGGCGTCGTCGCGATGATGACGTCGGCGCCGTCCTGGGCCGCGCGCTCCATCGCGTCCTCGGGAGTCTCCCCCGCACTCGGCGCATGCGAGGAGGTCGTAACCTGCCCCGCGAGAGCCTGCTCCAGATACTCCCTGCCGCGCTCGTGAGCCTCGAGCCACGGGCTCCCAGCGGGATCGGACTCGTGAGCGAATGCGACTCGAAGCGGTCCGTGCGGGACGACCGTGTCGACGATGCGCGACACGACGGCGAGGTTGGCACCTGCTGGCTCCGAGCTCACGGCCATGTGCGGTCCGGATGCCGCCGAGGAGATGTCCGCCGCCATGCCAGCGATCGAAGCCTCGAGTTCCTTCTGGCTCATCGTCCTGAGCGCGGACACGGGATAGGCAGAGAGCCAGGCGAGAAGGGCCTCGGCGGTGGTGACTCCCTCGGACTCCTTCTTCAGCGAGGCGAGCGCCGCGCCGAACCTGTGGAAGGCTGCCGAGAAGACCTTGCGCTCGTCATCCGTCCACACGTGATTGGCTTCGAACCCGAGCGCCTCCTGGAGGCGGGCGTATCTCCCCTCGTGCGAGAACCGGACGAGATAGGTCCTGCTCAGCGCGTAGAAGCGCAGGAACTCCTCGTAGACGCGGAAGGCCTCGTCGTCCGACCACGAGGGAAGGACGCGCGTGACGGTGCCGGTCACCGATGCGGCGCCGAAGCTCTTGAGGACGCTCACGCGCTTGTTGCCCTCCTGGACGTAGAAGCGCCCCAGGTACTCGTAGGCCTCGACCGGGTCGCGGATGCCCTCGTCGCTCAGGTGCGCCTCGCAGAGGGAGGTCCACTTGTAGGCGAACTCGCTCTGCTCGCCGAGGAGGGGCATGAAGTTGGCCGCGAAGGCGTTTCTCCGCCCGGCCACCCGGGTGCCCACCACGAGCTCCATGGGCACCTCCACGAGACCGATGCTCTCATAGCCCCTGACCTCGGTCTCGTCGATCAGCTCGTCAAGCGCCTGCAGGTAGGGATAGCGGCCGGCATGGACGCACTCTCGGTAGCATCGCTTGCCGGAGGCGAGGGCCTTCTCGTACTGCTCCGCGGCTTCGTGCCTGCTCATGCCTTGTCCTTCTCGTCGCCGGATGACATCACTCCGACTGATGGTGATACAAAACGCCGAGAAAGTCCACCTTTGCCGCACTCCCTTTCAGCCTGCCAAAGGTGCCAACGCCCTTTGGCAGCCAAAGGGCCACCCTACGACGAGCTGCGCCGAAAGGCGGTAAGAATTCTCTGACTTTGTTGGGAAATCCGCGTCACGTTGCAATCAAAAGGTCTCGCCCTTGGCCGGAAAACTTACAGCACGACGAAGAGGACGGGGATGGCGAGAAGGGCGACGCCGAGAAGACCGATGGCGACGCCTCCTGCGAGACTTCCCCGGACCGAGAGCCTGATGGAGAGCGGCTGGGTGGCGCTCGCGTGGATGAGCCGAGTATCGCCCACCTTGACGGTCCCGGCGGCAACGGAATCCTCGCAGAACGCGCGAAGCGGACGCCCGTCCACCTCGTAGGAGAACTCCGCCCAGCGCTCGCCGCTCGGTCCCTCGGTGAGGCGCACGCAGCGACCCTCGACCTCGGAGGGATACTCCCCCGCGTCGCCCTGCCAGACGTGCCTGCCTGCCAAAACCAGCAACACTCCTGCGGGGAGACAGATCACCGCGGCTGGAAGCGCATCAGGCACGAGCGAGAAGTGAGCGAGCCCGACGAGAGCCCCCACGGCAAGGCACCACAGGCCAAGCGCGAGCTCGATGCCGAAGTCGGCCTCCCCCCGATCGCGCCATGCGCGAAGCAGGAGGTAGACGCCTCCGACAAGGCCAGAGGCGACCGTGCCGACAAACCAATAGACGTTGTAGAACCTCATGAAGACCCCTGTCGTGATAGGCCACGCCGTTGAAGATACCTCAGAGGCCGCTCTCGCACCACGGCGTTGGACTTCAAAGGAAAAACGCCATCGGAATCAAGAGAGTCCAAAACGACGGACGAGAAAGCGACGGGTTCCGCTTCCAGGTTCTTCCTCGCCGAGAAGCCAACCCATGTGGGCACCATATGAGAAGGCGCGCCTACCCGACAGGGGCGCCGTCCGCCATGAGACACGCGGTCATGTCCGTGGCGGTCCCATAGAATAGGGTTCGGCAGTCAAGCATCCGCGGAGGTACCCATGGCCGTTCGCAGTCTCGGAAGAACGCTCGTCATCGCAAACCCCACCGCCCACAGCGGACGGGGCGCCCAGGCGGCGGAGCGCGTGAGGCGATTCTTCGAGTCATATGACTCCGTCACGACCTCGTATGTGCACATGCT
>DCZG01000024.1:0-3704 GCA_002331575.1 Atopobium sp. UBA2090 | reverse complement strand
TGGCGAGAGGGGCGGCGGGCTTCGACACCGTCATCGCGCTCGGTGGCGACGGCATCATCCACGAGGTCGTCAACGGTCTCATGCGGATCGGCTCCGAGAGCCGTCCCGCGCTCGCCATCGTGCCGATGGGCTCGGGAAACGACTTCGCGCGCACGCTCAATGCGACCTTCAACGATCCGGAGGCGTCGCTTCGCGAGATTCTCGAGGGGTCGCCGCGCATCATCGAGCTCGGCAACGTGGAAAGCGATGCCCCGGCGAGCGCCTACTTCATGGAGACGCTCTCCTTCGGACTCGACGCCGCGATCGCGCTCGACACGACGGACCGGCGCGAGGCCAACACTTCGCAGGAGGGCGAGACGCTCTTCGCCACCTCAGGCGTGCGCATCATGAGCCAGGTGCGCGGCGATTCGTCAGGATTCCCCTCACGGGTCTCCATCGACGGCGAGGAACCGCTCGAGCTCAACTCCATCGTCTTTGCCGCCCAGAACGGGCCGACGTACGGCGGGGGCTTCTCCATCTGCCCGAAGGCGAACCCGACGGACGGCCTTCTCGACCTCTGCTTCAACGTTCGCACCCCGAACGTCGCGCATCTGCTCGGGCTCCTCGCGCTCGCGCGGTTCGGGAAGCACGCGGGCTCGAACGTGGTGAGTCTGCGCACCTTCTCGTCCCTCGACGTCGAGTTCACCGAGAAGGAGCCGCCCTGTCAGGTGGACGGCGAGCGGATGCGCGGAAGGCATTACCACGTGAGCGTGGTCCCCTCGGCGCTCAGGGTCATCGTGCCGCCGAGCTGCACCTGGTAACAAGGCGCACGCCTTGATGCACAAGCCATGGCGAGAGAATCAGAGCTCCGTCAGGGACTCCTCCGGCATGCCGAAGTAGTCGACGTAGGCCTTCTTGCGAGCCTCCGGTGTGGGCAGAGGCATCTCGGTGAGCTTTCCTCCCTCATGGATTCGCAGGACGTCATTGTCGATGGCGACGCTGCCGTTCTCGTTCAGGAAGTTGAGCACGCGATTGTTATGGAAGCGCGTTCCCGCATTGTGGGTCATGAAGGCGTTTGAGAGCATGAAGTCGACCTGCTCGACGGGCTGGTCGGAGAACAGGAACTCTACCAGCTCAGACCCGTCCTTCTGAAGATAGATCTGACGGTAGAGCCCCTTCGGGCCGTCCTGGTCGTAGCGGAAGGTGAGCTTGCCGGACCTCTGGGGCACGATCGTGTCCAGATACATCGCGGTGATGGGCGCCGGGCCGCCGAAGCCCACGTCGCAGAGGACGCGATCACCCTCGGGCAGGGTGACGAGGGTGGCTCGGTGGGCGATCGGCGGGAAGTCACCCTCGAAGGCGACGCGCATGCCGATCGGATAGCAGGCAAACCCGAGGCTCTCGATGAGCGCGAAGAGCAGGCCGTTGAGCTCGAAGCAGTACCCGCCGCGACGGCGAACCACGATCTTCTCGAACAGGTCGTCGATCTCGAGCGAGACCTCGCGCTTGAGGTCGTAGGTGTCGAGGTCCTCGAAGGGAACATGGAACAGGTGCTCACGCACGAGCAGGTCAAGCGACTCCTTCGTGTGCGGCATGCTGTAGGCGGACGGGGACTCGGGCAGATGCGGATGAGCCGAGCGGAGATATGCCTCCGGGTCGATTCCCAGACGGGCGAGATAGGCACCAGGATCAGGGAGCGATGCGTAGAGCGGGGCGTACGACGGCATACTCATGGTGCCTCCTCCTGACGGATGACGAAGCGCTCAGGAAGGCCAGCCCTTACCGGCGCGGTCCGAGCCACGGAACCTCATAGACGACCTGGACCAGCGGCGTGGATGCGCCGAGTGCGTCGATCGACAGGATGCCCCCCAACGTTATTTTCAGTTTACTACGAATCATGGGAGCACCGGAAAGCGCGAGGTCAGCAAGCCCTTGGCAGTCAAGCGAGCGGCATCGCGCGCACGGCGAGAGATTCACGAAAAGAGGGGCGCTCGCTTTCGCGGGCGTCCCTCGGTGAACCTAGCTGGAAACGATGCTACTTGGCAGCCTTCTGGAGCATGGCCTTGACCTCGATGGCGGTCTTGAGCTGCATGACCTTCTCGACGAGAGCATCGGCGTCCGCCTTGCTCCACTCGGAGATGATGCGCCTCGTGCGCAGGATGGACGGCGCGGAGACGGAGAACTCGTCAAGACCGAAGGAGACGAGGACGGGGATGAGCAGCGGGTCCGCAGCGGCCTCGCCGCACATACCGACCATGATGCCGGCAGCGTTGGCCGTCGTGATGATGCGCTTGAGCGAGCGGAGAACGGCGGGCTGGTAGACCGTGTAGAGGTAACCAACGCGGTCGTTGCCGCGGTCGGCGCACATCGTGTAGCCGATGAGGTCGTTCGTGCCGATGGAGAAGAAGTCGCACTCGGCGGCGAGGTCGTCGGCGATGAGGGAGGCCGCAGGGGTCTCGATCATGGTGCCGACCTCGATGTCCTTGTTGTAGGCGATGCCGCGCGCGTCAAGGTCCGCCTTGCACTCGGCGATGAGCTCCTTGGCCTTGCGGACCTCGTCGATGCAGGTGACGAGCGGAAGCATGATCTTGATGTCGCCGAACGCGGAGGCACGCAGGAGGGCAGTGAGCTGGACCTTGTACTGCTCGGGGTTGTTGAGGCAGTAGCGAACGGCACGGAAGCCCATGAAGGGGTTGTCCTCGTGGCGAAGGTTGAGGTACGGGATCTCCTTGTCGCCACCCACATCGAGCGTGCGGATGATGACGGGCTTGCCCTTCATGCGGAGGGCGACCTTCTGATAGGCGGCAAACTGCTCGTCCTCGGTCGGGAGCTCCTTGGCGTCCATGAAGAGGAACTCAGAGCGGAAGAGGCCGACGCCCTCGGCGTCATGCTCGGCTGCGACGTTGGCGTCGTCGGGGTTGCCGATGTTGGCCACAAGGAGCTTCGAGGTGCCGTCGGCGGTGACGGTCGGCTTGCCACGATACGCCTCGAGGGCGGCCTTCTCCTCGGCGTACTGCTTTGCCTTGGCGCGATAGTGCTCGAGGTCATGGTCGGCGGGGTTGTCGAGGACCTTGCCCGCGGAGCCGTCGACGACGACCATGTCACCGCTCTTGATGAGCTTCGTGGCGTCAGCCACGGAGAGGACGGCGGGGATCTCGAGGGCACGGGCGATGATGGCGGAGTGGGAGGTGCGGCCACCGGTCTCGGTGATGATGCCGGCGACGTTGTCCTTGTCGATGTCGGCGGTCATGGACGGGGTGAGCTCGTGGACGACCACGATGGAGTTCTCGGGGAGCGTGGAGAGGTCCACGACCTCCTTGCCCAGCAGGTCGGCGAGAAGACCGGTGCTCACGTCGGCGACGTCGGCGGCACGCTCGCGGAAGACCTCCTCGTCGGAGGCGGAGAACATGTCGTAGTACATCTTGTAGGCCTCGCCCACGGCCTGCTCGGCGCACATGCCGGTATCGATGGAGTTGGCAACCATCTCCTTGATGCCGTCGTCCTCGGCGAACTCGATGTGGGCGCCCATGATGGCGGCCGCCTCTTCGCCGACGGTCTGGGTCATGCGCTCGATCTGTGCGTTGGTCTGCTCGATGAACTTGGCGACGGCGCTCGCATAGCGGGCCTTCTCCGCATCGGCATCCTCGGGAACATGCGGGGTAAACGAAAGGTCAGGATCCACCGCAACGCGGGCGACGCCAATTCCGATACCGTCAGACGCATTA
>DCZG01000054.1 GCA_002331575.1 Atopobium sp. UBA2090 | reverse complement strand
GGCCGTGCCGTCCACCGGCAACACGACCCCTGGTGACGTGGGTCTGCGCCCCAAGCCGCGCGTGACCTCCGGCCAGCTGCCCCCGTACGTCCTGCGGCCGGTCTCCTACGACGATGTCCAGTCCGTCGTGAGGCGCGTGCGCACCAACCAGCCCGTCGTGCTCGTGTTCAAGAACACCAACATCGAGACGGCCAAGCGCATCCTCGACTTCTCATTCGGCCTCTCGTATGGCGTCGATGGAGCCGTCGAGGAGCTGGGCGACCGCGTCTTCGCCGTGCTTCCGCAGGGCATCTCCCTCACGCAGGCCGACATCGACAAGCTCGTCTCTGACGGCGACCTCGCAAGGTAGGGTGTGTAACATGGAAAAGCTGAACTTCCTCGTCGGCGTCGTGGGCGCCGGCTCCATGGGCGGTGCGATTGCCTCCGGTCTCGTCGCCTCGGGTGCCGCCGACCCCTCGGGTGTCATGGCGGCGGACCCCAACGAGACGTCGCGTGCCGCCCTCGGCGAGCTGGGAATCCGAACCTTCTCCGACGCCGCCGAGATGGTCTCCGCAGGTCCCGACGTCGTGGTGCTCGCGGTCAAGCCTCAGATCCTCCCCGGCGTCCTCGCCGGCCTCGCCGACCTTCTCGCCGGGCGACCCGTGATCTCCATCGCCGCCGGCGTGCCGCTCGCGACCCTCGAGGCTGCGCTTCCCACCTCGCGCGTCGTGCGCGTGATGCCGAACCTGCCCGTCAAGGTGCTCTCGGGCGCCACAGCCATCTGCGCGGGATTTCGCGCCACCGCCGCCGACGTCGAGCGCGCCCGCGGCATCTTCGGAGCGCTCGGCAGCGCCCGCGTGATGCGCGAGGACCAGCTCGACGCCGAGGGCGCCGTGGTGAGCTGCGGTCCTGCCTACATCGCGCTCTTCGCCGACGTCCTCACACGCGCGGCCGTCGAGCACGGGATGGCCTGCTCGGACGCACGCGAGATGGTCCTCTCGACCATGCGCGGCGTCGCAACGCAGCTCCTGGAGTCGGGGGAGCATCCGCGCGCCTACATGGACAAGGTCACGTCTCCTGGCGGGACGACCGCCGCGGGGCTGCGCGCCCTCGAGCCCGACCTCTTCCTCGCCGTCGAGGACGCGGTCGACGCGGCACTCAGGCGTACCGACGAACTTGCCGGCAAGTAGAGGAGACCGAACCGCATGGGCCTGTACAGCATCATCACGAAGCTCTTCCAGATTTACATGCTCCTCATCGTCATCTGGTGCATCATGTCGTGGATTCCGCGCGGCAACTCGACGGTCGACTCGATCCGCGATGCGCTCGGATCGCTTGTGGAGCCGTGGCTCAACCTCTTCCGGCGGCTCATCCCGCCCTTCGGAGGCATTGATTTTTCGCCTATTGTGGCGTTATTCGCTCTCGAACTCATCGAGCGCTTGATATTGTCTATACTTTTCTAAGGTACGTACGTCGTCAGCGGCGTCCATACGAAGACGAAAGGGAACAAGAATGGCAATCACACCAGCAGACATCGAAGCACAGACCTTCTCTCCCTGCAAGCGCGGCCAGGACGGCTATAACACCGACGAGGTCGATGCCTTCCTCGAGGAGCTCTCCGGCGAAGTCGACGCGATGCTCCAGAAGATCGCGGACCTCAAGAGCCGCCTGAACAGCACCGAGCAGCAGCTCGCGGCTGCCAACGCCCAGATTGCGAGCCTCGAGGAGCAGCAGTCCTCCGCGGCCCCGTCGACGGCGATCACGCAGCCGGCCATCCCGACGGTCAACTTCAACACCGCCTCCGAGGAGCAGATCTCCCGCGTCCTCATCGTTGCCCAGCAGAGCGCCGACAAGATGGTCGACGAGGCCCGCGACAACGCCGACCGCATTCGCAACGAGGCCGACCAGAAGGCCCGCGAAGTCATCCGCCAGGCGCTCGCCGAGAAGCAGAACGAGCTCGACGAGATCGACCGCCTCAAGCAGTCCCGCGAGGACTTCCGCTCCGAGTACAAGAAGCTCCTGCAGCACTTCCTCGACGACGCCGACTCCGTCTTCCCCGCGGAGAAGCTCTCCAACACGCCGACCGGCTCCGCGCCCGTCCGTCGCATCTCCTCGTCGCAGCCCTCTGCTCCCATGAAGAGCAGCTCCGTCTCCGACTTCGGTGACCTCGACTAGCGGCTCGCAATCGCGACGTCTCTGGACCCCGCCTCGTGCGGGGTCCTTTTTTGTGGGTGTCATCAGCCGTCCTGCCTGTCAGTCCGAGCGGCATCGGACAGGACGGGGCTTCGTCCGGAATAGCGCTCGGGGACGGCGACGTCCTCCTCGCCGACGTAGGGGTCGAGCTCGGTGAGGCCCGCCCAGAAGCGCTTGGGCATCAAATTGGCGCGCAGGTCGTAGCCGCGCTCGACCTTGCCTCGTCCCTCGAGCGTGAGCCCGGCGTAGAGACGCTTCCACATGGCGCGCACGTAGCGCTCGTCGGGCGCGAGGTCGTCTCGCGACGCGAGCTCGTCGGCCAGCGCCTGGTCGAGGCGGGTCACCTGGCACCTGCGGGCTCCCTTCTCGTGCAGGGCGGCCATGCGGTGAATGGGGTCGACGAGGCAGAAGCGCTCGGTGCCCATGCGCGACGCGAAGCGCTGCGCCACGAGCGGGATGGTGTTCTCGCTCGGCCTGAACGTCGAGAAGAACGAGCCGTCCGAGAGCCGGGAGAAGCGCGCGAACTGACGGGTCTTCTCGCACTCGCAGGACACGCGTCGTGCCAGGGCGTCCGTCGCGAGGACGTCGGGGCTGGAGGACATCGACCGCAGCTCTCCGCGCGTGTCGAACGCCAGCCTCACGTAGCGATGGACCGTCTCGGGCATGGAGGGGGAGTCCGACGCGCAGGCGAGAAGCACCTTGCGCGTGCACTCGGCGCGACAGCTCCCGGAGCAGCGGCCGTTCCTCTGCCACCTGCAGCCCCCCGAGACCGCTGTCTCGAGCCCGCGCCAGACGCGCCAGGCGAGATCGACCGCGTCGTCTCCCTCTGCAGGCGGCGCAGCGATGACGACCTCGTCGAGCCGGGCCTGGCAGGCGTCGTCGCGGGCGAGGCGGACGCGGTCGGCGGGCAGGTGCGCGAGGTAGGCGAGGCCGATGCTCGAGAGCACGCCCTCGACGGAGGGGTCGCAGGCGAGAAGGACCGCGGAGCCGCCCTCGGCAGCCGCGCGCACCGAGGCGACCTTCTCCCGCAGCTCCTCAGAAGAGGCTGAGCTGGGCTGACTCGGCCTCGCGGCGGGCACGGTTGTACGAGCTGCGTCGGGCATCTCCCACCTCCCTCTGACGGATGAACTCGGCGTCGAGCACGACGCCTTTGTCTCTCAGGCCCGCGCAGGTGAGGAAGGGCCTCGCGCGCTTAAGGGTCACGTTGAGCCTTCGAAGATCGTCGAAGTCGAGGCGCTTGGTGAGGCGCGCGGCGACGATGCGCCTCGCCCCCACCGGCCCGACGCCAGGGACGCGCAGAAGCAGCTCAAGCGGTGCGTCCATAACCTCCACGGGGAAGCGGTCGATGTTCCTGAGCGCCCAGGCAAGCTTGGGGTCGAGGTCGAGGTCGAGCCAGGGCTCGCTCGGCGTCACGAGCTCGTCGGGCGAGAAGGCATAGTAGCGCATGAGCCAGTCGGCCTGGTAGAGACGGTGCTCCCTGCGAAGCGGCACGGGGGTTCCGGGCTCCGGGAGACGATCGTCGTCCAGCATGGGCAGGTAGGCGGAGAAGAACACGCGCTTGAGGTCGTAGCTGTCGTAGAGCGCCCTCGAGAGCTGGAGGATGTGGTTGTCGTCCTCGGGCGTGGCTCCCACGATGAGCTGCGTCGACTGGCCAGCCGGGGCGAAATGGCGCCGTCGGGAGGAGACCGTCGAGCGCGGACGCAGGGTGAGGCCCTGGCCGTTGGTGAAGAGCGGCATCGGCGCGTCGGGCCGTGGCGCGTGAGAGGCGGGAAGGCGTTTGTCGCGTCTGCCGCTCGCGAGCGTGAGGGCCTCCTGCTCGCGCTGCCGGTGGATGAGCGACATGGGTCGCGTGATGGCCTGCTTGTCCTTGTCGGGACAGAGGGACGAGAGCGACGAGGCACTCGGGAGCTCGAGGTTGACCGAGAGCCG
>DCZG01000084.1:20730-40554 GCA_002331575.1 Atopobium sp. UBA2090 | reverse complement strand
GTGCGCGGCGTTTGTCGCGACGACGTCGACCTACGCGGTTGGCGCCGAAACCAGGTCCCCAGCGTATGTGAGGAAGCAACTCGACCTTTGCCCGCGACACACCTCACGCCGCACTAAAGGCACCGCCGAACGAAATCCCGGAAAGTCGGACATGGAAAANNAAAAGCAACCTGTCCCCTTTTACAGGTTGACGAGGATCACGCCGATGACGAGAAGGACGATCCCGACCCCGCCCGCCGTCGAGAGCTCGTCGTGGAAGATGACGAGCGACGCCGCCGTGGTCGCGATGATGCCCGCGGCAGACCAGGTCGCATACGCCACCGAGAGGTTGATGCTCAGCAGCACCCGCGAGAACAGCACGAGACTCGCGACGAAGAGGACGAGCGTCAGCAGCGAGGGTCCCACGGCCGTGAAGCCCTTCGTGTCCTCGAGGATCACGTCCGCGGCGACCTCGAGCGCAATCGCCAAAGCGAGAATCACGTAGCTCGACGCCATGCCCGTCACCTCCCGCCGCACCCTCATCGGAGCGCGAGCTCGAAGATGCGCCGCACGTCCTTCTCGCCCAGCGAGACGAACCCGCCGACCCTTCCCGTGCGCCCACCGGCATGGCAGGTCTCGTACGCCATCGCCTCGACGTCATCAGCGCCGGCCCCGATCTCGCCCAGCGTGACGGGCATGCCGAGCGAGGCGAGAAACCCGCGGAACCTCGAAATCCCCTCGCGCGCGGTGGCCTCCGGACCCTCTGCGGACGCCTCGCAGCCCCAGACGCGCACGGCGAGCCGTGCCAGCNNGGTGTAGCTCATGACGGCCGGCATCACGACGGCGAGCCCGGCGCCGTGCGCGCAGCCGAACCTCGACGAGAGCGCGTACTCGATGTCGTGGCTCGCCCAGTCCTGGCTCCTGCCGACCCCGGCCACGTCGTTGTGAGCGAGGCAGGCGGCCCACATGAGGTTCGCCCGCGCCTCGTGGTCGTGCGGGTCGGCCATGACCCTCGGCGCCTCCGCGACGATGGCGAGCATGAGCCCCTCGAGCAGGCGGTCGCTCGTCTCGACCTCGGGCGTGTTCGTGAGGTAGCGCTCCAGCGCGTGGCTCAGCATGTCCGTGATCCCGCAGGCCGTCTGGTAGGCGGGCAGCGTCTCGGTGAGCTCGGGGTCCATGACCGCGAAGCGCGGCAGCAGGACCCGCGAGCTCGTCTCGCGCTTGAGCAGGGTCTCGTCGCGCGTGATGACCGAGTCAGGCGACGCCTCGCTGCCCGACGCGGCGATGGTCAGCACGACCCCGACGGGCAGCGCCTCGAGCGGGGCAGCGTCCCCCTCGTAGAAGTCCCAGACGTCGCCGGGGTAGCAGACCCCGGCGGCGACGGCCTTGGCCGTGTCGATGACGCTCCCGCCGCCGACGGCCAGGACGAAGTCCACGCCCTCGGCCCGGCAGCGCTCGACGCCCTCGTAGACGAGGCCGCTCCCCGGGTTGGGCCGCACGCCGCCGAGCTCGACGAACCCGACGCGTGCCTCGTCGAGCGACCGCTCGACCCTGGCGAGAAGCCCCGTGCGACGCGCGGACCCCCCGCCAAAGAGCACGAGCGCCCGGCTCCCGCCGGACTCGAGGACGAGACGGCCCGTCTCGCCCTCCCTCCCCCGCCCGAAGACGATCCGCGTCGGCATGCTGAAGTCGAAGGAGTCCATGCTCCCTCCCTACGCCCACGCGCGGAAGCGGTCGTACCTGAACGCGGTCACGTCGAGCGTGGTCTTCTCGCCACAGCAGAGCTCGGCGACGAGACGCCCGACGATAGGCGAGATCCCGAAGCCGTGCCCCGTGAACGCGCACGCGAGGGTGAGACCCGGTACCTCGTCGACGGTGCTGATGACCGGCACGCCGTCGGCGCACTCGTCCTCCCAGCCCGCCCAGGTGCGGACGATCTTCGCGTCCGCCAGGCGCGGCACGTACTTCATGATGCTCCGGCAGATCGCGGGCGCCGTGATGCTCGCGGTGGGGACGCCGCCGGCATAGCCGTTGGACTCCTCGAGGCCGGAGTCACCGCCGAAGACGAACGACCCGTGCTCGGTCTGGTGACCGTAGAAGTCGGCGTCGGCGGTGCCCAGCATCTGCGGGAACATCCGAGGCTCGGCCTCCGTCACGAGCGCCTCGATGAGAAGCCCGCGCATGGGGACGTCGATGCCGACGCTCGCGGCGAGGCGGCGCGTCCCGAGGCCGGCGGCGAGGACGACCTCGTCGCCCTCGAACACGCCCGCGGACGTCACGACCTGGCGGGCACGTCCGCGGACCGTGCGCACGCCGAGCACGTCGACGCCCGTCACGAACCGCACCCCGAGCTCGCGGGCGCGGCGGTAGAAGGCGAGCGTCGTGCGCAGGGGGTTCGCGTGCCCGTCGGTCGGGCACCACGACGCCCCGATGACCTCGTCGGAGAGGAAGGGGTTGAGCTCCCGCACCTCGTCCGTCGAGAGCATCCGCATGTCGAGGCCATGCTCCCTGCCGGTCTTGGCAAGCCCCCGGAGCACCTCGAGGTGGTGCTCGGTCTTGCCCAGGCGGAGGTTGCCCCTCTTGACGTACTCGACGTCGGCCCCGAGCTCCTCGGAGAGGCTCGGCCACAGGTGCTCGACGGCGTACATCGCGAGCGGCAGCTCGCGCGCGTCGCGCCCCGACTGCCTGACGCCGCCGCCGTTGCGGCTCGAGCCGCCGTTGCCGATGCTCTCGTCGCGCTCGAGCACGACGACGGAGCGGCCGCGCAGCGCGAGGTTGTAGGCTGTCGCGCATCCGATGACGCCGGCGCCGACGACGATGACGTCCGCCGTGCTACCCAGCGCCTCCACGCCCTCTGTCCTGGTATCCGTCATCGCGCGTCAGCTCCCCCCGCGGCTTCCTCGTTTCCCAGCACCCGCATCTCGACGGGGCGCATCGGCGCCCGAGAGGTCTCGGCGTCGAGCGCCGCCGGGGAGACCCCCAGCTCGGCGGCCATGATCCGCCGCACGAGCTTGGTGCACGACTGCCCCTGGCAGAGCCCCATGCCCACGCGCAGGTAGCGCCTGACCTCGGTCATCGTGTACATGCCGTCGTGGACGGCCCTCCGGATGTCTCCCTTGGTGACCTCCTCGCAGCGGCAGACGAGCACGTCCTCGTCGGGCGCGGGCACGAAGTCCCCGAGCCCCCGCGAGCGGTCCAGCGGCGCGGGCGAGAAGGACCTGCTCGCCCCGTTCGTGGTCATGCGCACGGCTTCGTCGCTCATGAGACCGCCTCCTCGTCGGCATCGGCGGGCGCCGGCCTGAAGAACCTCGCCCGCATGGCACAGTCCTCGGGAACCCGCATCGTGAGCAGGTTGGTGTGGTCGAACGCGGAGACGCAGCGCACGGACTCGACCACGGCGTCGCAGATCTCCTCGCCCGACCTCGAGAGCCCCCTCCCCCGCGTGCCTACTGAGGGCACGGGGAGAAATTCGTAGGGCAGGGTCACCGTCGCGAAGCCGTCGCCGGCATCCTCGTCGACGAGGAAGATGGCCTGGCCCGGGCAGGACGCGACGCACATGCCGCAGGCCACGCAGGCCGCGTCGCCGACCACGACGGGGAGCGACGTGATGTTCTTGCCGATGGAAATGCAGCCCTTCCTGCAGGCGTCCTGGCAGGGGTTGCAGGGGATGTTCTGACTGCACTCGATCACCGCGTGGACGCCCTTCGCGTGAGTGACCCCGGGATAGGCGAGGACCTCGTCGTCGGAGAGGAAGCCGTGCTCAAGGAGGTTCATCGAGACGGGGCAGCCCTCCTCGGTCCTCTCGGGCACCGTGCCGCGGTTCTTGGGCGCGAACATGCCCTGGCGGAGCGCGTCGAGCGACCCCTCGAGCTCGCCGACCCGTCGCGTCTCTCCCTCGTGCTCGAGGTAGCCGAGGTAGTCGGCGATGGCGGCGCCCGAGATGCGCCCCTCAATCATCGCGGAGGAGGCCTCCTCGATGCCCGAGACGTCGCCCGAGGCGAAGATGCCCGCCACGCTCGTCGCGCCGCTCTCGTCGCAGACGGGGACGAGCCCGCCGCGCTTGGGGTCGTCGACCATGTCGCAGCCGGCCATGTCGAGCAGCTGGCTCATGGGCGACAGGCCCACGGCGACGCAGATGGTGTCGACGTCGAAGTGCCTCTCGGTGCCGGGTACGATCTGCCAGCTCCTGTCGACCTCGCCGATCGTGACGCCGGTCACGTGGTCTGACCCCTCGGCAGAGACGATCGTGTGCGAGAGGTAGAACGGCACGCCGCAGCGCGCGAGCTTGGCCGCGTGCACCCCGTAACCGCCGACGCGCGGCGCGGCGTCGACGACGCCGACGACCTCGCAGCCGGCCTGGAGGAGCTGGAACCCCACGACGAGGCCGACGTTGCCCGAGCCGAGCATGAGGACGCGGTCGCCCGGCCTGACACCGTGCAGGTTCATCATCGTCTGGGCGGCTCCCGCGCCGATGACGCCGGGAAGCGTCCAACCCGGGAAGCCGAGGGTGTTCTCGGAGGCGCCCGTCGCGACGAGGACCGCGTCGCCCTTGGCGTGGAAGACCTCGTCACCGTGGCGGACGACGACCTCGCGGTCCGGGTAGAGCCCGAGCACGGACGAGTCGAGCTCGACGCGCACGCCCGCCGCGTCCGCCTCCTTCAGGAGCTCGTCGCCGATGCGGAACCCGCGCACCTTCGCGTGGTGCTCCTTGGACCCGAAGAACTTGTGGATCTGCTTGAAGAGCTGGCCGCCGGGCCGGGCGTTCTCGTCGAAGACGACGACGTCCATGCCCGCGTGAGCGGCCTCGATGGCCGCCGAGAGCCCGGAGGGGCCCGCCCCTATCACGATGAGGTCATGACGATTCATGCCCTACTCGCCTCCCCTCTCCGCGGCGTCCGTCACCATCGAGGCGAGACGGACCGCGCGCGGGTCGTCCGGGTCGAGGGGCTCGATGCCGTCCTGCGTCCGGACGTCCATGCCGGCCGCGAGCGGCGTCATGCAGGTGCGCACGTTCGGCCTGCCGTCGACGACCATCACGCAGTCGGTGCAGCGCCCGATGGCGCAGAAGACGCCCCTCGCCTCGTGCCGCTTGGCCGTGTAGCGGTGCACCATCACGCCCGCGGCGTGGAGCGCCATCGCGATGGGCTCGCCCTCGTACCCCTGAAGCTCCCTCCCGTCATACGAGAAGGTCACGAGCCTCCCTCGCTCGGGGGTGCCGAGGATGGGATGCTCTGCGATTCTGCTCATGAAGACCACCTGCCTCGCTTGTCCGTCTCTGCCCGTTCGACCCGTCCGCGCTCACGCGAGCGCGGGCGCGTCCCAGAGCTTGAGCTTCGTGCCGATGCCGAGCTCGGCCGCCCTGCGGTAGACCACGGTGCCCCAGGAGATGTCCTCGACGGGCATGCCGCCGATGCTGAACCAGAAGATGTCGTCGTCGGACTCGCGCCCGGGCGCGGTCCCGCGGACGATGTCGCCGAGGTCGACGACCTGCGACCGGTCGAGCCTGCCCTCGTCGACCATGTCGACCCACTTGTTGCCGAGCGTCCCGCAGACGTCGAAGTGGCCGATCTGGTCGCGCCAGTCCTCGTACATGAGGTAGTTGTCGCAGACCATCTTCCAGGTGCCGTCGATGAAGGGCTCCTCGTCGCCGTTGGCGTCGGACGGCATGCAGACGAGGGCGCCCGGCTTGACCCACTCGCGCCTGAGGTACGGGTAGGTCTCGATGCCGCCGTTCTCGTTCGTGGCCACCGAGACGAGGTCGGCTCCGCGCACGGCCTCCTCGATGCTGTCGACGACCTCGACGGTCGTGACCTGGGGGAAGTTCGTCCGCACGTAGTCGACGTACGACGCGAGCGAGCGGGCGCCGCGGCCCTTCACGCGCACCGTGTCGATCTCGGGACGCTCGTGGATGAAGCTCCGGAGCGTCGTCTTGTTCATGACGCCCGGCCCCACGATGCCGACGACGTGCGCGTCCCTTCTCGCCAGGTGCCGCGCGCCCACGGCGGGGACGGCGGCCGTGCGGTACGACGAGATGAGGTTCGCCGACATGAGCGCCACGGGCGCGCCCGTCACGGGCTCGTTGAGCATGAGCGTGAGGATGGAGCGGGGCAGCCCGCGCTTGCGGTTGTCGATGTTGGAGCCGTACCACTTGACGCCCGCCATGTTGTAGCTGCCGCCCAGGTAGGCGGGCATGGCCATGTAGCGACGGTCGGCGCTGGAGAGGGGCATGTTGGGGAAGGGGGACGACTCGGGGAACTCGATCATCGAGCCGTGCGAGTTCTCGTTCCTGCCGCTCATGCGGTAGTCGCCGAGCGAGAGGAGACGGAACGTGTCCTCCATGACGTCGATGCAGGCCGACATGTCGGTGCAGCCGGCCTTGATGACGTCCGGCTCGCTCAGGAACAGGAACTCGACCTTCTCGCCGCTGTCGACCTTCTCGCCGCTCTCGACCTTCTCGCCCTCGACCTTCTCGCCTGCCGCGCAGACCATGGGAACGCTCCTTTCGGTAAAACGATGTACTCTCAATGAACCGCAGCTCAGACGCCTTAGCTCTTGAGGTCGGTCCAGATGTCGTTGTAGATCTTGAGGACGTCGGAGGAGAGGCTCTCGGTCCGGTGCCCCGACTCGAAGACCGCGGCCGGGACGTTCTCGGCGGGGTTGTCCTTGAAGTCGTCGTCCATGAGGTCGATGGCGGCGGTGTTGGGCTGGACGTAGGGGTAGTCGTCCGAGATGGTCTTGGCGACCTCGGGACGCATCATGTAGTCGAGGAACTTCATCGCGTTGTCGGCGTTCTTGGCGTGCGCGGGGATGACCCAGTTGTCCGTGGAGATCTCGGCGCCCTCGGTCGGGAACACGATCTGGATGGCGGGGTTCTCGCGCTGGGCGAGGGCGATCTCGGCGCTCCAGACGGCGCCGAGCGTGCAGTCGCCGTTGATGAGCGCGGACTTGGGGCTGTCGGAGTCGTAGACCTTGATGTTGTCCTTGAGCTTCATGACCTGCGCGCGCACGAGCTCGAGCTTGTCCGGGTCGGTCTCGTTGTTGGAGATGCCGATGCTGTCGGCAGCGATGCCGAGGACCTCGCGGTAGTCGTCGAGCATGACGAGCTTGCCCGCGTACGCCGGGTCAAAGAGGTCGGCGTAGCTCGAGATGTCCGCCGTGACCTTGTCGGTGTTGACGGCGATGGCCGTGACCGAGCCCATGTAGGGCACGGAGTACCTGTTGCCCTTGTCAAAGTCCTGGTCGAGGTACTGGCTGCCGATGTTGCCGATGTTCTCCAGCTTGCTCGTGTCCATCTCCTGGAGCAGGCCCTGGTCGATCATGAGCTTCACCATGTAGTCGGAGGGCTGGAGCAGGTCGTAGGCGTCGTCCTCCCCCGAGGTGAACTTGGCGAGCATGTCCTCGTTGGTCGAGAAGGTCGACGCGTTGACCGTGATGCCGAACTCGCTCTCGAAGTCCTCGATGACCGAGTCGGGCACGTACTCGGTCCAGATGAAGATGTTGAGCTCACCACCGCCGTCGCTCGCGCTGCTGCCTCCGCACCCCGCGAGCCCCGCGGACGCGATGCCGGCAAGGCCCAGGGCGGCCGCGCTCGAACGCAGGAAGCCCCTTCTCGACATGGTCGTGTCTCTCATAGCTCCTCCTTCTGATGGACGGGCGACTCATCTGCGGAAACCCGGGCACGCAGGACGTGCGCCCTGCGGTTGCGCAGCTTGGCGACGATGCCGGGCACCAGCTTGCTCTGGGTGAGGACCACGAGCAGGACCGTGCCGGCGAGGATGAGCGTGGAGAGGGCGTTCACGTCGGGCGCGACGCCGCTCTTGATGCTCTGCCAGACCTTGAGCGGGTACGTCATGGTCTGGCCGTTGACGAAGAAGCTCACGACGACGTCGTCGATGGAGAGGGTGAACGACAGCAGGGCGCCGCCCGCGATGCCGGGCGCGAGCATGGGAAGCGTCACGCGGAAGAACGTCTCGAGCTTGTTGGCCCCGAGGTCCATCGACGCCTCCTCGAGCGACTGGTCGTAGCCGTCGAGGCGGGCCCGCACGTTGAAGATCACGAAGGGCAGGCAGAAGGTCACGTGGGCGATGACGAGCGAGAGCATGCCCTGGGGCAGCTGGATGCTCGTGAAGAGCACCAAGAGCGAGATGCCCATGACGATCTCGGGGATGACGACGGGAATGTAGAGCAGCGCGTCGATGACGCCCTTGCCGCGGAAGCGGTAGCGGTACATCCCCACGGCGACAATCGTGCCCATGACGGTCGCGATGACGGTCGTGGCGATGGCGAGGACCATCGTGTTGCCGAACGAGGCGAGCAGGGCCCTGTCGGAGAAGAGCTTCGAGTACCAGGCGAAGGTGAAGCCCTTCCAGGTCATGTATGGCTTGGTGTCGGTCGCGTTGAACGAGTTGGCGACGATGACCGCGATCGGGAGGAAGAGGATGCCGTAGATGATGGCGCAGTAGACGATGCCGCCGCGGCGGGAGAGCCTCTCCCGCAGCTGCCTTCTCATGGCCATGGTCACACCCCCAGACTTTCCATGTCGCCGCCGGTGGACTGGTAGATCTTCACGAGGATCAGGGTTATCGCGATGAGGATGATGGAGAGCGCCGCGCCGAGCGGCCAGTTGTTGCCGCTCTGGAACTGCCGCTGGATGAGGTTGCCGATGACGTCGGAGTTGCCGCCGCCGAGGATGTCGGAGATGTAGAAGGCGCCGAGGCTCGGGATGAAGACCATGATGCAGCCCGAGAAGATGCCGCTCACCGTCTGCGGCACGACGACCTTGAACAGGGTGGAGAGCCCGTGCGCGCCGAGGTCGTGCGAGGCCTCGATCTGGGCCTCGTCGAGCTTCTCGATGGCCGTGTAGAGGGGCAGGACCATGAACGGGAAGAGGTCGTAGGTCATGCCGAGGACGGTCGCCGCCTGGTTGAAGAGGAAGTCGACGGGCGAGTCCACGAGGTGGAGTCCCACGAGGGCGGCGTTGAGGAAGCCGCTCGCCCCGAGGAAGGTCCTCCACCCGTAGATTCGGATGAGCGAGTTGGTCCAGAACGGGATGATGACGAGCATGTAGAGGATGACCTTGTGCTCCCCGAACGTGCGCGAGATCAGGTACGCGAAGGGGTAGCCGAGGGCGAGGCAGATGGCGGTGGAGAGCGCCGCGATCACAATCGACTGCGCGTAGATCTGCACGTAGTTGGGGTCGAGAAGGTCGGCGTAGTTCCCGAGCGTGAACTGGAACGCGACGTTGTAGTACTCGTCGAGGCTGCAGAAGCTCATGACGAGGACGTAGACGAGGGGGATCGCCACGAAGAAGGCGAGCCAGGCCACGGCCGGGATGACCGTGATGGCCGCCGGCAGCGTGTTCGATCTGAACTCATGGCTGTTGAGCTTCATCTCGTCCTCACCTAGAGAAACGTGGCGTTCTGGAGGGCCTTGTAGACGACCTGGTCGGGCGACTGCACGACGCGCGCGTCCATGGGGTCCCAGTACAGGAAGACCGGGCCGTCGGCGGGCAGCGGGTCGCTCGCGAGCCGCTCGAGCCGGACCTCCTGGCCGTTGGGGAGCTCGACCATGCTCTTGAGCACCGACCCCACGTAGACCTGCTCGCGGGCGATGCCCTCGATCGAGAAGCCGTCGACGGGCATCGTCGAGAAGCGCATGCGCTCCGGACGGACGGAGACGGAGGCCATCTCGCCGACCTTGACGTCCTTGCACCTGCCGAGCACGGTGCCGGACTCGACCTGGAGCCGGGCGATGTCCCCGCCGATCGCGTCGACGACGCCGTCGAAGAGGTTCGTCTCGCCGATGAACGTGGCGACGAACCGGTTGGCGGGCTCCTCGTAGATTTCCTTGGGAACGCCCACCTGCTCGAGCACGCCGTCGTGCATGATGCCGATGCGGTCGCTCATCGTGAGCGCCTCCTCCTGGTCGTGGGTGACGTAGAGGAAGGTGATGCCGAGCTTGCGCTGGAGGCGCTTGAGCTCGATCTGCATCTGCTTTCTGAGCTTGAGGTCGAGCGCGCCGAGCGGCTCGTCCATCAGCAGCACCTTGGGCCTGTTGACGAGGGCACGGGCGATGGCGACGCGCTGCTTCTGGCCGCCGNNTTCTTCCATATAGTGGGTGATGGACACCACCGTGATGCCCATGTTCCTGTTCAGATAGTGGATGGTCTGCATCACCTGCTCACGGCCCCGGGGGTCCAGCATGGCGGTGGCTTCGTCTAATATCAGGCAGTCCGGCCGCATGGCAACAACGCCTGCAATGGCAACGCGCTGCTTCTGGCCGCCGGAGAGCTGGGAGGGCCGACGGTCCTCGAAGGAGGTGAGCTGCACGAGGGCGAGAATGTCTCGCACGCGGCGCGTGATCTCTTCCTTGGGGACCTTGCTCATCCTGAGCCCGTAGGCGACGTTGTCGAAGATCGTCATGTGCGGAAAGAGGGCGTAGCTCTGGAACACCGTGTTGACGTCGCGCTCGTAGGGCTCGCGGTCGGCGACGTTCTCGCCGGAGAGCAGTATCTCGCCGGAGGTCGGCTGCTCGAAGCCGCCGACCATGCGCAGCGTCGTGGTCTTGCCGGAGCCGGACGACCCCAGAATCGTGAGGAACTCCCCCTCGAGGACGTCGAGGTTGAGGTCCCTCACCACATGGTTGTCTCCGTAGTACTTGTTGATGTCCCTGATCTGGACGATCGGCTCAGCGCTCATGGCACCTTCCCCCTTCCAGGCGGCCTTGGTTACTTCAGTTGGATTGGGACGCTGCCTAAAGGGCTTCGACGCCGCGCTCGCCGGTGCGGATGCGGACCGCGTCGGCCATGTCGCGGATGAAGATCTTGCCGTCACCGACCCTGCCGTCAGCCATGTGCTCGCGCACGTCCGCGATGATCGGCTCGACGTCCTCGTCGCGCACGACGATGCTCGCCTGAATCTTGGGGAGCAGGTTGATGTTGACCTTGAAGCCACGAATCTCGTTGACGCCCTTGGCCTCGGAGAAGCCCTTCTGGGTGCCGCAGCCCATCACGCTCATGACCGTCATGCCGCCACCGTGGACCTTGTCCAGGATCTGCTTGAGCTCCTCGAGCATCTCGGGACGAATGATGAGTACGAGTTCCTTCATGGTCTCGACCTTCCCCTCTGGTTATCCCCGGTCGTCAACGCCTCTGGGGGCGTCGCATGAGGTTCATTATCGAGAGGAAACTGCCGCTCGCCGAAAGCGTTACGAGCGGTTCGAAAGTTGTGCGAGACGAGAAACGCAGGGTCGGCGGAGCGAAACGAACCTGTTGCACGAACGGAACGGCACGGTCCGCTGCTCGAAACATGCCCAGGTAAACCTGGAAAAGGGGACAGGTTGTTTTTCCAGGTTTGACTTTCCGGGATTTCGGTGGGCGGTACGTCTGGCGAGACGGACGTGCGCGGAGGGGCGTGGACGCACGCGTGAGCTGAGTTTTACCGGACAAACGCAACGTGCGCTGCGATCGTCGCGACAAGGTCGACCCACGCGTGCGCGGAGGGGCCCCGGGGCACGCGCGAGCTGCGTTTTACCGGACGAATTCAGCGTGCGCTGCAATCGTCGCGACAAGGTCGACCTACGCGTGTGCCAAGGGGTCCCGGCGCACGCGTGAGCTGCGTTTTACCGGACAAACGCAACGTGCGCTGCATTTGTCGCGACAAGGTCGAGCCACGCGTGTACGGAGGGGCCTGGGCGCACGCGTGAGCTGCGTTTTACCGGACAACGTCGACCTACGCGGTTGGTGCCAGGACATGCCCCCCGGGCAACATGGAAAAGTAACCTGTCACCTTTTCCAGGTCAGCGGAGGGTCGAGCAGAACTCCTCGAGCTTCTCGCCGAGCTGGGCATCCTTGCCATCGGCGGGGTTGCGCAGGCTCAGCACCGGCGGATTGGCCTGGCCGCGCATCTTGGAGACGCAGTCGGCGACGCACTTCTCGCCACTGCCGCCCGCGCTCGAGACGACAAGCGCCACCCGCACGCCGCTGAGGTCGTGATCGCGAAGGAACGTGTTGATCGCCGGCGGAACCTTGTCCGCCCAGACGGGAAACGCGAGAATGACCAGGTCGTAGCCCGTGTCGTCAAAGGTGTACGGCCGCAGCGGAGGCTCGACGCCAGCCATCGCATCCTTGCCACCCTTGATGAACTTGAGCGGTCCCCTCGCAGGATAGGGCTTCTGGCACTCGAGCCTCACCAGGTCGCCGCCGAGGCGCCCGGCGAGGTTCTTGGCCATGAACTCGGAGTTTCCGTTGAGCGAGTAATACACGATGGCGGTCTTCATGGGTGTCCTCCCTGACGTCTTCGTGACATTATCGCCCAGCAGGCCGCGCCTACACCAGCCCGAAGTGATCGAGCGCGGTCACGACGCCGTCGCGCTCGGCAGTGCCCGTCACGTAGTCGGCGTGCGCCCGAACGCTCGCCGTGGCCTGCCCCATCACCACGGCCACGTCGGCGATGTCGAGAAGAGAGACGTCGTTCTCCGAGTCGCCGAAGGCGAAGACGCGCGACGGCGCGACACCCTCCTTCTCCGTCAGCGCGTCGAGCAGCGCCGCAGCGCCCCTCCCCTTGCTGGCGCCCGGAAGGGCGAGCTCGCAACTGCCACCGCCGGCGTCGTAGCAGGTCAGCTCACGTGAGAGGAACCCGCTTCTCCGCAGGGCGGGGATCTGCGTGTCGAGAAAGTCAATCTTGCCAAAACGCAGACCCGGGTCGATCTCGCGGAGCTCGTCGATGCTTCGGCACCTCGGGATGTCGAGGTCGCCTGCGTCAAAGTCCCCGAATGCGACGTAGCAGCTCTCGCCCGCGAACAGCGCACTCATCCCGACCCGCTCCATCTCGTGGACGACGCGCTCCACGAGCGGCACCGGGAACAGCTGGTCAAGCACGACCCTGCCGTCGAGAAGGACGTAGGTTCCGTCCATGGTCACGTGGCCGCGGAAGGGCATCCGCGCTAGCGGCCCCGCGAGGCCCGTCATGTTACGACCCGTCGAGAGGACCGCGACGCCCCCGCGCGCAACGAAACTCCGTACCGCGTCCTCGACCCTTCGCCGCGGTACGTTGGTCGGCCTCTCGTCAGGATTCTGATAGGTAAGCGTCCCGTCGACGTCGAAGAAGGCGACGACAGGACCACTTTCGTCTCGATTGCGTTGCTGGTACTGATCCACGTTGCTCCCCTGCGACCATGCTGACGTCATTCGTCGGAGGGTGTCCCTTTTGGCTGCCAAAGGGCGTTGGCACCTTTGGCAGGCAGGCACCTTTGGCAGGCACCTTTGGCAGCCAAAAGGGACACCCGAAAACCTGGAAAATGAACCTGTCCCCTTTTCCAGGTCAGCGGACCACGTACTGGTACGTGTCGGTCATGGGGACGAAGGTGACGGGAATCTCGTCGGTGCCGATCGCCTGCGGAATCCACCGCGGCATGTACTCCATGCCCGGCTCCTCGAGGTTGAAGTGGCCGATGGTGATCGCGCACTTGCCCTGGCCGAGCATGCCGGCATCGCGGATGTACTCGCTCGTGGTGAAGTCGATGAACTCCATGGTGACGAGGGCGTCGACGTCGTTCTCGTCGGCATAGGCAATCTCGTGGTTGTCGGACGCGGGGTTGCCCAGCACGTGCATGGGCACGTGCACGCGACGGACGCGGGCATCCGCGTCGCCGATGATGCGGGTCCCGTTGAGTCCGAGCGTCCTCACGAGATAGCCCGCGAGCTCCCTGCCGCTCGTCTCCGGAATCTCGAAGTCGAGACCGAACGAGACGTCGCCCACGCGGTAGTCGAGCCACCCGAGCTTCCAGTCCAGGCCATAGAAGATGCCGTCGACCATGGCACCGCCCTCGTCGATGGGCACCTTCGAGTGAATGTAGTCGTGACAGCGCCAGACCGTCCCGCCCCACTCGTCGAGCAGCGCCCTCTTGGCAAGGTAGGTCTTGTTGGAGGCAATGACATCCTGGTGGTCGCCATGGTTCCAGAAGAGGGCCTCGTGCGGGATGATGAGGTTGGCGCCCAGGCGCGAGGCCTCCCGGATGACGTCGGCCGTCGCCCAGATGCACGTCACGATGCCCGTGCACTCCTTGTCAACGCTGCCGTACGTGACCTGGTCGCGCGTCGTGGCGTCGTCGATGGGGTCGCCCGTCTCGAAGGCGGTGCCGCCGCAGAATCCCTTGATGCCCTGGATGACCTCGCTGATGAGCATGAGCTCGCACTCCCTTCGGCGGACGTCCGTCCGCACGTACCGTTACTCGTCGTCCTCTCCGTCTTCCACCTGAAGGGTGTTGATGAGCCGCATCGACTGCCTGCCCAGCTCGATCGCCTCTTCGATGCCCTCGACAGTGAGCGCATCGGTGGAGAGGCACAGCTCGAGCGCCAGCGCGACGTTGACGCCGGCGACGAGAAAGACGTGGCTGCCCACGTATGGCGCGAACGCCTGGTTGACGCTCCCCTGCAGGATGTCCGTCAGCACGAGCACCTCGTCCTCGGCAGGGAATGAGGAGAAGAGCTCGGCGACCCTCGGCGCGAGGGGCATGTCGTCGACGTAGGCGCAGACGACGTTGAGCTCCGCCTTGTTCCCCAGGAAGTCGAGCGTGTCCGCGAGCCCCTGGGCAAACCTGTGGTGCGAGGCGATGATGACGTGTCTCATGGTTCTCTCCACTTCCAGGGCCATGTTCCATGCAACGGCAGGGGACCCAGACAATGAGCTATCGGAAAGTTTAGGGCACCTGCAGGTACCCTGACGAAGGCAACCCGTCTCACTGCACCGGTTGTCTTCGTCAGGGGGCTCCCGTCCGCGGGCGACGACCCCCCCTGTCGCCGCCCGCGTTGGAAGCACTCGAGGTAGGTCAGCCGAGAATGCCGAAGGCGGAGCAGACGCAGCTGATGACGATGATGCCGAGAATGATCATGTTGAGCTTGACGCCCTCCTTGATGAGCTTGTAGACGATCACCGCAGCGATGACGGCCAGCAGGTTCGGGAAGATGGCATCGAGGACGCCGGTCTGAAGTGCGAGGGTGATATCGCCGTACGCGAACGTGATCGGCGTGGTGATCTTGATCGCCGAGTAGATGAGCGAGCCGACGACGGTCAGTCCGAGGATGGAGGCGGCATCGGTCAGGATGTTCAGCTTGTCGGCCATGTTCGTGATGACCTGGGCGCCTGCGGTATAGCCCTGGTTGTAGTTCTGGAGTCGCCATGCCAGGATGGCCATCCAGAGAGCGCACCAGAGGAGGATGCCGACGGGGCTTCCCTGCATGGCCATGTAGCCCGCGATGGAGCCGAGGATGGTCATAGGGAGGATCCAGATGAACACGTCGCCGATGCCGGAGAGCGGGCCCATGAGGCCGACCTTGAGGTCGTTCTCGGCGGCCATGCCCTGGAGGTGGCCCTTGTCCTCGATGGCGAGGCCGGCGCCGAGGAGCAGGCCGGAGACGGGAGGCGTGGCGTTGAAGACGCAGTCGAGCTGGTTGAGCATCGCGGTGTTGAAGGAGTCCTGGTCGTTGCCGTAGATCTTGCGCAGCGCATAGTAGGCGGAGAAGGCGGCGCAGGGGGCGTTCTGGGTGGCGTAGGAGTAGGAGACCGTGTCCATGAGCCACATACGACGGCTGCAGATGTTGAGGTCCTCTTTGGTGAGCACGGGCTCGTAGGTGCCGTCGGGCAGCTGCTGTGGCGCGGACGCCTCGTCGAAGTCCTTGAAATCTGCGGGCTTGAAGAAGTTACTCATCTTCGAGCTCACCCCCGTTCTCAGAGATTGCGGTCGTGGATGCGGTGGTGGTACTGGACTTGAGCCTGAAGTACTCGATGGCGACCGCGCCGCCGAGAAGGGCGATGGGGAGCACGGTGAGACCCATATAGGCAGAGAGCACGTAGCCGACGATCAGGAACGCGTAGAACTTGTTGACGGGCATGAAGGTGAGGAGCATCGCGAAGCCCGTGACGGGGAGGATGCCTGCGGCGATGGTGAGACCGCCCGTGAACCACGCCGGCATGAAGGCCAGGATGGCGTCGACGGCAGACTGACCGAAGGCGAGCACGATGGCCATGGGAATCGCGCCCTGAAGGAACAGGTAGGCGTGGGACAGGAAGAACGAGCGGAGCATCTTGCCGTACTCGCGCTTGGCCGCATGTCCGCGGATGACCTTGAAGACCCAGGAGTTGTAGATCTTGAAGAGGACGTCGAGCTGGACGTAGAGCATGGCAACGGCGACGCCGACGGCGAGGCCGACGGAGATGTCGTTGGTGCCCGCGAGGACGGCGAGGACGGTCGCGACCATGCCCGCCATGCCGTAGTCGGGAGCGGAGGAACCGCCGAGACCGGCTGCGCCCATAGACATGAGCTGGATGGTACCGCCGACGACGAGGCCGGTGTTGGGGTCACCGAGGATGATGCCCACCAGCCAGCACATGAGCGCGTGCTGGAACGGGAAGAGCTGCGTGGAGTACTGGTCGGCAGCCCTGAACCCTGACAGGAGGACGATCAGGACAAACTGAAGCGCGTTGACCGTCATGACAACCACCTTTCGCTAGATCGAGATGTATTCGGAGATGGGAACGGACTTGTCGGTGGTCATGTAGCGGACCTCGACCTTGGTGCCTGCTGCGACGATCTTCTGGTAGATGGGGATCTCATCCTCGTGGATGAAGGCCCTCCTACCAGCCTTGACGCCTGGCGTCCCCTCGGGCGGCAGCTCGGTCAGACCGAGCGTCAGGATGGGAACCTTCTGCCCCTGCTCGATGAGGTCGAGGAAGGTCTGGGGGTCACGTGCGATGACGAAGACCGTATGGCCGTCGTACTTCCCCGCCTTGAAGTTGGTGTACGCAACCTCGTGGGTGATGATCGACAGCGCCTGTCCTGAGGGCTTCGACATCTTCATCGCCGTCTTGCGCACCTCGTCGCTCGCGGTGGCGTCGTCGATGATCATGGTTCGCTGGGTCGCGTAGGTGGGGCACCAGAAACCCTGGACGATGCCGTGCAGCAGGCGATAGTCGATTCTTCCGGCAACGATGCTCATGCACTCTCCTTTCCGAATCACCGCAGTTCTGAGATAAGTACTCGTCGAACGGGACGGCGACCGGACGTCTCCTGCCATCCCACGTTCATCTGGAGCCTAAGATAGCGGCGCGGGCGAGAAGGTCTCGCACAAGTGGAACGTCTCGCCAACGCGTGGGGTCTTTCGACAGCCCGCACGTACGAATGCGAAGGCGTTGTGAAGTTGTCGACACTCTTCTTCGACACTCACGCCAGAAAGGGCCCGACAGGCCACCCCCTGGGGAGTGCCGTTCCGGCTTACTCGTCCTCGAGGCGCCTCTCGGGCGTCCCGGGCTTCTCGTCCCTGTCGGCCATGTCGACGTTCAGCATGTGGTGGACGTAGGCGACCTCCGACACGGGTATCTCGACCTTGTATCTCTTGCACATGTCGGAGAACGACGCGCGGAACCAGCGGATGAATTCCTCGTTCTCGCGCTCGAACTTCTCGACGTCGGGATAGTCGTCGACGAAGTTCTTGGTGACGAGACGTTCGATGAGCCCGCAGAGGTGGACGTAGAGGCCGATCTGTCGGCGCGAGTCGATGGTCTCGCCGGACAGGCGAGAGAGCTCCTGCATGGCGCGGTCCGCCTCGACGTAGAGCATCTCGGGATTGAGGATGGTGATCGACTCGGCGACGTTTCTCAGGGTGAGGTTCCGCAGCAGCCTCGAGTGGAACTCCACCATCTCCTCCGGCCCCAGGACCCGCGCGAGCGCACGGTCGAGGGCGTCGGAGGTGCCCGCGTAGAGGATGTCCTCGAGCGCCACGAAGGGGACGGTCGTGATGCCGGGGTTCATGGTCCCCACGAGCGCACGGACGCGATAGCTGCCGAAGACCGTCGCCTGGTCGCCATGGTGCTCGAGCTCTCCGTAGTCGCAGGTGACGAGACGAATCGAGAGCTGCTCGGGAAGGCTGTCCTGCACGAGCTGCCGTATCTTGTCGGCGGCGGGCGTGCCCGCCTCGGAGCAGAACGCGATCGCGTCGTATCCCTTCGTGCCGCGCACGACCTGGTATGTGGGAGCGCACAAGCCGGTGCCCGCACGCAGCGTCCCATCGATGTCCTCGTGGGCGACGATCGCCGCGCCCACCTCGAGCGCGAGCCCCGTCGAGACGTTGTTGACGATGTAGAGGTCCCCGTTGACCACGCCCGGAATCGCATCGCTGACCTGCGCGAGCGACCCCATGTCCACGAGGACGACGACGGTGGTGCAATAGGTGAAGCGCTCGAAGAGCCGGGAGAGCGGGCCCACGATGTCGGCGACCTCCTGGTCGTAGGTCATGTCGATGGCCTCGAACACCCGCTGGTGGAGGATCCTGTTGGCCGCGTCGGCGATGCTCGTGGCCGTGGAGTAGCCGTGGCAGAGGATGACGCCGAGGGTCTCCCGGCCGTCGGTCGTCGAGTTGATGGTCTCACGGACCTCGAGGTAGAGCGGCAGCAGGCTGAGCGCGTCGAGCTCCACGCCCAGAGCGACCCTCACCTTTGCCGCGATCTGTCCCACGATGGTGGCCGTCGTCAGCGAGCTCTTGCTGAGCGTCGAGACCATCTGGTCGAGAACGTCGCGGTTCTTCCTGCGCCAGAGCGAGACGTACAGGCCACCCCAGAGCTGGATGGAGAGCGACTGCGCCAGCGAGCGCGCGACCTTGCGCGAGAGCTCGATGCCGTAGTCGGTGTTCACCTCGTCGACGATGGGGTTGAGCACGCGCTCGTATGAGCTCAGGCGCGGATTGACGGTCTGAGTGTCGAAGTTCTGGAAGTCCTGGTTGGCATGGGCGGCCTCCGAGGCGGCCATGAAGAACTCGTCGAACGAGACGTGCCCGTCGCGATACGAGAGATAGGAGTCGACCATCTGCTGGAAGAAGGAGATGGCGTGGGACGAGGTCTCCGACGAGACGCGCTTGTCGCCCGTGACCAGCTGGTCGTCATCCGCCTGCGGCGGCGTCGTCCCGAGGATGTGCGACGGGAGGTTGTAGGAGCGGATGGTCAGGTGCTCGTCGTCGCGATTGAGGTAGGCACCGGCGCAGCAGTTGGTGATGCAGGCCTTGAGACCGTCGATGTTCTCGGCAAAGTCCGCCCCCACGAGGGCGCGGAGCGCGCCGCGACTGATGGAGACGTCGGAAGCCACCCTTCGCCCCTCGACGCGGAGGTAGTGCATCACGAGGGTCGAGCGCTCCTCCTCGGTGCGCTCGGAGAAGCGCGGCAGCGTGACCGTGATGGGAAGTGCGCGGGAGAGCCGCGCGACCTCCTTGCCGCCGGCGGGACGGGCGGTCGCGAGGATGAAGCGCACGGGACGGTACGCGCTGGCGACCTCGCCCCGCGCTTGCTCCTCCTCGGCGACGCGAGAGAGGAGGAGCTCGCAGGTCGTCTGTGAGAGATGGTCGACGCGGTGGAGATACACGACGCCGCCGTTGGCCTCCCTCACGGCCCCCGTCACGGTGGCGTCGCCGAACACGTCGCGCTCGAGCGCCGACTCGTTGTCGGAGTATCGGGAGCAGTCGACGGCGACGTAGCGGGAGTCCTTGGGCAGCACGCCGGTGTTGATTCCATACTCGTAGGTCAGGTGCGAGATGAGCGACTTGCCCGTTCCGTGACCGCCGACGATGACGACGGGGAGCCCGTGCGGTGGATAGCACATCGCGCTCTTGAGCTGCTCGATGCAGGCGCCGAGCGAGAGGTCGCAGCCGATCGCCTTGTCGTAGTCGACGCGTTCGGCGGCGCCGACCGTCGAGAGCAGCTCCCGCATCGAGGCGTACTCGGACTGGTCGAGCGTGGTCTGCAGGTAGCGCTCGAGACCGCGGCGATGCAGGAAGAGCACCGGACGCGCGTTGACCTTGACGAC
>DCZG01000084.1:0-20719 GCA_002331575.1 Atopobium sp. UBA2090 | reverse complement strand
CCGTCCCTCACGAGCTCGTTGAGGTACTGGCTGGCGAGGTTGCGGCTCACCGTACAGTCCGACGCGATTCTCGCCGTGGTGAACACGTTGACGGAGTTGGGACCGAGCTCTCGCGTGATCTTGTCGAGATGTCGGAGTATCTCGTCCTTGGTATCTGATGCAGACATCGCCCGTTCCCCCCTGTTGCCGACCGAGCCTGCCACAACACTACCATTCGAAACGCACCGACAAGGACGCAAACCGCGGCACGGTATCCCAGACGGCCGCGGAAGCCAGACGTTCCTCTCGCCAGTTTCGTTGCATGAGTGTCGAATGCCAGGTAACGTTGTCGAAGCCGGCCCCCGGCAGGGCGCGACGGCAGAGCCGAACCTAGGATGGGGTCAGAAAACCACCCCAGGAGGCATGCCATGAACCTCAGTCCCCGCCCCATCAAGAGCGACATCCCCGTGCACAACTTCAAGCCCGAGAAGGAGAAGGTCTCTCGCTGGTCGTTCATGAAGGTGCTGCGCGAGCACAGCGACCTCAAGGAGTACTACCCGGAGGTCAACCCCTTCGTGGAGTGCTACCGGTTCCGGCCGAACACCTACGCCATCTTCAACCCGTCCGTCATGGCAGGCTGCGGCGACGTGTGGAGCTACCTCATCATCGGACCGGAGCGGGCGCTCCTCATCGACACCGCCTTCGGTCTGGGAGACCTGCGCGCGACCTGCGAGCACCTCGCCCCCGGGCGCGAGGTCGTCTGCGCCAACACGCACCGGCACGTCGACCACATCGGTGGCAACGTCTGCTTTGACGTCGTCTACATCAACGAGAACGACGCGGACGCGCTGCGCGACGAGGAGACGCCCGACTATATGGCGGGGTTCCTTCTCGATGACGACGGCAGGCCCTCCGCGTCGGACTTCGACCCCGAGGACCTCATGCCCTTCCACAGGTACGAGGTCGTCGGCGTGCCCGACGGATACGTCTTTGACCTCGGGGCACTGCCGTCTGGCGAGAAGTACGAGGTGGAGCTCGTCCACCTCTCGGGTCACACCGCCGGGCAGTCGGGCTTCTTCGACCGCCAGACCGGCTGCTTCTTCATGGGGGACTCGACGAGCGCGCTGCTGGACGAGGGAGAGCGCCATCCCGAGCTCTGCACGATTCGCTCGATGCGCGACCGCCTCCAGGCGGCCCTCGACAGGCACGGCGACCAGATGACCGGCGTGTTCCCCGGGCACGGCGCCATCGACCTGCACCCCGTGACGCTCCAGTACCTCATCGACGCCGCCGACCTCATCCTCGCCCACCCCGACCAGTACGACAAGAAGATCGACTGGTTCGGACGTGCGCTCTACACCAAGAACGTCTACCAGTTTGGCAGCGACCTCAAGTACACGATGGAGACCGTCGGCTAGTCCTTTCAGCCTGCCAAAGGTGCCAACGCCCTTTGGCAGCCAAAGGGCCACCCTGCGACGAACTTCTGAGTGGCGTGTCAACTATCGAAAACGCACATTCTGCGCCGAGACGAACGTGCCAACGGGGCTTTTGTCATGCGTCCCGCGCAGAATGCGCGTTATTCTCGCCAGGATGAGCCGGGGCCGGGGCCGATACCGGCTTCGACCTGTCGAACCTATCCGTGGACGTAGGCCTTGGCGGCATGGAGCAGGTTGATCTCGGCTATCTCCAGCTTGCCGTCGATGTAGGGCTCGAACATCGCGTCGATGGCGCCCACGCCCATCGAGCAGCCGCTGCACGTCTCGCAGCTGCTGTCTCCGCAGAACGCGAGCGCATGGCGCACGATCTCGATGCGCTCCTCCCGAGTGGTGTCCGCTATGAGGACGCTTCTGGCCATGGTGACCCCTATCCGTTCGTGCCCAGGGAGAAGGAGAGCCTCACGGGGTTGTGGTCGCTGTATTCGAAGTCGTTGTCGATGTTCGTCGCCGTCGCCGTCATGTTGTCGGACACGATGAAGCCGTCGATGGTCGTCGTGTAGGTGACGCCCTTCTCGTAGGGGATGTCATCGCCGCGGCAGGTGGCCACGTCGGCGAGGTTGTCTGCCTGGACGACCGAGAAGCCGTCCGGCAGCTCCGAGTCGTCGAGCTCGGCCACCCAATCCGGCGTGAGCTGCTGCGACGGGTAGAGGTCGATCGACCCGCAGAGCGCGTGGTTGAAGTCGCCGCCGACGATGACGTAGTTACCCTTGGCGTACTCGGACGAGATGAACGAGCAGACCATGTTGAGCTGCCGTGCCCGCACGGTGCCGCCCTTGTCGTAGGCGGACATGTGGCTGTTCACGAGCACGAGCTCGTGCCCGTCACTCGTGGGGTAGCGCATGACCACGAAGCAGCGGTCGAGGTCAAAGAACTTTGTGGGGAAGCTCTCGTCGATGGGGTAGCTGCGACGGGTGGCCGTCTTCGCACGAAGCGTCGACAGGGTGAGCAGACCGGAGTTGATGGAGCCGATCGGCTCGTTGAAGGGATAGGCGAGATAGGCGCTGTGGAAGTTGTACGCGAAGTACGTCGTGTAGTCGGGGAAGGCGGCGGTGATGAGCGAGCGCTGGTTCACGTGGTAGCTGCGGTCGGAGTCGGTGTCGACCTCCTGGAAGAGGATGAAGTCGGGAGCCGAGCCGTCCTCGTCGACCGTGGAGACGAGCGAGATGTCGCCGTTGGTGCAGGCAAGCTCGCTCTCCTCGCTCACGGCGCGCGAATGCTCGCCCACGGTCTTGGTGCCGTCGGCGAGATAGCCCTCGTCCATGAAGAAGGTGTAGTCGGGCGTGTAGGCGCCGAAGCCGATGTTGTAGGTCACTGCCGTGTAGGCCTGTCCCACGTTGACGGTGTCTGGCGTCGACGTGGTCGCGGTGACCTCGGCGGCGGTGTTGTCCGCGATGCGCGAGTAGTTGGCCTCGAGATAGATGACGTAGATGCCCAGCACCGCCACGGCGAGAAGGACGATGGCGAGGATGGTGGCGAGTATGTGCTTGACGACCTTGGGCATGATCTGTCTCCCTTCATCTGACGGCGCGTCCACACATGGTAGGTCGACGAGTGGCAATTCGCATCCCTTGCTCGGCGAGAGCCTGTTTGAGGGGGTGGGACGGAGTCCGAAAATCGCACGTGGTATGTGAAAACACGCGACGCGTCTCGCATTTCTCGCCCGCGCGGTTAGACTTGTCATGTTGAAGCGGACCGACGAGAGAGGAAGCACCATGGCTGAGGACGCCAAGCAGTACGCGCTCGACATGCACCGGAAGTGGAACGGCAAGATTGAGGTCGTGAGCCGCGCGAAGATCGAGACCCCCGAGGACCTGGCCGTCGCCTACACCCCCGGCGTCGCTCAGCCCTGCCTCGAGATCCAGAAGGACCTCGACCTCTCCTACGTCTACACGCGTCGCAACAACCTCGTGGCCGTCATCACCGACGGCTCCGCCGTGCTCGGCCTGGGCAACATCGGGCCCGAGGCGGGCATGCCGGTCATGGAGGGCAAATGCGCCCTCTTCAAGACCTTCGCCGACGTGGACGCCTTCCCGCTGTGCATCCGCTCCAACGACGTGGATGAGATCGTCCGCACCGTGCAGCTGCTCGCCGGGTCCTTCGGCGGCGTGAACCTCGAGGACATCTCGGCGCCGCGCTGCTTCGAGATCGAGCAGCGCCTCAAGGAGACCTGCGACATCCCCGTGTTCCACGATGACCAGCACGGCACGGCGGTCGTCACCAACGCCGCCCTGATCAACGCCTGCAGGCTCACCGGCCGTGAGATCTCGTCGCTCAAGGTGGTCTTCTCCGGTGCCGGCGCGGCGGGCATCTCCATCGCCAAGCTCATGAAGCGCATGGGCGTGCGCGACATCATCATCTGCGACCACACAGGCACCATCTACGAGGGCCGCGACGGCCTCAACCCCATCAAGCAGGAGATCGCGACCTGGACGAACCAGAAGAAGGTCGCCGGCACGCTCGCCGACGCCATCAAGGGCGCCGACGTCTTCGTGGGCGTCTCGAAGCCTGGTGTGCTCACGCCGGACATGGTGCGCAGCATGGCCAAGGACCCAATCGTCTTCGCCTGCGCCAACCCCGTGCCCGAGATCATGCCCGACGAGGCCCGAGCCGCTGGTGCTGCCGTCGCCGCGACCGGCCGCTCCGACTTCCCCAACCAGATCAACAACGTCCTCGCGTTCCCCGGCATCTTCCGCGGGGCCCTCGACGTGCGCGCCTCTGACATCAACGACGACATGATGGAGGCCGCGGCCTACGCCATCGCCGGCCTCGTCGATGACGAGCACCGCTCCGCCGACTACATCATCCCCGGTGCCTTCGACAAGCGCGTCGCCCCGGCCGTCGCCAAGGCCGTCGCCAAGGCCGCTCACGAGAGCGGTGTCGCCCGCCTCTAGACCTGGAAAAGGGGACAGGTTGTGTTTCCAGGTTCCGTATTCATGCAAACCGCCCTCCGGAGGATTACCTTCGGGGGGCGGTTTTAGTTCTCGAGCGCTCGGGGTTCGTGGTGCGCTGCCACGAGGGGCAGATGGTGGCTGTCACCGAAAGCCGAAAAGGATCCTTCGAGCTTATTGGCACCGTCCCAACTGGGCAAACACGGATGAGACAATCGGGCGTTATCGGTACTCCCAGGTAGATGGCCTGCAAGTTGTGCCAATAACTGGGAAGGATCCTCTGACGTTAATGGCACACGCCGAAGGTCGCCCCTCGCCCGTCTAGGGCTCGGCGTTCTGTGCGACCTTCTCGGCAGGTGCCCTGTTGACGATCACGATGCCCACCGAGATGAGCGCGAGCGCCGCCACCGCCCTCCACGGCTCGATGACCGCGCCCTCCGCAAGGAGAATCGCGGAGAGGATCACGCCGAAGACCGGGTTCATGAAACCGAAGACCGAGACGCGCGACACGGGGTTCACGCGGAGCAGGAGCGACCAGAGCGAATACGCGGCCGCCGAGATGAAGCCCATGTAGGCGAGAAGCGCCCACGCGCCTGCGCCCGTGGGCTCGAGGTGTCCGCCACCCGAGAGTCCCGTCGCCGTGAGCACGAGGCCTCCGACCAGGAACTGCCACCCGGCGAGGAGCACCGGGTTGTGTGACCTCGAGAAGCGCTGGATGAGGCAGGTCGACATTGCGCCGGCACAGGTGGAGATGAGGATGAACCCCTCCCCGTCGAGGCGCATGGCGGGGTTGAAGCCGGCGCTCGTGAGGTTGATGAGCACGACTCCCGCGAAGCCGAGCACGCAGCCGAGCACCTTGCGGCCCGTGAGGCGCTCCGAGCGGAACAGCAGCGCCGCGAAGAGGATGGCGATGAAGTTGGCGCTGCCCTCGATGATGGAGCTCGTGACGCCGGACGCCTTCGAGAGTCCCTGGTAGAAGAAGAAGTACTGCAGGAAGGTCTGGAACAGGGCCAGGACGAGGATGGCCGGCCAGTCGTGGCGGGAGGGAAGAAGGGGGCGACGCGTGGCTGCGCTCGTGCCGAGAATCACCATCACGCCGGAAAGCGTGAAGCGGGTGCCGGCGAAGAGCATCTGCGAGGCGGTATCGGTCGAGCCAACCGAGAAGAGCATGTAGCCTATCTTGATGCACGGAAACGCGGAGCCCCAGAGGGCGCAGCAGGCGAGGCAGCCCAGGAGCACGCCAAGCGTAGAGGTGAGAAACGGCGTCGTGCCGGTGCCTGTGGTGCCTCTCGTCATATGAATCCTCTCGGACCTAGTAAGGCGGACAAGGCCGCGTTACCAGGCTCATCTGGTAGTGCGGGCGGTCCCAGGTGGAAGCCCGGGACCGCCCGCCGCTTGCCGAAACGTCGGAATAGAGAACCTGGAAAAGCAACCTGTCCCCTTTTCCAGGTTTAGGCGAAGTAGCCCACGCCGCCCTCGAACAGCGGCTGGTACTTGTTGCCGGAGATGTTCTTGTAGAGGCCCTCTCCCGCGCGCTCGGAGTGGCCCATCTTGCCGAAGACGCGGCCGTCGGGGCTCGTGATGCCCTCGATCGCGAGGAAGGAGCCGTTGGGGTTGGTGCGGTAGTTCATCGACGGCATGCGGTCGGCGTTGACGTACTGCGTCGCCACCTGGCCCTTCTCGACAAGTTCGTCGATCAGTTCCTTGGACGCGACGAAGCGTCCCTCGCCGTGGCTGATCGCGACGTTGTGGACGTCTCCCACGCGGCATCTCGAGAGCCAGGGGGAGAGGGTCGACGCCACGCGGGTGCGGACCATGCGGCTCTGGTGGCGACCGATCGTGTTGTAGGTGAGCGTGGGGCAGGCGTCGCTCATGTCGACGACGTCGCCGTAGGGCACGAGGCCGAGCTTGACGAGTGCCTGGAACCCGTTGCAGATGCCCAGGATGAGGCCGTCACGGTTCTGGAGGAGGTCACGCACCGCCTCGGTGACCGCCGGGTTGCGGAAGAAGGCGGTGATGAACTTGGCGGAGCCGTCCGGCTCGTCGCCGCCGGAGAAGCCGCCGGGAATCATGATGATCTGGCTCTCGCGGATGGCCTTGACCATCGCGTCGACGCTCTCCGAGACGGCCTGCGGCGAGAGGTTGTTGATCACGAGCGATCGAGGCTCGGCGCCCGCGCGGCGGAAGGCGCGCTCGGTGTCGTACTCGCAGTTGGTGCCGGGGAACACGGGGATGATCACGCGCGGCCGGGCGATCCTGCCCGCGGTGGTGTGGCTGATCACCTCGACGCCCGCCCTGTCCGGGTAGAAGCTGACCGGGTGGATCTCGGGGCTCTCGGCCGTGCCTTGGTAGGGGAAGACGTCCTCGAGGGCATTCTCCCACGCGTGCTGGAGCTCGAGCAGGGTGATCTTCTCGCCGCACGCCTCGAGGGCGTACTGCGGGGTGGTCGTGCCGAGAAGGGACAGCGTGACGCCCTTGGGGACCTCGTCGATGGCCGCGTCGTTCGTGACCTCGATCACGAACGAGCCGTAGGCGGGGAAGAAGAGCGAGTCGAGCGTATAGGTGGGCTCCACGCGGATGCCCACGAAGTTGCCCACGCACATCTTGAACAGCGACTCGGCCATGCAACCGTAGCCGGGCGTCGAGACCGCCACCGCCTGCTTCGAACGGATGAGGCCCTCGACGAGCCCGTAGGCGGCCAGGAGCGAGCCGGCCTCCGGCGTGATGCCGTCCTCGCAGTAAGTGGGGACGACCACGATCACGCGGTGGCCGGGCTTCTTGAACTCGGGCGAGACGACGTCGTCGACCTTGCCGAGACCCGTGGCAAAGGAGACGAGCGTGGGGGGCACGTCGAGGCTCTCGAAGGAGCCGGACATCGAGTCCTTGCCGCCGATGGAGCCGATGCCGAGATCGACCTGGGCCATGAGGGCGCCGAGAAGGGCGGCCGTCGGCTTGCCCCAGCGGCTCGGCTCGTCGCGGAGCCGCTCGAAGTACTCCTGGAATGTGAGGTAAAAGTTCTCGTGCCTGAACCCGGCGGCGACGAGGCGCGAGACGGACTCGACCACGGAGAGGTACGCGCCGGTGAACTGGTTGGCGCTCATGAGGTAGGGGTTGAAGCCCCAGGCCATGCCGGAGCACGTGGTGGTGTCGCCGTCGACGGGCAGCTTGGCGGCCATCGCCATGGCGGGAGTGAGCTGCGTGCGCCCGCCGAAGGGCATGAGCACCGTGCCGGCGCCGATGGTCGAGTCGAAGCGCTCGGCGAGGCCCTTGTTGGACGCGACGTTGAGGTCGGTGACGAGTGACTCCATCCTCTCGGAGAGCGTGTCGCCGGCCCAGCTGCGGACGTACTCCTCCGGCTTCAGCACGCGGACGTCGGCGTTCTTGGGGGCGCCGTTCGAGGCGAGAAACTCGCGCGAGACGTCGACGATCGTCTTTCCCTCCCAGGTCATGCGCAGGCGCGGCTCGGACGTGACCTCGGCGACGACCGTGGCCTCGAGGTTCTCCTCGCGCGCGTAGCCGAGAAATTCCTCCACGTCCTCGGGGGCGAGGGCGACGGCCATGCGCTCCTGGCTCTCGGAGATGGCGAGCTCGGTTCCGTCGAGGCCCTCGTACTTCTTGGGAACCTTGTCGAGGTCGATGAAGAGCCCGTCAGCCAGCTCGCCGATGGCGACCGAGACGCCGCCCGCCCCGAAGTCGTTGCAGCGCTTGATGAGACGGCAGGCGTCCTCGCGGCGGAAGAGGCGCTGGAGCTTGCGCTCGACGGGGGCGTTGCCCTTCTGGACCTCGGCGCCGTCCTTCTCGAGGGACTCGACGTTGTGGGCCTTGCTGGAGCCGGTCGCCCCGCCGATGCCGTCGCGACCGGTGCGGCCGCCGAGAAGCACGACCTTGTCACCGGGGTCAGGGCACTCGCGGCGCACGTGGGACGCCGGGGTGGCGCCGACGACGGCGCCGATCTCCATGCGCTTGGCGACGTAGCCGGGGTGGTAGAGCTCGGAGACCTGCCCCGTTGCGAGGCCGATTTGGTTGCCGTAGGAGGAGTAGCCTGCGGCTGCCGTCCTCACGAGCTTGCGCTGCGGGAGCTTGCCGGGGAGCGTCTCCGAGACGGACACCGTGGGATCGGCCGCGCCGGTCACGCGCATGGCCTGGTAGACGTAGCTGCGGCCCGAGAGCGGGTCGCGGATGGCGCCGCCGATGCAGGTGGCCGCGCCGCCGAAGGGCTCGATCTCGGTGGGGTGGTTGTGGGTCTCGTTCTTGAAGAGGTAGAGCCAGTCCTCGTCGTGGCCGTTCACGTCGACCTTCACCTTGACGGTGCAGGCGTTGATCTCCTCGGACTCGTCGAGGTTCTTGAGGATGCCCTTGGCCTTGAGCCACTTGGCGCCGATTGTGCCCATGTCCATGAGGGTGACAGGACGGTCGTCGCGGGAGAGCTCGTGACGCATGCCGAGGTACTTCTCGAAGGCCGCTGCGACCGCGGGGTCGTCGATCTGCAGGTGCTCGAGGTTGGTGCCGAAGGTCGTGTGGCGGCAGTGGTCCGACCAGTAGGTGTCGATCATCTTGATCTCGGTGATCGTGGGCACCCTGCCCTCGGAGGCGAAGTAGCGCTGGCAGAAGGTGATGTCGGCGAGGTCCATGGCCAGGCCGCGGTCGTCGATGAAGGCCTGGAGCTGCGCCTCGTCGAGGTCGAGGAAGCCGTCGAGGGTCTCGACCATGGCGGGCTTGGGATAGTTTGACCTGAGGGTCTTGCAGGGGGTGAGGGAGGCCTCGCGGGCTTCGACTGGGTTGATCACGTAGCGCTTGATCGTCTCGACGTCCTGATTCGAGAGCTCGCCCTCGAGGACGTAGACCTTCGCGGAGCGGACCGTCGGCCTCTCGCCCTGGCTGATGAGCTGGACGCACTCGCTCGCCGAGTCGGCGCGCTGGTCAAACTGTCCGGGCAGCGACTCGACCGCGAAGATGACGTCGCCATCGGAGACCGCGGGCATCTCGCGGGTGGCGTTGTCGGTCTGGGGCTCGGAGAAGACGGTGGGCACGCAGGTGTCAAAGAGCTCCTCGGAGATGCCCTCCACGTCGTAGCGGTTGATGAGCCGCAGGTTGGCGAGGCCTTCGATGCCGAGCATGTGCCTCAGCTCGTGCGAGAGGGCCTTGGCCTCCCCGTCGAAGCCATCCTTCTTCTCAACAAAGACGCGAGAAACCATTGCATCCTGCCCTTCGTCTGCGGGTGAGCGCGTTTACTACACCATGATACGGCGCGGGAAGTCGCGCGGGCGTGGAGCTTTGGCGTGGTAACGGACGCGCAACGGGGGCGAGCGATGGGTACCCTATCCGATTCTCTCGACGGCCGTGCCGGCGAGAAGGTCGTCGGCCACCGACGGGTCAAAGTGGCCGGTCGAGGCGGACAGGCAGTTTGCGCTCGCGCGACTCATGGCATAGGCGAGCTGGTCGGCGGGGGAGAAGCCCCGGGCGATCGCCACGGCGAACGCCCCGACCATCGTGTCGCCCGAGCCCACGGGATTCACGACCTCGATCTTGGGCGAGCGGCCCCGGAAGAGCCCGTCGGCACACGCCATGACGGCTCCCTCGCCTCCGAGCGAGACGACCACCTGCTCGACTCCGCGCTCGTGGAGCTCCCGCGCGGCATCGCACACCTCGGCGATGCCCGAGACGTGTCGTCCGAGCAGCTGCCCGATTTCGTCGGTGTTGGGTTTGACCATGGTCGGAAGCGCCTCGATGCCCTTCGCGAGGAGGGCTCCCGAGGTGTCGAGGATGCACGGCTTGCCCGCGGCGCGCACGCGTCTCACGAGCACCGCATAGGTGTCGTCGGCCATGCCACGGGGCACGCTGCCGTCAAAGGTGACGACGTCGGCCGAGGTGGCGAGCTCGTCGATCCTCTCGAACAGTGCCTTGGCCTCGGCGTCGCTGACCTCCCTGCCAGGCTCGAGGAACTCGGTGGAACGCCCCGACGGCTCGAGCACGTTGATGCAGCACCGCGTCTCCGACTTGGCGTGCACGAAGCGCTCCGGAATGCCGTCCTTGGCGAGAAGGTCGCAGAGGAGCTCGCCCGTGTGCCCGCCCACGAAGCCCGTCGCGATGACCTTCTCGCCGCAGGTGGCAACCGCGCGCGCGGCGTTGAGGCCCTTGCCTCCCGCGTTGTCGATGCAGGTGGCGACGCGCTGGACGGCACCGTCCACCAGGGGGGACGCGAGGCGATAGGCCTTGTCGATGGACGTGTTGAGGGTGACGGTGCAGATCATGGGACCTCCTCGGCTCGGAGCGTGGTGACGCGGGGTGTGGCTGTCGACAACCCATTCGAGGGCGCATGGACAACCAATCGTCAAGAATAACTGGTTATAACCAGTTCTGCTGACACAAACGGGATGATGCTCGCTCTTCGCCACCGAACGGTTGCAGGAATCCCATAAGCGGGACGTCTTTCGCAAGTGCCGGCGCACCTTCGCACAATCCTGAAAAAAGTGCTGGTCAGGTCACTATATCTCGGTAAAGTCCCGTTCTTCTCGCCTGGAATCGTTCACATGCGAACTGTTGCCGATGCTACCGATTACTTACCATTTGTTCGTAATAGAAACGAATGGAAACGACTTTTACGAAGATACCAGTTAAAGAGACTGCAGGTAGGACGTATTGTGACGATAGTGTGAACGAAGGCAGAGTCATTTCGAGGCACTCTGGAAAACCTGAAGGCATCTAAGCGGTAACCACAACGAAATACCTGGTAAACACCCATAAAATCCATTCAAGTCAAAATCGCTACCGTCTGCGTGATAGGGCCTCGCTGATCCTATCCACACAAACTACACGCTCATACAATGCTCTCAATGTATCTGGTAGTAACCAGTTGGACGTCAGGACTCATCGAGAACACCTCCGAGGTGGGAAGGCGAGATGCACATGGTCGATTTCGTCATCACCGGACGTGCGACCTTCGCTCCTGGCATGACGGGAGCGCTCGAGATGATCGCCGGCCCCCAGGAGCACTTCGCGTCCGTCCCCTTCCTTGAGGATGAGGCCGCGACCTATCCCGATGCCATCGCAGACGCCATCGCGACTGCCTCCGAGAACCCCGAGGGCGCCGTCGTCTTCTGCGACCTCATGGGCGGGACGCCCTTCAACCAGGCCATGATCGTGGCTGCCACGTATGACGACGTCGACGTCGTCGCTGGCTGCAACCTGCCGATGCTGCTCGAGTCCTGTTCGGAGCGCATGTTCGGCTCGACCCGCTCCGAGGTCGTCGAGGCTGCGCTCTCGGCGGGCACCATGGGAGTCGCCCACAGGGTCCTCGAGTCTGAGCCCGATACCCAAGACAACGCCGACGAAGAGGATGGCATCTGATGGACAACCTCGGAATGTACGTGATGGGCTCCTCGATCGCCCTTCTCATCCTGCTCACGGTCATCGCGCTCATCTACTTCGTCATCAGCTCTCGCAACGTGAAGCGCCAGAGGAAGTACTACGAGGAGATCCACACCACGATGGCCCGCGGGCAGCGGGTCGTGCTCGCGAGCGGCATCTACGGCAAGCTCGTGCGCGTGGGGGAGGAGACCTGCGACGTCGAGGTCAAGTCCGGTGCCGTCCTCGAGGTGTCGCGTGCCTCCATCCAGCAGATCGTGGGCAAGACGAAGGAGCTCGACCTCTAGGGACTGACGGTCGGCCCGGTCGCCCCTCGGCGTCCGGCACCCGACTTTGAATGGCAGTGCTGCTCCCACGCGTGGGAGCACGAGGTGCCTCGGCAGGCGGCCGGCACCCATAGTAGAAAGGGCAGACACATGAGCGAGCCAAACATCCTACTCACCCGCATCGACAACAGGCTCATCCACGGCCAGGTTGCCACCCAGTGGAACGGCACCATCGGTGCCAACCTCATCCTGGTGGCCAATGACAGCGTCGCCGGCAACAAGATGCGTCAGAACCTCATGGACATGGCCGCGCCCAATGGCGTGGCGACCCGCTACTTCTCCCTTCAGAAGACCATCGACGTTATCCACAAGGCTGCTCCCCGTCAGAAGATCTTCATCATCTGCGAGAACCCAGAGGACGTCCTCACGCTGATCAAGGGCGGAGTCCCCATCAAGAAGGTGAACATCGGCAACATGCACATGGCGGAAGGGAAGCGTCAGGTCGCCACTTGCGTTGCCGTGAATGATGCCGATGTCCAGGCGTTCAGGGAGATTCAGGAGAGGGGGGTAGAACTTGAGATTCGCAGGGTGCCCACCACGCCCGTGGAGGACACCTCGAAGCTGTTTGCCTAGTAGCAGGCAGCGCATACGCCCCTCGTGAGGAGGGACAGACAAGCTCTCCAAAGGGGAGCGAGACAAACTCGAAAGGAGGAATGGGATATGGAATTTAACGCGATTCAGGTGCTTCTGGTCTTCATCGTCGGCTTCATCTGCGGCATCGACCAGTTCAGCTTCCTCGAGTCACTGTACCAGCCCATCGTCACCGGTGCCGTCATCGGTCTCATCCTCGGCGACGTGCAGACCGGTCTCATCATCGGCGGTACGTACCAGCTCATGACCATCGGCAACATGCCCGTCGGAGGTGCCCAGCCACCTAACGCCGTCATCGGCGGCATCATGGCTGCAGTCCTCGGCATCAGCATGAAGGTCGACGCCAACACGGCAGTTGGACTGGCAATCCCGTTCTCGCTGCTCGGCCAGTACGGCGTCACCCTGATCTTCACGATCATGTCGCCTGTCATGACCAAGGCTGACGCGTGTGCCCACAACGCCGACACCAAGGGCATCGAGCGCATCAACACCCTCGCCATGATCGCCCTCGGCCTCGTCTTCGGCATCATCTGCGCCCTGTTCTTCATCGGCGGCGCGACCTTCGGCACGGTCATCTCCGCGGCCATCCCCGCTTGGCTCATGACCGGCCTCTCCGCAGCTGGTGGCATGATGCGCTTCGTCGGCTTCGCCATCCTGCTCAAGGTCATGATCTCCGGCGAGCTCTGGGGCTTCTACTTCATGGGCTTCGCGGCGGCCAACATCGTTGTCGCCAACACCGCCCTTGCCAACCCCGCGCTGATCATCCTGGCCCTCATCGGCTTCGGCATCGCGTTCTGGGACTACCAGATCCAGACCAAGTTCAAGACGGCTGCGCCTGCGCTCGCCGCTAATGGAGGTGACGAAGAGGATGGCATCTAACGAGACGTACGTCATTCCTGACACCTACCAGAACACCACCCCCGCGCCGGAGCTCGACCAGAAGACCCTCAACAAGATGGTCTGGCGCTCGCTGTTCCTCCAGGGCTCGTTCAACTACGAACGCATGCAGTCCTGCGGCTGGCTCTACAGCATCCTTCCCGGCCTCGAGAAGATCCACGCTGACAACAAGGACGACCTCGCGGCGTCCATGAGCCACAACATGGAGTTCTTCAACACGCACCCGTTCCTCGTCACCTTCGTCATGGGCATCGTGCTGTCCCTCGAGCAGAACAAGGTCGACATCCCGACCATCCGCGCCGTCCGCGTGGCCGCAATGGGCCCGCTCGGTGGCATCGGCGACGCCCTGTTCTGGTTCACCCTCGTGCCGATCACCGCTGGCATCACGTCCAACATGGCCATCAGCGGCAACATCGCGGCACCGTTCATCTTCCTGATCGTGTTCAACGCCTTCCAGTTCGTCATCCGCTTCTGGCTCATGAACACGTCCTACAAGATGGGCACCGGCGCCATCGACATGCTCACGGAGAACGCGAAGGAATTCACTCGCGCCGCCTCCATCCTCGGCGTCTTCGTCATCGGCTGCCTGACCGTATGCTACGGCGGCACCAAGCTCGGGCTCGTCATCCCCAACGGCACCACCGAGTCGTACGTCGCGCACACCACGACGGTCCCCACCGACGAGGTCAGCTCGTTTACGGACCAGGTCTACGGCACTGACGGAAAGACCGCTCTCACCGGCAAGGACACCGCTGGCAACGCAGCCACCGCCGGCATCACCGACCTCGGCAACGGCTACAGCGAGGTCACGTACATGGACGTTGTCAGCTCGCCCGTCACTGTCAACATCCAGTCCATTCTCGACGGCATCTGCCCCAAGCTCATCCCGCTCGGACTCACGTTGATGCTCTTCGCCCTCATGACCAAGAGGCGCTGGACGCCGATCAAGTGTATCGGCCTGCTCCTTGCCATTGGCCTCGTCGGCGGATTCATCGGCATCTGGTAAGTGTTACCGCACCACCTCTTCTGACCCTGAACGCGCACCGCATCGCCTCCGCCTGGGCGATGACGCGGCGGGGGACGCCGGGTACGAATCCCGGCGTCCCCCAATGTGGACGAGCGAGGCTGGTATCGTTTCTTTGATACGAGTTTTCGGTGCATTGATACAAGCCTCTTTGGCGAGATGGCAATCCAGGTAGAATTCCACGTAGAACTGCACGTACTTCGACGCGGACCCCGAAAGGCACCTCATGATCAGCTCCGTTGGCAAGCAGCCCCTCTACGATCAGATGGTCGAGATGCTTCGCGACAAGATCTACAACGAGCTGCAGCCGGGCGACGCGCTTCCCTCCGAACGAGAGCTCACCCAGCGTTACGGGGTCTCTCGCACGACGGTTCGTCTCGCCTTGAACGAGCTGGAGCGCATGGGTCTCATCGTCCGGAAGCACGGCAAGGGCACGTTCGTCGCCGAGAGGAAGAACGAGATCACGGACCTCTCGGGCACCTACAGCTTCACCGAGCAGATGCGAGAGCTCGGACGCGTGCCCAAGACCACCATCCTCGAGTTCGAGGAGGTGGAGGCGACGAAGAACATCGCGGCGCATCTTGGCCTGCGCATCGGCGAGAGAGCCATCAGCATGAAGCGGCTCCGCGCTGCGGACGGGATTCCCATGATGGTGGAGTACACCTGGGTACCGTCATCGGTCATGCCAGGTCTGACCCGCGCCGACCTCGAGCGAAAGTCCCTCTACGGCCTCATGGAGGACGCCTACCACATCAAGATTCACGTCGCGAACGAAGAGTTCTGCGCAAGCGTGGCAGAGCGTGCCGACGCCGAGTTGCTTGGAATAAAAGAGGGTGCGCCCGTCCTCAACCTCGAGCGCACCACGTTCATCGATAGGAACGTCATCGTCGAATACACGCTCAGCATAGCCCGTGCCGACCAGTTCAGATACAAGGTCTCGCACGTGCGGAGCTGAGCTCGGAAGGAGCTAGCCAGCATGTTCGAGAAGGACGAGGCCGCCTTGGCGGCAATGGGCGCGCACATCACCACGCGCGAGATCAAGCAGCAGCCCGACCTCTGGGAGTCGACGCTCAAAATCTACGAGAACAACCTGCCCGCCATCGAGTCGTTCCTGGCGCGAGCGCAGAAGATGGCAGGCGAGAAGCCCGTGCACGTGACGCTCGCCGGTGCCGGCTCCTCCGCTTACGTGAGCGATACCGTGACGCCCTACCTTCGCCACGTCACTGATGCCGGCGCGTACGTCTTCGAACCCCGGCCGACGACCGACGTCGTCTCCGCCCCCCTCGACTACCTGCGTCCGTCCGACCCCACCATCTTCGTCTCGTTCGCGCGCAGCGGCAACAGCCCCGAGAGCCTCGCTGCCGTGGAGCGTGCCGACCAGGTGCTCGACGACGTCCTCTTCCTCAACATCACCTGCGCTCCCGACGGTGCGCTGGCTCGACAGTTCTCCGGCAACGAGCGTGCGCTCACGCTGCTCATTCCCGAGGCAAATGACCTCGGCTTTGCCATGACGGGCAGCTACTCGTGCATGGAGCTGCTCTGCACCCTCATCTTCGACCCCGCACCCCTCGAGAAGAAGGCCGCCTGGGTCGCTCAGGCGTCGGACATGGGCCGCGACGTCGTGGCACGCGAGGACCAGATCGCCTCGTGGCTCGACGGCGACTTCGATCGCATCACCTACCTCGGCTCGGGTACGCTCGCGGGCATGACTCGCGAGTGCCAGCTCAAGATCCTCGAGCTCACGGCAGGCAAGATCGCCACCTGCTTCGACTCGTCCATGGGCTATCGTCACGGACCCAAGTCGTTCGTGGACAGCCGTTCCCTCGTCTTCGGGCTCGTGAGCAACGACCCGTACACGCGCGACTACGACCTCGACATCCTGAACGAGGTCGCCGGTGACGGCATCGCTTCCCATGTCATCGCCATCCAGCAGCCCGGCGCGGAGATGTTCGTGGGGGAGTCGTTCACCTTCGACGGCGAGGTCATGCCCCTGCCCGAGGGCTACCTCGCCCTTCCCAACGTGATGGTCGCCCAGACCGTCGCCCTGCTCACCTCGGTGAAGGTCGGGAATACCCCTGACACCCCGTCCCCCACGGGGACCGTCAACCGCGTGGTCAAGGGTGTCACCATTCATCCGTTCGTCGTTTAGGGCATTGGCACAAGGAGGTCATTCATGGCACCCATCTCTATCTACTCGGAGCGGTTCGTCCTGCCTGGCGGGGTCTTCGGCCCAGGCTACCTGCCGATCGTCGACGGGAAGTTCGGCGCGTTCACCGTGGACCGTCCCGAGGGGGATGTCGTCGACGCGTCAGGCAAGTGGGTTGCCCCCGGCCTCGTGGACACGCATATCCACGGCTTCTTCAACCACGCGACCACCGACAAGGACCCCGAGGGCATGAACGTCGCCAGCGTCGAGCTCGCTCGTCGCGGCACCACCTCCTGGCTTCCGACGACCTTCACCCAGGGCGTGGATGACCTCGGCGCATGCTGCGCGTCGATCTTTCAGACGGTCGACTCGCGCGGTTCCGACTTCGTCGGAGCGCGCATCCAGGGTATCTTCCTCGAGGGACCCTTCTTCACGATGAAGCACGTCGGGGCTCAGAACCCCGCCTTCCTCATCGACCCCAAGATCGAGATTCTCGAGGGATGGCAGCGCGCCGCCCACGGCATCATCCGCAAGAGCGCGCTCGCACCCGAGCGCGCGGGTTCGGTCGAGTACGTCTCGGCGGCGACGGCGATGGGCGTGAAGTGCGCCATCGGGCACTCCGACGCCACCTACGAGCAGTCGCTTGCCGCGGTCGCGGCGGGCGCGAGCGTCTTCGTGCACACCTACAACGGCATGCGCGGGCTCCATCACCGCGATCCCGGCGTCGTCGGCTGCGCCATGGCCACGCGTGACACCTACGCCGAGATCATCTGCGACGGCAAGCACGTGACGCCTGGCGCATGCCAGGTTCTCGTCAACGCCAAGGGCTGGGACCACGTGGTTCTCATCACTGACTGTCTGGCCTGCGGCGGCATGCCCGAGGGCGACTACATGAGCGGCGGGCTTCCTGTCGTCATGCGTGACGGCCTCTGCTACCTGCGCGACGGCGGCAGCATCGCGGGCTCGGTCCTCACGCTCGTCCAGGGCGTCAAGAACTTCTACGACTGGGGCATCGTGACCGCCGAGCAGGCCATTCGCATGGCGACCGAGGTGCCCGCGCGCGCCAACGGCATCGACCGGCTCTGCGGCAGCATCATCCCCGGCCGCGACGCCGACCTCGTCCTTCTCAACAGCGACCTCACGCTCGACTCCGTCTACGTCGGCGGCTCCCTGGTGGAGTAGCGCTCCGAAGTCAGCGCGCACAACACGAGCTCGATGCGCCGTCCGGGCAGAACCGGGCGGCGCGTCGCTTTGCCGCTGCACCAATAACGTCGAAGGATCCTTTCGGATTATTGGCACAGGCGACAAGCCCTCTACCCGGGGGTGCCAATAACGCCCTTTTGTCTCGGCGGCGTTTGCCCAGTTGGCAGGGTGCCAATAACGCTAAAGGATCCTTCGGGCTTATTGGTACGGTGCCAATAACGGCAAAGGATCCTTTCGGTTTATTGGCACAGGCGACAAGCCCTCTACCTGCGGGTGCCGATAACGCCCTTTCGTCCCTGCGGCGTTTGCCCAGTTGAGCGGGTGCCAATAACGTCAAAGGATCCTTCTGCGTTATTGGCATCAGCCGCGAGCCGTCTAGGCGAGAAGGCAGAGTGCGACGAGGTACGCAACCGTGAGTGTGGCGGCGATGGCATCTCCTTCGCCGAAACGCAGCGGGTGCCAGTGGCTTCTCGTGGCGGCACCCTCGTAGCAGCGAGCGTCGAGGGCGCGGGCGACGCCGTCGGCGTGACGTGCGGCACTACCGAGCAGCGCCACGAGCAGGGGCCCGATCGACCGCACGCGATGCGTGAAGCTCCCCTCCCCGGGGCCGCCGCCCCGCGCGGTCTGGGCGTCGATGATGGCCGAGGCCTCGTCCGCGATGGTGGGGATGAAGCGGAGCATGAGGGCGAAGACCATGGCGAGCTCGTGCCCGGGGCCGCCGAGGCGCGAGACGGGCGCGAGCGCGGCGTCGAAGGCGTCGGCGAGCTGGACCTGCGTCGTCGTGAGCAGGACGAGGGCGCCATAGAGCAGGGCGACCGAGAGGCGCAGCGTGTAGCAGACCGCCCACCATACGGCCTCGTCGGTGATGGTGATCGGACCGAGCGAGAGCACGACCGTGCCCGTGTGGACGTAGAAGAGGTTGAATAGGCCGAGGATGGCGAGGATCACCACGAGCGGCCGTATCGAGTCGAGGAACCTTGCCAGGGGAAGGCGGGCGATCGCCACGACGGCGGCGACGAAGGCCATCCCGAGGACGAGCTGGGCGGGCGTGACGATGAGGATGACCGTCACCATGAGCACGAGCGCGCAGGCGAGCTTGGCGCGCGGGTCGAGCCGATGGACGGGGGAGTCGGCATGGTAGTACTGGCCGATCGTGATCCTGAGCGCCATCTAGCCCACCTCCCCGGAGGTCGCGGCGCGGGCGGTGATGGCGGAGACGAGCTCGTCCTCGGTGAGCGGGTCGCCAAGAGGTTCCGCCCCGTCCTGCTCGAGCGCGAGGGCGAACCTCAGTGGGGCGGGGAGCCCGAGACCGCTCTCGCGAAGCAGGGGCTCGTTCTCTGGCGAGAAGACCTCGTCGGGCGTGAGATGCATGAGCAGCCTCGACTGGTTGAGGACGACGACCTCGTCGCAGGTGGCTGCGTCCTCCATGCTGTGGGTGACCTGCACGACCGTCACGCCTGCCCCCTTGACCTCGGCGAGGATGCGCCTCACCTCGGCGCGTCCGTGGGGGTCGAGACCGGCGTTCGGCTCGTCGAGGACGAGAATCCGCGGCTCCATGGCGAGGATGCCGGCGATGGCGCAGAGTCTCCTCTGACCGCCCGACAGCTCGAAGGGCGAGGCCTCGGCCTTCTCGGAGAGGCCGACGAGCGCGAGGGCGCGCTCGACGCGTCGGTCCGCCTCGTCCGAGGGAAGGCGCATGTTCCTCGGGCCGTACGAGACGTCCTCGAGGACGGTTCGCGCGAAGAGCTGGCGCTCCGGGTGCTGCATGACGAAGCCGACGACCCCTCGGAGCCTGCGGCGTTCGCGGCGCTTCTCGGTCGAGATGCCGTCGATGGTGACGCGACCGACGTCCGGCACCTCGAGGGCGCAGACGAGGCGCAGGAGCGTGGACTTGCCCGAGCCCGTCTGCCCGACGATGGCGCAGGTGGTTCCTCGTCGAAGGGAGAGGCTCACGTCGGAGAGGGCTTCTCGCCCGTGGCTGGCGTCGGAGTAGCTGTATCCGACGTGCTCGCAGGTCACGACGGGTTCGCCGAGCGGCCCACGCGCGTGGGGGGCTGGCGCTCGCGGTGCCTGGCCGCCGTGGGCGCAGGCGCCGGCGAGGCTCTTCCTGAGCTCGTCCTCATCGCAGGTCCACGGCACGTCGACGCCGCCGTCGCGCAGCGCGGTCGAGAGGCGTGCCGCGAAGGGCATCTCGAGCGAGAGGCCCCTGACCTTGTCGCCGTGCGAGAAGACCTCGTCGGGCGTTCCCTCGAGGGCGATCCTTCCATGGTCCATGACGATGACGCGGTCGGCGGCCAGGGCCTCGTCCATGAAGTGCGTGATGTGGACGAGGGTGGTGCCGGCCGCGTGCAGGCGGTCCATGACGTGCATGATCGAGCGGCGTCCGCGGACGTCGAGGAGGGCGCCCGGCTCGTCGAGCACGAGGACCTGTCGCTCCATGGCGAGGGCGCCTGCGATGGCGACCCGCTGCTTCTGCCCCCCGGAGAGGCGGGCGGGGTTCATGCCCGCATAGTCGTCGAGGGCGACGCGATGCAGCTCGCGGGCCACCCGAAGGCCGATCTGGTCGGAGGGCACCCCGAGGTTCTCGGGGCCAAACGCCACGTCCTCGGCCACGACCGTCGTTACGATCTGGTCGTCGGGGTTCTGGAACACGAGCCCGATGCCGTGCCGCGCGCGGCGATAGGCGTCGAGGTCCACGCTTCCGCCGTCGAGCACTCGCTCGCCCACGAGGTCGACCGTCCCCGCGTCGGGGGCGAGAAGCCCGCAGAGCACCGAGGCGAGGGTGGACTTCCCCGACCCGTTGG
>DCZG01000124.1 GCA_002331575.1 Atopobium sp. UBA2090 | reverse complement strand
CATCACGTTCAACGAGGAGCTCACGGGTCCCGAGTATGCCGCCCGTTTCGAGGACCGCGTGCTCTCTGCGGGCATCGATGTCATGCTCGACACGATGGTCCTCGACGTCTCCGAGGAACGCACGGTCACCTGCGTGAGCGAGCGCGACGGCCTCGTCCGCATCCATGCGGGTGCCATCATCCTCGCCATGGGCTGTCGCGAGCGTCCGCGCGGAGCACTCAACATCCCCGGGTTCAGGCCGGCCGGCGTCTTCACCGCGGGCACCGCCCAGAGGCTCGTCAACATCGAGGGCCTTCTCCCCGGCAGGGAGGTCGTGATCCTCGGATCCGGAGACATCGGCCTCATCATGGCGCGTCGCATGACGCTCGAAGGGGCGCACGTGGCGTGCGTCGCCGAGCTCATGCCCTTCTCGGGCGGGCTCAAGAGGAACATCGTGCAGTGTCTCGACGACTTTGGCATCCCGCTTCTCCTCTCGCACACGGTCACGCGCGTGGAGGGCGCGAAACGCGTCGAGGCCGTCTGGGTGGCCGAGGTGGACGAGCATCTCAAGCCCGTCCCAGGGACCGAGGTCCGCTATCCCTGCGACACGCTCCTCCTCTCCGTGGGTCTGCTCCCTGAGAACGAGCTCTCCCGCGAGGCGGGCGTGCAGCTCTCGCCCGTGACGCGCGGACCCGTGGTCAACGAGTCGCTCGAGACGAGCGTCGACGGCATCTTCGCCTGCGGGAACGTGCTGCACGTGCACGACCTCGTCGACTACGTGAGCCAGGAGGCGACGATGGCGGGCGAACACGCCGGCGCCTTCGCCGACCTCGTCGCGGCCGAGAAGACACCGACACGCGGCAGCTCGCTGCCGCTCCATGCCACGGGCGGCGTCCGCTACACCGTCCCCCAGTCCATCGACCCCACGCGCATGCCCGACCGTCTCGTGGTCCGCTTCCGCGTCGGCGCCATCTACGAGAACCACTACGTGAGCGTCTATCTCGACGGGGAGCGCATCCAGCACCGACGGAAGTCGATTCTCGTCCCCGGAGAGATGGAGCAGGTCATCCTCAAGAGAGACGAGCTTCTTGCCCACGAGGGTCTGTCCGAGATCACCGTCTGCCTCGAGGAGGGGTAAGCATGGAGGAGAGAACGCTCACCTGCATCAGATGTCCCCGCGGATGCACCGTCACAGTCACGCTCGATGGCGAGAAGGTCGTGTCCGTCAAAGGCAACTCCTGCCCGCGCGGCGACGCCTACGCGCGCGCGGAGGTGACCAACCCGACGCGCGTGGTCACGACCACGGTTCCCGTACGGGGGAGTGCCATCGAGCATATGATCTCGGTCAAGACGGCCGGGGACGTCCCCAAGGGTCGGGTCTTCGACGTGGTGCGGGCGCTCCGCGGCGTGGAGGCGACGGCACCCGTCCAGATCGGGGATGTAATTCTCCCGAACGTTGCGGGAACGGGCGTAGACATCGTCGCTACAAAGCGTGCCTAACCTGGAAAAGGGGACAGGTTTCTTTTCCAGGTTTTCTATTCCGGCGTTTCGGTTAACCTGGAAAAGGGGACAGGTTTCTTTTCCAGGTTTTCTATTCCGGCGTTTCGGAAAGCGAGGAGTTGCGATCGGCAGACAGCGAGCGGCTAGGTCCGCATGGGGCTGATACGCACGGGCCTGCGGTCGAGCCGAGCAGAGGTGGAAAGCGAACCGAGATTATCGTACATTTTGCCTGGCACTGGTGACAAAAGCCCAGTTGGCGCATTCATTTCAGCGCAGAATGTGCGTTATCAAAAGTGGACATGCGAGCCAACCGTCAGCGAGACGTCCCTCTACCCCCCCCCAGCAGACCCATGGGCACCTGTCCCTTTTGGCAGCCGAAGGGCATTGGCACCATTGACAGGCTACAGATCTTCTTGGGTGCTATCGTTTCATACGAAAAGAGGCCAGGCGGGAAAACCCGTCTGACCTCGGAGCTTCTGGTCGGGTGGACTGGATTCGAACCAGCGACCCCTTGACCCCCAGGGCGCAATCCTTGATGAATGTCAATAGACACCAGAGGACACCACTTCCACAAATTGTGCTGTTTAACTGGGCATTTGCTGACCTTGGCGAACATGAGGCGAATACAGCCCCCGTCATGTAAAGTCGTCCGCAGTACGCAAATAGTACGCCACGTACTATCCACGTACTGCACGTACTGCGACGTCCGCGGGCGGGCGTGTCAAAGGTTCAAACGTTGATGGGGGCACGATGCCGAGGAATCTGAGCAACGGGTTCGTCTTCAAGGACGAGAGGTCCGGCCACTGGAGAGCCGCGATCAGCTGGCAGGACGAGGACGGCAGGCAGAGGAGGATGACGAGAAACACCCCCGTCGCCTGCTACCCCGACAGGGTTAGCAGGAAGACCGGGAAGGTCACCAGGGACAACCGCGGGAAGGGCGCCGCCGAGGACTTCCTCAGGGAGTGGCGCGACGAGGAGGTCCGAAAGGACGAGGAGCTCTCCGGCACCGTCTCCTGCGAGACGCCGGTATACCGCTACGTCCTCGACTACATAGACATGAAGGAGTCCACCGGCAACATCCTCGCCTCCACGGCGGACGGCTACCGCTGGTACGCGAAGCACCTCCTGGGCACCGAGCTCGGCAAGACCCCCGTGGGGCAGGTCACCGCGAGGCAGATCCAGGAGTTCGAGCGCGACATGATGCAGGACGGCTACGGCGGCAACACCGTCTCCCACACCCACGTGCTGCTCAAGACCGCATTCATCAGGGCGCGCAGGCTGGGCGACATCCCGTCGAACCCCTTCGACCTCGTCGACGCGCCAAAGAGGCCCACGAAGCCGATAAACTCCCTCGACGCCGCGAGCGTCCGGCAGCTCAACCAGACGCTCGGGTGCGTCGCCGACCCGTTCTCCACGGCCGTGCTCCTCGCGCTCATGACGGGGATGAGGCAGGGCGAGATATGCGCCCTCAGGTGGCAGGACGTCGACCGCGTGTCGCGCAAGATCCGGGTCTCGCACGCGCTCACGAGGGCGAACGGCGCCTTCGCGCTCTCCACGCCCAAGACCATGAGCTCGGCCAGGACCATCCCCTACGGCGACGAGCTCGCCCGCGTGCTCGAGGCGAGGGCGCGCGCCATGCACGGCGAGCGCGAGGCGATGGGCCTCGACTGGGACGAGGGGCTCTTCGTCGTGGGCAGCGCCGTCACCGGCGCCTGGAAGAGCCCCATGGCGCTCGGGCAGGAGTGGCGGGCTTTCGTGAGGGTGGCGAGGCTCGTGGGCTCCCAGGGCGACCCGCCGAGGTTCCACGACCTAAGGCACACCTTCGCGACGATGGCGATCGGCTCCGGCGTGGACGTGAAGACCGTGAGCGCCATCCTCGGCCACTCTAACGCGGCGATGACCCTCAACGTCTACGCCGACGCGCTCGCAGACAGCAAGAAGGTCAGCATGGACCTCATGGGCAGGATCATGTCCGCGGGGCTCTCGTAGGAACGGGGTGCAGACGGCACCCATCGAAGAATCGGAAGCGGATTCGGGGCGGAAGCGAGTCCGGTTGCCGCGGCGCGTGCGGATGCACACCCTGAGGCGAACGGAACGCCAATGGCAACTTTGGAGGATCGCATTATGAAGCGTACAATTGAGGATGTGTCAAATGTAGAGTGTCTTCGCTATACTATTGCCATGGCTAAGATAGATGACATATACGGAGCGGCCGACGACTACGGCCTCGTGACGTCCGCGGACGCGAGGGCACTCGGCGCCTCCGACGCGGAGGTGGTGCAGTACGCGGCGCGCGGCAGGCTCGAGCGCGTCGCCCGCGGCGTCTACCGAGTGCCCGTGTGGCCCTACCAGGAGCAGGCCCCCTACGCGATTGCCGTGAGGGCCGCGGGCGAGGGCGCCTACCTCTACGGCGAGTCCGTGGTGGCGCTCCTCGGGCTCTGCCCCACCGACCCGCGCGCAATCCGGGTGGCGACGCCCAGGAGGACCAGGCGCAGCCTCGGCGAGGGCGTGAGGCTCGTCTGGCGGAGGCACCCGGACAGGGTCACGCTGTACGAGGGCATAGCCTGCCAGAAGGCCGCCGACGCGATCCGCGAGGCGACGAGGACCCTGGGACCCGCCCGCGCCGTCGACGCGGCGCGCGAGGCAGCGAGGATGGGCTACGTCACGCCAGCAGAGCTTGCGGAGATCGAGGGGGAGGTGGGCGCCCATGCCTAGGCGCCCGAACAGCATGAGGCACCTGGACGACGCCATCCGGAGGGCCTCCGGCGGCACCGCCGACGGATACGTGCGCATGCGCACCCTCGTGGCGAACGCGATAGTGGCACAGATGCTGCCCGACGGGGTCGTGAAGGGCGGAAGCGCCGTCAGGATGCGCTTCGGGTCCGGGGCCACGCGCTACACGACCGACCTCGACACCGCCACGGCGAGCGACCCGGACGAGTACGCGGCGAGGCTGTCCGAGGCGCTCGCCGCCGGATGGGAGGGCTTCACCGGGCGCGTCGTGCGCCGCGAGCCCGCCGCGCCACCGGGCATCCCCGGCGAGTACGTGATGCGCCCCTTCGACGTGAAGCTCTCCTACCTGGGAAAGCCGTGGTGCACGGTGCCCTTCGAGGTGGGGTTCGACGAGGTCGGCGACGCCGAGCGGGCAGACGTGACCAGCCAGGCAGAGGCCTCGGACGCCCTCGGGAGGCTCGGGTTCCCCGACGTCGGGGACGTGGCCCTCATGGACCTCTGCTACCAGGTGGCTCAGAAGCTCCACGGGCTCACGAGCGGCGGCGACCGCGTGCGCGACCTCGTCGACCTCCAGCTCATAATGGGCAACGCCGACGTGGACCTGGCGCGCACGAGGCGGGTCTGCGTGAGGCTCTTCGCCTACCGGAAGGCGCAGAAGTGGCCGCCCAGGGTCGTCTCCGGAGAGGGCTGGGGCGAGCTCTACGCCGCCCAGGCGGAGGGGCTCGACGTGCTGAGCGATCTCTCAGAGGCCATCGAGTGGGCCAACGGGCTCGTCGCCCGCATCGATGCCGCACGGTAGCGGGAAGTCGCAGGCGACCCAGTCCTTCAATACCAGTCGCCAGCCCCAGAATGCGAGCACACCGCCACCGTTAGCATGGCGACGTCCAGACCACGAACCCGATTGACCGCCAATCCCGGCTGGTTAGAATGGAACCAGATGTCAAAACCGAGCCTTCACCTGCTGCGTCTCGTTCAGGTAGAGACCAAGCGCCATCGAGACGAGCGTTGCCAGCATGTATATGACGATGCCTACCGACTGCGCCTTCGCGCGCACGAGGTCGTTCGTGAGCACGACGCGGAATGTCCTTGCGAACGTCTTCACAGGTAGTCCTCCGTTCTGAAGAAGTGCTTGCATCCAATGACGAGCACTGCGATCGCGACGGAGCACCCCAAGAAGACCGGCCAGAACGACGAGAGGTCGTTGTCGCAGGCCATCGCGAAGAAGGCATCGTCGAACCACCGCACGGGTGACAGAAGCGAGATCGTCGCAACGGGCCCTCCAAGGGCGTCTGGCGAGAAGAACGTGCCTCCAAGAACGCACAGCAGGCTCACGACCAAGCTGAGCACGGTGCTCGCAAGCTCCTCGCTGTGAAGCACGCAACAGCCGAAGGTGCCCAATGCCGTTCCGAAAAGCTCGGCGGGAGCCATGAGAACGATGAAGGCAAGCGGGTTCGAACCGAAGGTGACGCCGAGCAAGGTGCCACAGAGGATCAGGAGCACGATGTGCAGCGCGTAATCGAACACGAAGGAGGCGAGCATCTTCGAGAGCCAGACGGACGAGCCGCCGGCCGGCGAGTAGATGATGCGAAGGTTCGGCTTCTTGATGTCACGCTCCATGAAGCAGTTGGTTGCCGTCATGGCCCCACTGAACGTGCCATACACGAGAAGGGTGATGGCATAGTACTGGTAGGCGTCGCTCACGCGGGCATAGGAGTCTCCCATGAGCCATCCTATGATGAGGATGAGCCCACCGGCAAACACCGTGTTGTAGCCAATCAGCACGGGGTTGCGAAACAGGTTGCGCACATCCATCTCGAAGATCGGAAGAAAGTCTCTCATCGTCGCCCCCCTAGTCGCGGAGCTTGCGGCCGGTGAGCTTGAGGAAGACCATCTCAAGGCTCACGGGTACGCTCGTCATGTTCTTGATGGGCAGACCCTGACCTACGATCGCCGACACGATGCCATCGACGTTCTCGATTCCTGCCACCGAGGTGACGTCGATGGTCGCTCCCTCGATGCTGACGGACTTCACCCCATCGACCGAGAAGAGGCTCTCACGAACGGAACGCAGGACCGTCGTGTCATCGCTTGTCGTCTCCGGGACGTCGACCTCCACAAGACAGTGGCGCTCGCTCGCGATGGACTCCTTCAGGCTCTCCTTGGTTCCCTCGGCGATGATGGCGCCGTGGTCGAGGACGATGATGCGCGAGGAGATCGCCCCGACCTCCTCCATGTAGTGGGTGGTGTAGATGACGGTCGTCCCTCCGTCGCGAAGACGCAGGATCGATTCGAGGATGTGATTCCTTCTCTGTGGGTCGATGCCGACGGTTGGCTCGTCCATGATGACGAGGGTCGGATGGTGTGCGATGGCACATGCGATGTTGAGCCTGCGCTTCATACCGCCCGAGAAGGTCTTCACCTGGTCGTGGCGACGGTCGACGAGCTCGGCGAACGCGAGTGCCTCCTCGACCGCCGCATCGAGCCTGCTTCCACGAAGGCCATAGAGCGACGCGAAGAAGCGCAGGTTCCGCTCGGCCGAGAGTTCCTCGTAGAGGGCGATGTCTTGGGGAACGATCCCGAGCTGCTGCTTGTAGGCGCGCAGGTTGTCCGTGATGGGCTTCCCCCCAAAACGAATCTCCCCCTTGTCAGCCGCAAGGGTTGCCGTGAGGATGTTGATGGTCGTGCTCTTTCCCGCCCCATTGGGTCCAAGGATGCAGAGCACCTCTCCTGGTATGACATCAAAGCCAATTCCACAGAGCACTTGGTTTCCCTTGAAGCTCTTGGTCAGGCCCCGAACGGACAGTAACGATTCCATATGCCTTGTCTCCTTCGTCTCTCATAGATGTCCACTACGAACAGTGGAATCATGTCGGTTGCCACTTCGTTGCCTCAAGCATCTCTGCTTTGCAGAACGGGCAAGAATTGGTTGCAATCGACAGTTGCGATCCTATGCGGATGAGACAAGGGCAGCATCAACCAGATGGTTGAGATGGGTGGTTGATTTCCATTTCATTAGCGGGGGGAAGCTTCGTGTCCCAACAGGACGATGGCGGGAAACATGGCCGATGGCCAGATCATATGTCATCCCTGGCGAGGTGATGAAGCTCACGCACCCAATGCGGGGTCACGCCGCGCGAAGACCGCCGTCGAAAAGGGCTCTCCGCATGCGTGAATCCATGGCAAAGGAACTATTCTTCGCTTTTTCCTTTGCTACGCATCCGCTTGGAGAAAACCATGACGGTCATTGCCACGAAGACCACGATACATGCCCCCAGCGTCACGGCGATGGCCGCATGAGAGTTCATGAGGCTTGTCGACGATGCGTATCGGACGAGTATCCCCACATAGGCCCAGATGGCAACAAGAGGATAGGAAACTTCGCGGTTGAGCCAGACGAGAACGGCCACGACCACCAGACCCACGACGAGAATGAGCATCGCTAGGATATCGGGAAGCGACCCCTCGGCGGTCCATGCGCCGAGGCTTGCGAGGAGGACGCAGACGTTCTGGAGCACCGCCACGGTGATCCATCCCAGATAGACACCGAAGGGGACCCCTATCAGGAGAACCTCCCGAGCCGATAGCACGGCTCTCCTCAGGACGATGGCGATGGTAATCAAACATGCAAAGATGACGACGATCAGAACCAAGGACAGCGGGATGAGCAGATACTGCCACGCGAGGATCCAGGCGCAGTTCGCAAGCGACGATATGACGAAGGCCCTCTCGATACGGTCGGCATCATCTGCGGTCAGAGAGGGTTGCTCGGCCTTGAACAGACCGCATGCGAAGAGGACGTGCAGCAGGAGGAGCGTATAGATCAGTCCCCATATGGCGAACGTATAGCCCGCCGGCGTCAGCGGGGTCTGGTAGATGCCGGATACGTCCGCAGTGGTCATGCCGTTCAACCGAAACGCATTCGCGCCATAGTTCACAAGCAGCATCACCACGAAAGAGATGGCCGTGGCCAGCTTTACGCGTCTGCCTAGCATCATCAAGACCGCCCGCCTTCTCAAGAGCACAGAAGATGCGGCACATCTGTCGCCGCAAACCACTTAAAACCTGACGCAACAGACAGTGCCTCAAGTAAATGATGCAACGAGTATAGCATGCTCTCAATTCTGGTGGGAACAAAGATGCGGCTAGCGTGGCCTGTTTTGGTCCGAGGAGGCAGGCCTCGAAGATGACCTTTGCCGCGTGACGGGGAAACTCCCCCCTGGTGTGCGCCTACATCAGTTGGCACGCACCTTCGCCTGGAGCACTTTGACCGAAGCCAACCCTTCGGACGGTCGAATGAGGTAGTCACCAGCCGCAGCCGGCACGATGAAGGTCTCGGCATAGTGGACGGTCGCGTTCGCGGAGAAGGGCATCTCGGCAATCCTGGAAAACGTCGACCTCTCTTCGGCGCCAAGTGACGCTGCGGACGCCGCGATGTGCTTCCTAAGGCGTTTGTTAAGGGAACTCGCCGAGGCGACCGAGGCGCACTCCCATGCGGGAGGCGGCTTCCCTGCGCGGTAGGGTCATCCTCATCGTGCGGGCTGGGCGCTGCGTGAGTTGCAAGTCGGTCCCCACGCTCCTGCGGGAGCGTGGGGACATCGGGGCGGATGTGCCCTTCCGACATCCGCTGCGCCGGGGACATCGTCGGCATCCCCTATCCTCGCGGTCGCCGAAAGCGCCCGGCCGGCGCGGCAGCGGAGGTCGCCCCCGCGCCGGGTCGGTGCAGAAGTTCGCCGCACTTCCGCGCCGACACCTCCAAGCCATCCCTCGCCCAAGACGCTGGCACAGGGAGCAAGCACCTCTTCCCGCTCCCTGACGGCCCGCGCGACTGGTCGGCGCCGCGCCACGCCCGCAAGGGCGCGCCGCCCCGCCGCGCGGGCCTTGCCGCTCGTTGGGCGAGGGAGGGCAAAGGGCCCTCCCACGTCCTAGGGAGGTCACCATGACCGAGAAGACAGAGAGCGCCACAGCAGTGACCGAGGAGAGTCTCGTCGCCACGTGCGTGGGCATCGTGAGGGACTACCTCGCCCACAGGGGATACGAGGTCCACGCGGGCGACGGCTGGTCCTGCGACTGCGAGGACGCGCCAATCGTGGCCACGGACGGCGACGAGACGGTGGTCATAGCCGTCATCTCCGGCTACGAGGAGGGCTCGGCCAGGATGCCCGAGCTCAACGTGGGAGCCGCCGAGCTCGCGACAATGCGGCGCGCTTGCCTGCTCTACCTCGCGGACCACGGCGACGTGGACGCGATACGCCACGACGTGGTCTCCGTCGTCGTGACGGGAGAGCGCCAGGCGAAGCTCCGCCACCTCATCGGCGCCTGGCAGTGGGCGGAGAGCGAGGAGTGACCTAGGACGTCATAACACAGACCCCGCTCACGGCAGGAAGGCGACCGCTCGGAAGAAACCCGGGCGGTCGCCCCTCTCTGCCGCCACGGCCGCAGCCAAGCCCTCCCGCGGCCGCCCTCCCCGCCGTCAGGAACACCTGGCGACGGCAGGGAGGGAGAAGAGCGCTTCAACTCCCAACCCTACAACTTGGGAACAGCGTAAGTTG
>DCZG01000117.1 GCA_002331575.1 Atopobium sp. UBA2090 | reverse complement strand
CAAAAGAGCTTTGTTGAAATGTAGCGTTCGGCCGTGTCGGGCAGGATGGTCACGACCGTCGCGCCCTCGCCGAGCTCGGCGGCCATCCTGAGCGCGGCGACGACGTTCGTGCCCGAAGAGATGCCGCACATGAGCCCCTCCTCGCGGGCGAGGCGACGCGACATCGAGATGGCCTCGGGATCCGTGACGGTCACGATGCGGTCGATGAGCCCCTGGTCGAGAATCGCGGGAATGATGCCGTCTCCGATGCCCATCTGCAGATGCGTGCCGACCATGCCGCCGGAGAGGATGGCGGCGTTCTCGGGCTCCGCCGCCCAGATGCGCACGTCGGGATTCGCGTCCCTGAGAGCGCGCCCCACGCCGGTGATGGTGCCGCCCGTGCCGATGCCCGAGCAGAACCCGTCGATGGGCCCGTCGACGTCGCGTAGGATCTCGGCGCCGGTGCCCTCGTAGTGCGCCGCCACGTTGTCGGCGTTCTCGAACTGCTGCGGCACGTAGACGTTCTCGTCCTCGGCGGCCATGCGCTGAGCCCTCGCGATGCACTCCTGGATGCAGGCGCCGATATCACCCGAGTCATGGACCGTGAGCACGAGCGCGCCGTAGTGGCTCACGAGCCTGCGGCGCTCTATCGAGACGGAGTCGGGCATGATGATCCGCGCGCGGTATCCCAGGACGGCAGCCACGAGGGCGAGGCCGATTCCCTGGTTCCCGCTCGTCGGCTCGACGATGATGCTCCTCTCGTGGAGGTCACCGCGCGCCTCGGCCTCGCGAATCATGCGCAGGGCCGTGCGGGTCTTGATCGACCCGCCCACGTTCATTCCCTCGAACTTCACGAGCACGCGAGCGGAATTCGCGGGAACAAGCTTGTTGAGACGAACGAGCGGAGTTCCGCCCACTGCCTCGAGAATGTCGTCGTAAATCATCTGACCTCCACCTGGTGCCTATCGGTGCGAGACCAGAGTATACCCGTCGACACGACGCGTTACTTGCCGAGGCCCAGAAGTCTCAGGGCCTCCTCCCTCGTCTTGAGGTCCTTCCTGAACGTCCCGCGGACCGCAGACGTCACCGTCAGCGCCCCGGCGGCCTTGATGCCACGCATGTTCATGCAGGTGTGCTCAGCCTCGAGGACGACGAGGACGCCGAGCGGCTCGAGCTCGCGAACCATCGCATCGGCGATCTCGGAGGTGAGCCGCTCCTGGAGCTGGGGCCGACGGGCATAGCCGCTCACGCAGCGCGCGATCTTGGAGAGCCCGGTGATGCGGCCGTCTCGGGGGATGTAGCAAACGTGCGCCTTGCCCACGAAGGGCAGGAGGTGGTGCTCGCACATCGAGGAGAACGGGATGTCGCGGACGATGACCATCTCCTCGTTGCCGGGCTCGTGAAACTGCTTGCGCAGGTAGATGCCAGGATCCTCCTGCATGCCGCCGAAGATCTCCTCGCAGGCGCGGGCGACCCGGTCAGGCGTGCCCTGAAGGCCCTCTCGGTCGGGGTCCTCGCCGATGCCGATGAGGAACTCGCGCACGGCGGCCTCGATGCGAGCCTTGTCGATCGTGTTGTAGCTGATGGAATCCGTCATTGCTCCTGCATCGTCCTCTCTGCGGCCTCGATGACGTGGCGGGCGAGAATCGCGGTGGTGACCGAGCCCACTCCGCCAGGGACGGGCGTGATCGCGCTCACGATCGGCTCGACGCCCTCGAAGTCGACGTCGCCCACGAGCCTGCCTGCGCTCTCGTCCCAGTTTATCCCCACGTCGACGACCACCTGGCCGGGCGCTGCGCAATCCGCGCCCACGGTCCTGGCATGTCCGGCCGCGGCGACCAGGATCTGGGCCCGCGAGCACTCTCCCGCAAGGTCCGACGTCCTGGTGTGGCACATGGTGACCGTCGCGTTTCTCGCCTGGAGCATCATGCTGACGGGCTTGCCGATGACGAGCGAGCGCCCGACGACCGTGACACGCGCGCCCGAGAGCTCGTAACCGTAGTGGTCGAGAAGGGCGACGACCGCCTCGGCCGTGCAGGGCGGGAAGCCCGTCGGCCGATTGGCGAAGACGCCGTAGAGCGAGCCCGCGGTGATGCAGTCGACGTCCTTGCGAGGGTCGAGCGCGGCGCAGGCGGCGTCCTGGTCGAGCGTTCTGGGGAGCGGTCGGAACATGAGGCAGCCATGGATGGACGGGTCCCCGTTCACCTGGGCGATGACGTCCATGAGCTCGTGCTGGGAGCAGTCGGACGCGAGGACGAACTCGCGCACGTCGATGCCGACCTTCGCGCAGCGCTTCTTGGCGCCCCGCTCGTAGGAGAGGTCGTCTTCGCGCTCGCCCACGCGCACGATGGCAAGCGTGGGCGTCACGCCGCGCGCGGCNNGGTGATGGCGGCCGCGACGGGCGCGCCCTTGAGGAGCTCCGCCACGGCTACTCCCCTCCCCTGATGCACCTCGTGACCTGGGCGACCACGGCATCAGCTCGAGGGCACCACTCGTCGAGAAGAGCGTCGCACTCCGCCTCGACGGAAGTCGCGTAGCCCCTGTCCGCCAGCGACCTCGTGTTCACGAAGACGTTGAGGCTCGCCGACTCGAGAGCCGCACGACAGAGAAGCGCACCGCAGCCCACATCGGAGACGAGCATGCGAGACCCCTTCTCGCCCATCTCCTCGAGCAGCTCGATGGCGCGGGCGATCTGGCGCATCATCTCCAGGGGACCCGCGAGGGCGCCCTTCGTGGCTGCCTCGAGCACGTCGGCACGGGTCGGATCCTCCTTGGGAATGGCATAGGCTTGCGAGAGCGGGTAGAAGGCATCGGCGTCGGCGTCCACGAGGGCGACGAGCCGCGCGCGGATCTCCTCGGCGGTGGCGATCATGCGCTCGATGTCGCCCTGGTAGGCGGCGTAGCGCTTCTTCCCGGAGGTGTAGTTGCCCACCATCGCGCCAAGGGCAACCCCGAGCGCGCCGACGTACGCGGCCGCTCCGCCCCCGCCGGGGACGGGCTGCTTAGCGGCGAGAACGGACGAGAACTCCTCGCAGCTCAGCTTCGTGAGCTCTGATGACATGCCGATGCCTCCTCATGCGGTTGCAGAGACGCGCGGGGCGCCTGCCGGATGGGCGGACGCCCCGCGGAAACCAAGAATGCGCGTTAGAACAGCCCCACGATCTTTCCGTCCGGGGTGACGTCGATCTTCTCGGCAGCGGGAATCTTGGGCAGGCCGGGCATCGTCATGATGTCGCCCGTGAGCGCGACGATGAAGCCAGCGCCAGCCGAGACCTTGACGTTCCTCACCGTGACGCGGAAGTTCTTGGG
>DCZG01000163.1 GCA_002331575.1 Atopobium sp. UBA2090 | reverse complement strand
AAACCTGGAAAATCAACCTGTCCCCTTTTCCAGGTCGGCTACCCTTGAGGCACTAGATGTCACTCCGTCTGGACCGGGAGGTGGGCGTGGCGAGAAGGACCATGGAGCTTCTGGCGCCCGCGGGCGGCCGGGAGCAGCTCGAGATGGCGATTCACTTTGGTGCCGACGCGGTCTACCTGGCCGGCAGGCGTTGGGGCATGCGCTCCTCGCCGCGCAACTTCGCCGATGACGAGCTCGGGCCCGCGGTGGCGTTCGCACACGAGCGTGGCGTGTCGGCGCACGTCGCCCTCAACACGCTCTTGACCGACGCCGACATCGACGAGCTGCCTCGCTACCTGCGTCTTCTCGACTCGGTCGGCGCGGACGCGGCCATCGTGTCCGACCTCGGCGCCCTCGCGCTGCTGCGCGAGCACGCACCGCGCGTGGCGCCGCACGTCTCGACCCAGGCGTCCGTCATGAACGCCGTCGCGGCCGAGCAGTGGCTGCGGCTCGGCGCCCGTCGCGTGGTCCTCGCCCGCGAGATGACCATCGCCCAGATCGCCGACCTGCGCCGCCGGACCTCGTCCGAGCTCGAGCTCGAGGTCTTCGCGCACGGGTCGGTCTGCATGGCGTACTCGGGCCGCTGCCTGCTCTCGGCCGAGCTCATGGGCGACGCCCGCTCGGCGAGCCGCGGTGCCTGCGCGCAGCCCTGCCGCTGGGGCTGGTCGCTCGTGGAGGACCGCGACCCCACGCGGCCGGTTCCCGTCGAGACGGACGCCCGTGGCAGCTACCTCCTCTCATCGAACGACCTCTGCGCCATCGGGCTTCTCGACGACCTCGCCGAGGCGGGCGTGGACGCCGTCAAGCTCGAGGGCCGTGCCAAGGGCTCCTACTACGTGGCCTGCGTCACGAACGCCTATCGCCACGTGCTCGACGGGGAGCCCGTCGCCCCGTGGAGGGCCGAGCTCGACCTCGTGAGCCATCGGCCCTACTCGACGGGCTTCCTGCTCGGCGACCCGACGCAGAATCCCGGCCGGGACGACTACGTCCGCGAGCGGCGGATCGTCGCCGTGGTGGGGGAGTGCGAGCGGACGGCGGGAGGCTGGGCGACCGATCTCGTCTGCCGCAACCGCGCCGAGGCGGGAGACGGGGTGGCGGTCCTTTGCCCCGGACGCCCCGTGCGCGGCCTGTCCCTTCCCGCGGGCCTCGTCCGCAATGGCGAGACCTACCATATGGTGCTACCGTTCGAGACGGCCCCGCTCGACCTCGTGTGCCTGCGGGAGCCTGACGAGAGGAGCGGACGATGACCGACGAGACGAGAGACACGACCCCTGCGCCGCAGCCGCGCAAGACGGCCGTGCCGCCGCTACCGAAGACCGCTGACATGGACGGCTCGTCCTGGGTCAAGCCCACCGACATCGGGCTCAAGGTGAGCATGGTGCTCTACATCGCGGCGATCGCCACCTGCAGCATGCTCGCGGTGATGGGCGACACCACGGACGAGGTCATCCTCGGTACCGTGGCGAGCGTCATCTTCGTCGCGCTGTGGGCGGTGGCCTGGCTCTTCGTCAAGGGCTTCCTCGCCGAGTTCCGTGCCGAGCCCCTCACGGCCGAGGAGCGGGCCTACGTGTCCGAGCATCCGACCGCGCCCGACGCCGTGCGCCTCGTCCGGTCCGAGAAGATCGGCCGCCTGCTCGTCGGCGCGCCGCCCGACCCCATGTCCGCGTTCACGAGCGCCATGAGCGAGGAGGAGATCGAACGTATCTGCGCCTTTCGCGACGAGGAGGTCAAGTCGACCTGGGCGTGGTACGAGAAGACCGGAGATCCGCAGGTGGTGCATGTCACCGCGGAGGACGGCAGCACGCTCACGGCGCACGCCCTGCGCGTGGACCCCAAGAGCAAACGATGGCTCCTTCTCGTCCATGGTTACAAGGGCACCTGGACCGAATGCTACGTCTACGCGCACCACTACGCCGAGCATGGCTACAACATCCTGATGCCCGAGCAGCGCGCCCACGCCACGAGCGGGGGCAAGTGGATTTGCATGGGCGGCCGCGAGGGCCGCGACATGGTCGTCTGGGCAAAGTGGCTCGTCCAGACCTACGGGAAGAACATCCGCATCGTCATGCACGGCCACTCCATGGGAGCCGCCGCCGTGTGCATCGCGTGTGGCGAGAAGGACCTGCCGCCCCAGGTTCGCGCGACCGTGGAGGACTGCGGCTACTCCGACGCGTGGAACGTCTTCGTGCCGGTCATGCACAAGGGCCTTCGCCTCCCCGCGCATCCCATCCTCGACTTCGTGAGCTTCCTCGCGTCGAGGCAGGAGGGCGGCTGCGTCCTCACCGAGGTGGACGTCGCCGGGGCCGTCTCGCACGCGCGCACGCCGCTGCTCGTCATGCACGGCGAGGCCGACACCTTCGTGCCGCCCTACATGGCCAGGCGCATCTACGACGCCTGCTCCACGAAGAAGCGCCTGGATTACTTCCCGGGCGCCGGGCACTGCCAGGCCTGCCTCTCCGACCCGAAGCGCTACTTCTCGGAGGTGTTCGACTTCCTGGGCAAGCTCGTCTAGAGGCGAGTGGTCCGGGCGCCGGATCCGGCTCGCGGGGATTTTGGCTCCTTTCAGCAACGCTCTGACCTGCGAGAGCCATAATCGCACCTTACCTTCGATTTTGGCTCCTCGCATTTCCGCAGGTAGTCGATTCTATAAGATCGTGAACCATGAGCCAAAATCCCCGCGAACAGGACCGGCGCGCCGTGGCGCGTCTCTGCCCATCGTCTGGAACCGTGCGAGCGAGACGGTTCCTGTCCCCCGTTGCGGATAGACTCTCCTAGAGCAGACGAGAGAACACAGGAGACGCATGACCGACGCATCACAGACCTCGCTCCTCGGGAGCGAGCCCACACGCACCACGCAGACCATCGACATCGACGGGCTCAACCCCGCCCAGCGGGAGGCCGTCCTGTGCACCTCGGGCCCGCTTCTCGTGCTTGCGGGAGCCGGGTCGGGCAAGACGCGCGTGCTCACCTACCGCATCGCGCACATGATCGCCGACGAGGGCGTCCGTCCCTGGCAGGTCCTCGCGATCACGTTCACGAACAAGGCCGCAGCCGAGATGCGCGAGCGTCTCGCCCAGCTCCTGCCCGGCGGCACGCGCGGCATGTGGGTCTGCACCTTCCACGCCATGTGCGTGCGGATCCTTCGCGAGGACCCCGAGCTCGTGGGATATGCGCCCAACTTCACCATCTATGACGACGATGACTCCAAGCGCCTCGTCAAGTCGATCATGAACGACCTCGACATCGACGCCAAGCAGTTCCCGCCGCAGGCCATCCGCTCGCTCATCTCCACGGCGAAGAACGCCCTCGTGTCTCCCGACGACATGCAGGGGGCGGCCCAGACCCCCCTCGACCGCAAGGCGGCGCAGGTCTACCACAGCCTGCAGACGCGTCTCGAGCGGGCGAACGCCATGGACTTCGACGACCTTCTCGTCCGCGCCTACGAGCTGCTCTCCAAGAACCCCTCCGCGCTCCTGTCGTACCAGGAGCGCTTCCGCCACATCAGCGTGGACGAGTACCAGGACACCAACCACGTGCAGTACG
>DCZG01000138.1:8352-13505 GCA_002331575.1 Atopobium sp. UBA2090 | reverse complement strand
GCGATGTCGGCGGCGTCGATGTGGATGACCTGCCGATAGATGGCGTCCGCATCCGCGTGGTACTCGCGGTAGGGATGCCGCGCGCGGCCCTCGACGTACGCCCGGCAGACGTCGTCCACCTCGAAGAGGCCGGCCTTGCCGCCTGCCTCGATGGCCATGTTGGCGATGGTGAGGCGACCCTCCACCGAGAGCCCGGCGATGGTGGTGCCGGTGAACTCCATGGAGCAGTAGAGCGCGCCGTCGACGCCGATGAGGCCGATGACGTGGAGGATGATGTCCTTCGCGCCCGCTCCGGCGGGCAGGTCGCCGTCGATGACGATGCGGATGGTCTCGGGGACCTTGAACCAGGCGCGCCCAGTGGCCATACCCACGCCCGCGTCGGTGGACCCCACGCCCGTGGAGAACGCGCCGATGCCGCCATAGGTGCAGGTATGGCTGTCTGCGCCGATGACGAGGTCACCGGGGACGACGATGCCCTGCTCGGGGAGAAGGGCGTGCTCGATGCCCATACATCCCTGCTCGAAGTAGTTCGTGATGCCGAACTCGTGCGCGAAGTCCCTGGTCACCTTGGTCTGCTCGGCCGACTTGATGTCCTTGTTAGGCGAATAGTGGTCGGGGACGAGAAAGATCCTCTCGCGGTCGAAGACGCCGGCGCCGATCTCGCGCACGGTCTTGATGGCGATGGGCGCCGTGATGTCGTTGGCGAGGACGCCGTCGAGATCGCACTCGACGAGCTGGCCGGGAACGACCTCGTCGATCCCGGCGTGGTCGGCGAGGATCTTCTCCGCCATGGTCATGGGACGCGTCATGTTCTGGATGCTCCTCTCGAGACGGCTATTCACCCTCGGCCAGACGCGCGGTCTGAATCATGCGGTTGATCGCGTTGACGTACGCCTTGGCGGACGAGACGATGATGTCGTTATCGGCACCACGACCAGTGTAGATCTTGCCGTCATCGGACTGGATGCGCACGGTGACCTCGCCGATGGCGTCGATGCCGCGAGTGATGGCCTTGACCGAGAACTCCTGCAGGTCGCCGTGAACCGAGACGACCTGGTCGACGGCCTTGTAGGCGGCATCGATGGGGCCGGTGCCCGTGGAGCAGACCACGTGCTGCACGCCGTTCTCGTCGCTGACCGTAGCGGTCGCCGTGGGGACGAGGGGGTCGCCGCAGGAGACCTGCAGCGCGTCGAGCGAGTAGATGGCGGTGATGTCGCGCTGGCGCTCCTGGACCATCGACTCGAGGTCCTCGTCGTAAACCTCCTTCTTCTGGTCGGCAATCTCGAGGAAGCGGTTGTAGATCTCGTCGAACTCGGCGTCATCGAAGGTGTAGCCGAGCTCGCCGAGGCGGTGACGCAGGGCTGCATGACCGGAGCGCGCCGACAGGATGATCTCGGAGCCGGCGGCGCCCACGTCGGCCGGGTCGATGATCTCGTAGGTGTCGCGAGCCTTGAGGACGCCGTCCTGGTGGATGCCCGAGGAGTGGGCGAAGGCGTTGGCGCCGACGATCGACTTGTTGGCCTGCACGGTCATGCCCGTGATGCGCTCCACGAGGTGAGAAGCGCGGGTGAGCTCGCTCGTGACGATGCCGGTGTGAGCGTCGAGCTCGTCGCCGTGCATCTTGATGGCCATGACGACCTCCTCGAGCGCCGTGTTGCCCGCGCGCTCGCCGAGGCCGTTGACCGTGCACTCGACCTGCCGGGCGCCATTGCGGACGCCGGCCATCGCGAGGGCGGTCGCCATGCCGAGGTCGTTGTGGGTGTGGACCGAGATCGTGACGTTCTCGATGCCGATGACGTTGTCGGCGATGCCCTTGATGCGACGACCGAAGTCCTCGGGGAGCTGATAGCCGGTGGTGTCGGGGATGTTGACGACGGTAGCGCCGGCGTTGACGACCGCCTGAATCACGCGCTCGAGGAACTCCTGGTCGGCACGGCCGGCGTCCTCGGCGTAGAACTGCACGTCATCGACGTAGCGCTTGGCGTACTCGACGCAGTGCACGGCGCGCTCGACGCACTCGTCCTCGGAGATGTGGAGCTTCTCGTTGAGGTGCTGCGGAGACACGCCGAGCCCGGTGTGGATGCGGGGACGCTTGGCGGTCTTCAGGGCCTCGGCGGCACGGTCGATGTCCTTCTCGATGGCGCGCGTGAGTCCGACCACGACGGCGTCGTCTCCCGCGAGGCGGCCGATCTCCTGCACGGAGCGGAAGTCGCCCGGGGACGAGATGGGAAAGCCGGCCTCGATGATGTCGACGTGCATGCGGAGAAGCTCCTGGGCGACGACGAGCTTCTCCTCGGTGTTCATGCTCGCGCCGGGGCTCTGCTCGCCGTCGCGAAGCGTGGTGTCGAAGATGTCGATCTTGCGGGTCATGTGGTGCTCCTCTCGGTAGATCTCTCCCCTGGAGCGATCGCTCGCGTGCAATGGGGTTCGATGCCACGGCCTGGGAGCCGTGGGAGAAACGATGTCTGGGAAGTCTGGTGCCCCGACGCCTCGTCGCGGCGGCGACACGGTAACGCGCGCAAGGATGAATCGTGCCTAGCGCGCGCTGGGTAGCAGGAGGAGGGATAGAACAAGAAGCTCAGCGGAGGGGCCGAGAAGAGCGCGCATGTCCGCACGCTCGTCGAGCCTCGCGCATGAAGTTTCCTGCCTCGTCATGATCTGCCTCCCGGCGGAGGAGCCCTCCGATAGGGCACCTTGCCAGTGACTATGACATACGACGCGGCGCGTTCTCCTTTTGGTTGCAGGCCGGAAACATTTGCAGCCGCAGGCGGGGCGCTACGGCCCCGGGCGTCCCTTTCAGCCTGCCAAAGGTGCCTGCCATGCCAAAGGTGCCAACGCCCTTTGGCAGCCAAAGGGCCACCCTACGACGAGATCGCGTCAGAATTCGGTCAGGATCCTATGACGTTATTGGCACCCGCTCAACTGGGCAAACGCCGCCGGGACAGAAAGGGCTTATCGGCACCCGCAGGTAGAGGGCTTGTCGTCTGTGCCAATAAGCCCGAAGGATCCTATGACGTTATTGGCACCGCGCCCGACACCGCCTCGTGCGGGATTATCACGCATCCCGCCCGAGGCGCGCGACAAAACCCCAGTTGCCGCGTTCTTCTCGGCGCAGAATGCGTTGTATCAAAAGTGGACGCGCTGCCTGGCAGCCCGCATGGGACTTTGGCTCATGGTTCACAATCTCATCGACCCGGATACCTGCGGAAACTCGAGGAGCCAACATCGAAAGTAAGGTACGACTTTGGCTCCCGCAGGTCAGAGCCTTGGCGAGAAGAACCAAACTCCCCTCGAGCTCCTCTCGTCCCTAGCCGAGCACCTCGCCGGCGATGCGCGCCGTCTCGGTGGCGTCCTTGGCGTAGAAGTCGGCGCCGACCATCTTCGCGTACTCGGGGTTGAGCACAGCCCCGCCGACGACCACCTTGCACCAGGGCGCCTGGTCGCGGAGAAGCGCGATCGTGTCGGCCATGGCGGGGACGGTTCCCGTCATGAGGGCCGAAAGCCCGACGAGTTCGATGTGATGCTCCACCACGGTGTCGACGACGAGCTGCGGTTCGACGTCGCGTCCGAGGTCGATGACGTCGTAACCGTAGTTCTCGAGGAGCATCCGCACGATGTTCTTGCCGATGTCGTGGATGTCGCCCTTGACGGTGCACACCACGATCGAGCCCTTCTCGGGCACGCCCGCGTCAGCGCCCGACGCGGCGTTGACCTCCTTGATCGTCGCGAAGCCCGCCTTGGCGGCCTCAGCGGAGGCCATGAGCTGGGGCAGGAAGAAGGTGCCCCTCTCGAAGCGGACGCCCACCTCGTCGAGCGCCGGGATGAGCACCTCGTTGATCGCGTAGAGCACGTCGTGTCCCGCGAGGACCTCTCGCACGGCATCAGGCACGGGGCCCTTGCGACCGGCGAGCACGAGGTCGTGGATGCGCTGCTCGGGCGTGGCGTCGGCGGCTGGCGCGGACTCGACCGCAGCCGCGGGGGCGGCGCCGGCCTTGGCGGGCAGAGGCGCTCCGGCGGCGTCCGAGCGGTCCGCGTAGTTGGCAACGTAGTGCTGGGCGCTCTCGTCCTCGCCCGAGAGCACGCGCCAGGAGTCGACCACGTCCATCATGCGCGTGAGGTTGGGGTTGACGATCGCGAGGTCGAGACCGGCGGAGAAGGCCGCGGCGAGGAAGGTGCCGTTGACGAGCGGGCGGAAGGGAAGGCCGAACGAGATGTTCGACACGCCGAGCACCGTCCGCACGCCGGGAAGCTCCGCCTTGACCAGGCGGATGCCGTCGAGGATGGCACGGGGCGCGGTCTGGTCGGTCGAAGCCGCCATGGTGAGGCAGTCGATCACCACGTCGTGGCGGGGGATGCCGAGACGCTCCGCCTCGGAGACGATCTTGCGCGCCACGACGAGACGGCCCTCCGCCGTCGCGGGGATACCCTCCTCGTCGAGCGTGAGACCCACGATCGCGCAACCGTAGTGCTTGGCGATGGGCAGCACGGCGTCCATGGTGTCCCGCCGGCCGTTGGTCGAGTTGATGAGCGCCTTGCCGGGGTAGCGGCGCACGGCCGCCTCGATGACGGCGGGATTGGCGGCGTCAATCTGCAGCGGCAGCGTCGAGACCCCCTGGAGCTCGTCGATGAGCTGGCACATGACGACCTTCTCGTCGATCTCGGGGAGGCCGGCGTTGACGTCGAGAATCTGCGCCCCGCGCCTGGTCTGCTCGATGGCCATGCTCATGACGTAGTCGTGGTTGCCGGTGCGCAACGCCTCCTTCATGAGCTTCTTGCCCGTGGGGTTGATGCGCTCGCCGATGACGCCCACCTGGCCGGCCTCGAGCGCCGTGTACTCCTGCGGCCCCGCGACCACGAAGCAGTCGCGCACATGTCGGGGTGCCGGGGTGCGACCGGCGAGCAGGGCCTTCTCGCCAGCGATGTAGTCGGGCGTCGTTCCGCAGCAGCCGCCCACGATCGTGACGCCAGCGTCGAGCATGCCATCCACGGCGCGGCAGTACTCCTCGGCGTCGATGTCATAGAGCGTGACGCCGTCCTCGACGTGCGGCAGGCCCGCGTTGGCCTGCACCATGACGGGGCAGCTCGCCCACGGCAGCATGCGCTCGACGAGGGGCGCCACGTCCTGGGGACCGAGCGAGCAGTTGATGCCCACG
>DCZG01000138.1:0-8288 GCA_002331575.1 Atopobium sp. UBA2090 | reverse complement strand
GACGGGCAGGTCGGAGTTCTCGAGGCAGGCGAGAAGCGCCGCGCGCGCCTCTGCAAGGTCGGCCATCGTCTCGATGACGAAGAGGTCGGCACCCGAGGCGTCGGCGGCACGGACCTGCTCGGCGAAGAGCTCGTAGGCGTCATCAAAGGGAAGGGTGCCCATGGGCTCGAGGAGCTGCCCCGTGGGGCCGAGGTCCGCCGCCACGTAGCGCGCGCCCGAGGCCTTCGCGCAGGCGACGGCCGCCGAGAAGACCTCCTCGACCGTGGCCTTCCCTCCGAGCTTGGTGCGGCTCGCGCCGAAGGTGTCGGTGGTCACGACCTCGGAGCCAGCGGCGACGTAGGCCGCGTGGACCCGTGCAATCAGGTCGGGATCGGTGAGGGAGAGCAGCTCGGGGGCGTCGCCCGCCTTGAGGCCGAGCGCCTGGAGCTGCGTGCCCATGGCCCCGTCCAGAAGCAGGAACTCCTCCCCGCGGAGGGCGGCGGCGAGGTGGTCGTCCTTGATGCGAAGCGTCCGCGGGGCAAGACGCCCCTCGGGAAGTGTGATGTCATCCACGGCAGGTCCTTCCGGTGGCGCGAATGGTGCAGAAGTCGTGACAGATGCAGTCCGAGCAGTTGGGGTGCGACGAGCGGCGCGGGTCGCCGAACATCCCGACCACGGCGGTGACGCTCTTGGTGGGGGTCATGAGCAGGCTGCTCGAGAGGGTGATGCCCAGCATGCGCTGAGCGTCGAGCGTGGCGAGAAGGACGGGCTGGGTGTCGAGGGGCATGTCACCGTAGCCGGGCGAGAATCGCCAGGTGCAGAAGAGCCCCCTGCGCGACGCCTCGGCGACGACGTCAGCCTCGCAGGCGTCGGCCGTGCGCTCGACGAGCGTGGTACCCGCGGAGTCGAAGACGACCTGCTCGACGTGGTCGGTGAGCGAGAGTCGGCGAAGCTCGCGGTCGATGCCCATCCCCGTGGTGACGGCCATGACACCCACGGCGACGGCGTCGGCCAGATGCTCGCAGATGGAGTGGCCGACGAGCGTGAGGGGCGTCCCCTCGAGCGAGACGAACGGCATCCCGTCATCGCGCACGCCAGAGCCGGACACGTCGAAGACGCGCCAGATGCCCCGCGTCCGACCGATCCGGATGCAGCGGGCGATCACGTCGTCGATGCGCGCGTCGAGCTCGGGCGTGATCGTCTGGCCGGCATAGCCCAGGTAGCGCAGGACCTCGGAGCGGTCGACGGAGTCTATCTCGTAGGTGGAGACCGTGACGCTCACGCCCCCAGGTACCCGCAGCCCACGAGGGCGTCACGGGCGGCGAAGGCGATCTCGGGATGGTTCATGCTGTAGACGTGAATGCCGTCGACGCCGTTGGCGGCAAGGTCGACGAGCTGCTCGCAGGCGTACTCGACGCCGGCCCTCGCCTGGTCGGTCGGGTCGTCTCCCGCGCGCACGAGACGCTTCACGACCTTGGCGGGAATGGACGCGCCGCAGTTGAAGGCCATGCGCTGGATCTGCTTGACGCTCGTGAACGGCATGATGCCCGCCACGATGGGAAGCTTGATGCGATGGCGCAGGCAGAGCTCGCGGAAGCGATAGAAGTCCTCGTCGTCGAAGAAGAGCTGCGAGACGAGGAAGTCCGCCCCGGACTCCTGCTTGATGTAGAGGGCCTCCATCGAAGTCTCGAGGCTCTCGGACTCGACGTGACCCTCGGGATAGCACGCGGCGCCGATGCAGAGGTCTCGCCCGGACTCGCGGAGGTAGGTGATGAGGTCGGAGGCATGCTCGAAGTCCACCGCGCCCACGCCGGGACGACGGTCCCCGCGCAGGGCGAGCACGTTCTGGATGCCCTCTCGGACGAGCTCGTCGACATAGGCGTCCACGTCGGCCTTCGCAGCCCCGATGCAGGTGAGGTGCGCGAGCGCCGTGGTGCTGAAGTCGTTCTCGATGGAGGCCGCGATCCTGGCCGTGTTGAGGTTGTTGCCCGATCCGCCGGCGGAGTAGGTGACCGAGATCCAGTCCGGCGAGGTCGTGGCCATCTTGCCCGATATCTCGTAGGCGTCCTCCAGGGGCATCTCGCCCTTGGGCGGAAAGATCTCGAGCGAATAGGTCTGCCTCGCGGCGAGCTTGTCGGCGATTCTCATGGCTGTCTCTCTCCCCTTCGGTTCGTGGAACCTATCCTAACCTCTGGGGAGACGATCTGACACGCCATTCACCGGTCGTTACACGACGGTCTCGCCTCGAGACCGGCAGCTACGCGCGCATGAACGACGGCATCCCGCCGTCGCGAGCCGCGTCGGCGATGTCAAGCAGTGCGTCGGCGACGGCGTCGTCCGTGGCTAGTCCCACGTGCCAACGCGCCGCCCTGGCCGCCAGCTTGGTCGCGTTGGCCACGGCGACGGAGTTGCGGTAGTGCCCGAGCAGCGTGACGTCGTTGTCAGCGTCACCAAAGCAGCAGACCTCGTCGGGCGAGAAGCCCAGCCTGCCCATGAGCCAGTCGCCACCCTGAGCCTTCCCCCAACCTGCGGGCGTGATGTCGATGTGCGGCAGGCCGGGCATGGGGAAGACGAACGAGAGCTCGGGGCAGGCCTTCGCGAGGGAGGCACGGACCTTCTCGCCACGTGCCATGCTGCCCAACACCCGGACGTTCGCCTTGAAGCAGGGACGCTCGGGCACGGAGTCGACGAAGCGCTCCACGTGCCAGAAGAGCTCGGGGTGAGACAGGATGGTCTCCCTGGGAGCGTCGACCGCGTACTTCTCCCTGCCGTACTCCAGCACGAGGAAGGCGTCGGGCTCGTCGGCGACGCCCTCCACGACGCGCGAGAGTGCGGAGACGTCGAGCGGGACGGAGTGGGCGAGCTCACCATCGAGGTAGATGAGCTGTCCGTTGCTCGTGACCGCCGTCGAGCAGGCCCGATCATCCCCGTCGAACATCCAGGGTAGGTCGGCGTAGATCCTTCCCGTGGCGGGGGCGAAGTAGACGCCCGCCTGCCTGAGGGTGTGAATCGCGTCGAGGGCATGCCGCGTGATCACGTGGCGCTCGCCCCATACGAGCGTGGAGTCCAGATCGGAGAGCACGAGTCGAATCATCGATCCCCCATACGGTCAGCTATGCGTATTCTCTTCGAGTCTACTCGCGGGACAACGTGCCCGCTGAGAAAAAAGGGCGGGCGCGGAGACAGCGTCTCTGCGCCCAGGCCCGACGCGAGACGGAAGTTGGGGGGGTCCTTCACGCGTCAAACAAGATGTTATAACGGAAATGATTTCAGGGCTTATTCAAAAGCTGGCTTTTTGTAAAATAATCCTGATTTGCGCCCCGTATCATCACAGTTGCTTCACACGAAATGCCAGCGAAAACGTCACGACGACGGCGATCGTGATGGCCGGAGCGGCGGGAACGGCAAGCCTGGCGGACTCTTCCGAGCCCCTTCTCCCCCGGAGAAAGAGCCCGGTCGCCACGACGAAGGCGCTCGTCAGCATGATGAGCACGGGAGTCCACTCCGCCCCGAAGCAGAGCCCGAGCGCCGAGATGAGCTTCACGTCTCCCCCACCGACGCCCGACGTGCCGAAGACCACCCGGGAGAGCGCGACCGCCACCGAGAGGACCGCGAGCGCCTCGGCGGCACCGAGGAGCGATGAGACCCACGAGGCGCCTCCGACGCGCGAGGCGACGAGGCAGGCCGCGCGTGCGACAATAACGACCGCCACGCAGCGGTTGGGAATGACTCTCCACCGCAGGTCCGACACCACGCAGGCGACGAGCGCCAGCCCGACCGCCACGAACTCGATGACCTCTGCCGTCTCCATGCCTCTCCTCTGCTCGGTCCGGGCATGGTAACGCAACGCTTCGCCAGGCTACGGCCCCCTCATCGGAGCGCACCGCTCCCCCGGCATGTCGCCGCGCACGTTTCCGCAGTGTGAGACACTCGTCTCGTCAACCGGTACGGAAAGGGCGAATGTGGTCAGATTGGCGTCAGGTAGGCGGGCGGGTCTTCTTCTCGCCGCGGGCGGTGCCGTCGCCGCGGCGGCAGCGGGCCTGAGGGCATGGCGACGGAGCGAGCTCGAGCGTGCGGGGATCCGCCTGGAGATGCGCACGGCGACAGGTCCCGCGCTCATCCTCGACCTCGTCGGCGAGGACGGCGAGAAGGTCCGCATGCTCGTGGTGAACGGGACGATCGAGTCCGCCACCTATCTCGACGACCTTCGATACGACCTCGTCTTCGACTACCTCCGCGCCTTCGACGTCATGTACGAGGCGGGCAGGCCCGTCTCGCACGCGCTCATGCTCGGCGGGGGCGGCTACTCCTATCCGAAGCACATCGTGAGTCACCACCCCGAGACCTCCATCGACGTCGTCGAGGTCGACCCCGCCATGACACGCATCGCCCGCAAGCACTTCTTCCTCGGCGACCTCGAGCGCGAGTACGACTGCACGGCCACGGGACGGCTCCGGACCTACTGCGACGACGGGCGCGCGTTTCTCGAGGGAGACGCTGGCAGGCCTCGCTACGACGCCATCCTCAACGACTCCTTCTCGGGCAACGACCCCGCCGCGTCGCTCATGACCGTCGAGGCGGCACGGGCGGTGCGCGACCGTCTCGCCGAGGGAGGGCTCTACCTCATGAACGTGGTGACGTCCCCCGAGGGCACGGGAGCGCTCCTGCTCCAGGCGGTCGGGCGGACGCTCGGCGTGGTCTTCTCGCACGTGCACGTGATTCCCTGCGACCCCGCGAGCCCCTCGGCGAGCGACAACGTCATCGTGGTGGCGACCGACGCCACGTGCGACCTGCCCGGGGAGACGACCGTCCCTGCTGCCTCCGGCGCGCCCGTCATCACCGACGACAACGTGGGGAACCTCGCGCACGCCCTCTTTCGTTAGGTTCGTTCGTCGCAGAAGCGGGTACACTTCTTCTCACGTGTGTTTCGGCGACGAGCCGTGAGCGGAGGAGTGTCGCGATGGCAGATTGGCTTGTGAGAACGTTCGTGCGAAATGCCGACGACCTGTCCGACCCGGTCGCGCGCGCACGGTGCGGAGAGTTCGCGGGTGTGGTGTGCATCGTCTGCAACGTGCTGCTCTGCACGGGCAAGGCGATAGTGGGCATCATCGTGGGGTCCGTCTCCATCGTGGCCGACGCCATCAACAACCTCTCGGACGCCTCGAGCAACATCATCAGCATGCTCGGCTTCAAGCTCGCGAGCAAACCGGCCGACGAGGGGCACCCCTACGGCCACGGGCGCTTCGAGTACCTCGCCGGGCTCACGGTGTCGGTGCTCGTCGCCGCCATCGGAATCGACCTCGTCGTATCGTCGGTCGAGAAGATCATCAACCCGCAGCACACCGACTTCGGACCCGCGGTCGTCATCGTGCTTCTCGCGTCGATGGCGGTCAAGCTCTGGATGATGACCTTCAACACCAAGGTAGGAAAGGACATCTCGTCCGAGACCCTCATGGCCACCGCGGTCGACTCGCGCAACGACGTCATCACCACGGGCGCGGTCCTCGCGTCGGCGTTCATCTCGAGCGTCACGGGCTTCGACCTCGACGGGTGGGCCGGCATCGCCGTGGGCGGCTTCATCCTCTGGAGCGGCATCGGCCTCATCCGCGACTCCGTGAGCCCGCTTCTGGGCACGACGCCCAACCCCCAGACCGTCGAGCACATCAGGGACAAGATCATGAGCTACCCCGGCGTGATCGGGACTCATGACCTCATGATCCACGACTACGGCCCCGGCCGCCAGTTTGCGAGCGCCCACGTCGAGATGGCCGGCGAGGCCGACGTCTTCGAGAGCCACGACCTCATCGACAACATCGAGCAGGACTTCAAGAGCGAGGGCCTCGTGATGACGCTGCACTACGACCCCATCGTCACCGACGACCCCACGATCAGGGACATGCGCAACTGGATCAACCTGCACGTGAAGGCCATCGATTCACGCCTCACGATCCACGACCTCAGGACCGTGCCCGGGCCGACCCACACCAACGTCATCTTCGACTGCGTGCGTCCGCACGACCTCGGCATGACCGACGCCGAGCTGCTCGACCGCATACAGGAGATCGTGAGCGCCGAGTACCCGCAGGCCATCTGCAAGGTGACCCTCGACTCGAGCTACGTCTCGTCATCCCAGTAAGCCAGAGAGGATCGACATGCCCTCGTCGTCATACAAGGCAAAGCAGATGATCGTCATGCGTCGCGACCTCAGGATGCGCAAGGGCAAGATCGCAGCCCAGGCGGGTCACGCCTGCGTCGAGGCCACGCTCATGGCGCTCGCGCGCGAGGGCCGACTCGACGAGGTCCGTCTGACCCCCGACGAGGGCTGGATCTACCTCGAGCACCCCGAGGGAGAGGTCACGCCGCTCTCCGACTGGTTCGACGCGGGCGTCGCCAAGGTCTGCGTCTACGTGGACTCCGAGGAGGAGCTTCTCGACATCGCAGATCAGGGTCGTGAGCAGGGGTTTCTCGTCGCCCTCATCAAGGACGCCGGCTTCACCGAGTTCCACGGCGAGCCCACCTTCACCTGTCTCGCCTTCGAGCCCCTGCCTGCCGAGAAGATCGATCCGATCACCGGCGAGCTGCCCCTCTACTGATGCGAACGCGGGCGGGCGACCTTGTGGCCACCCGCCCGCGACATGACGTTCTTCTCGCCAGCTCCCGCGCCTAGTACTTGATCCAGGCGTTGGGGTCGCCCTGCTCCTCGCGGAGACGGTCCGAGAGCCTGCCCTTGGGGCTCGCCGACCAGATGGGCGCGGACTTCTCGGCCCATGCGTCGGCGGCGGCCTGCGTCTTGCTCTCGAGCTCGTCGACGTCCTCGGGACGCACGTAGTCAGTGGACTTGGCGCCCGTCTCGTGGACCATCTCGGAGAGCTTGCCGGGGTTGTCGAGCAGCGGGCAGGGACGCAGCATGTTGCTGTTGAACGGCTGATGCGCCTGGTAGCTCTTGAACAGCGGGCTCTTGTAGCACTCGAGCAGGCTCTTCTCGCGGATGTTCGAGTCCGAGTAGTGGATGAACGCGCAGGGCTCGACGTCACCGGCCGCGTTGATGTGCATGTAGCGGCGGGCGCCGGCGATGCAGCCGCCCGTGTACTCGCCGTCGTTCCAGAAGTCCGCGAAGAAGATGGGCACGTTGTTGCGCCAGTTCTTGCGGACGATGTCGTACATCTTGGCGCGCTGGTCGGCGGTGGCGAGAAGCTCGGTCGGGGCGCCGAGGCCGACGGGCATGTAGGTGAAGATCCACGCGAAGAGGACGCCCTTGTCGACGAGGAACTTGACGTACTCGTCGGAGACGATCGAGTCGAAGTTCTGGCTCGTGTAGCACATGGAGGCGCCGAAGGGGAGCTTGCGCTCGCGGAGGATGTCCATGGCGTGGGTCACCTTCTGGAAGGTGCCCTTCCCGCGACGCGAGTCCGTGGCCTCCTCGAAGCCCTCGATGGAGAAGGCGGGCATGAAGTTCTTCACGCGGAGCATGTCGTCGGCGAACTTCTCGTCGACGAGGGTCCCGTTCGTAAACGCCGAGAAGTAGCAGTCGGGGTGCTTCTCGCAGAGCCTGATGAGGTCGTTCTTGCGGGTCATCGGCTCGCCGCCCGTGAAGAGGTACACGTAGGTGCCCATCTCGACGCCCTGGGTGATGATCGAGTCGAGCTCCTCGAACGTGAGGTCCTGGTGGTTGGCGCTCGTGTAGTTGGCGGCCCAGCAGCCGTTGCAGTGGAGGTTGCAGCGGGTCGTGGGATCCATGAGGATGGCCCAGGGGCAGTTGCAGCCCTCGGCGTCGTTGACGCGGCGCTGGATATTGCCGCCGATGGTCACGGAGTTGACGAAGAAGTTGTTGACGAAGGTGCGCGCGATCTCGCGGTCCACGTTGTCGATCACGTGGAGGATGAGCTCGCGCCAGTTGTTGCCCGGCGTCTTGAGGTAGCCCATGACCATGTTGAAGAGGCGCAGCTGGGCGTCGTTGATCTCGTCGCCGGAACCCACGAACTTGTTGATCATGGACTCGACCTTGGGCAGGTTGCCGTCGAAGTCGTCGTAGAGCATGTCGAATGCCTTGTTGACGGCAACCGAGATGGCCTTCGCCTTGATGTTCTCGAGCATGGTGGCCATAGGACCCTCCTCTTGGAAATGGGGCAGAGCCCCTCGCGGCTGGTCTGGCAGAGCTCGAACCAGCGTCTTTTGGAATCGGAGTCAAATAATACCTATGAAGCACTGTTATGTTGTCGGGAATTGTCGCTCCACCTGGAAAAGGGGACAGGTTGGTTTGGCATGTTCTTCTCGCCAGCGCGGCAGACGGGCACGCGTGGCTCGACCTT
>DCZG01000005.1:8763-16532 GCA_002331575.1 Atopobium sp. UBA2090 | reverse complement strand
CGGGATGTCTCCCCGCGCCCCGCAGCCCCTTCCGGCGGAAGGGAGCTTGCGGCAGTTACTGAGCCGGATGGGTACTAACTGGTTACTCGCCGGACACGATGATGGTGATGCCTCCCCTCTCTAGGATTTCGACCACTCCGGACACGTCGTCGGCGGTGAGTTGGTGCAGGCCGCGGAGGGCGTAGTCCCTGCCGATGGCATCGTACTTCGCCTCGCCGAGCTGATGGAAGGGAAGCACGTCGGCGCGGCGGATGCCAAGCTCGACGAGCCTGGCGACGTTGCCCGCAACGTTCTCCCTGCTGTCGGTGTAGCCGGGGATGATCGGCATGCGCCCGACGACCCTCGCCCCGAGCGCGAGGATCTCCTTCAGGTTCTCGTCGCGAACGTCCGGGTCGATGCCGGTCACCGCGATGCTCCGCTCCCGGTCGGCGATCTTGAAGTCGACGAGAAAGACGTCGGTGGCGGCGGCGAGCGCCGGGGCGTCTCGAAGCGGCACCGCGAGGGTGGTCTCGAGGGCGGTCTGGACGCCAGCCGCCTTGCACCGCGAGAGGAACTCCGTCGCGAACGCCTCGCGCGCCAGCGCCTCGCCGCCCGAGAGCGTGATTCCCCCGCCGCTCTCCTCGAAGAACACCCGGTCGCGAACCGCCTCGGCGAGAAGGTCGTCCACGGTGCGCTCGCGCCCGAGGACCGTCTTCGCCTCGGTGGGGCACTCCTCCGGTCGCCGCTCGCACAGCCGTCCCCCCGGCCGCGGCGAGCAGTGGATGCACAGCCTCTCGTTCATCGAGACCTGCGGCTCGAACGAGAGGTTCTCCGGGTTGCAGCACCACGGGCAGTGGAAAGGACAGCCCTTGAGGAAGGCGACCGTGCGGATGCCGCCCCCGTCGTGGAGCGAGTAGCGCTGCACGTTGGTGACGATCGCCGTCGTCGCGGAGCCCGTCTCAGAGCACATGTTCGGTCCTGTTGATGATGTCGTCCTGGACCGGCTTCGAGAGCTCGACGAACATCGCCGAGTAGCCCGCGACGCGCACGACGAGGTCCTTGTGGTTCTCGGGGTGAGCCTGGGCGTCGAGGAGCGTCGAGCGGTCCACGACGTTGAACTGCACGTGCTGAATGCCGAGGCGCGAGAAGGCCCTGAGGTAGGCGGAGAGCTTCGCGAGTCCGGCGTCCCCGGCGAGCGTCGAAGGCGTGAACTTCACGTTGAGGAGGCTGCCGTTGGAGTCGAGGACGTTGTCGAGCTTGGAGACGCTCCTGAGGCTCGCGGTGGGACCATGCTTGTCTCGCCCGACCATGGGCGAGAGGCCGCCGTCGGCGAGCTGCTCGTGCGCGCGTCTACCGTCAGGCGTCGCCCCGCACGCCTCGCCGAGCGGAATGTGAGCGGAAACGGTATAGCTTCCCGGCTGGAAGCGACCGCCGCGGGGGTTCTCGTAGGTCGCGACGACCTCTCCGTAGTGCTCGAGGAACCTCCGTCCGATCATGTCGACCTCGTCGACGTCGTTACCGTACTTGGGGTAGCGGTTCACGAAGCGCTGACGCCACACCTCGTCCCCCTCACCCGACCAGTCACGGTCGAGCATGGCGAGGAGGTCCTCCCAGGAGAGCGACTTCTCCTCGAAGACGACCTGTCTGATGACGCAGAGGGAGTCGGCGAGGTTGGCCGTGCCCACGCCCTGGACGCCCGAGGGGTTGTAGCGAGCACCACCTGCGGTGATGTCGGCACCCTTCTCCAGGGAGTCCGCCACGAGAGCGGAGAGCAGCGGCGTGGGGCTCGTCTCGCGGTGGGCCTCGTCGCAGACGTTGCAACCCTCGGCCATGAGGCCGACGTACTCGTCGACGGTCTTCTCGACCGCTCGCTCGAGCTCCTCGAAGCTCTCGTAGCCATGGGGGCGTTCGTGCATCGCGATTTCGAGGCAGCGAACCATGTTGAACATCGAGATGTCGTGGAGGCCATACATGCGCCCGGGGATGGAGAGCTCGACGCAGCCGACGACGGCATAGTCCCGGGCGTCGGCCAGACTCACCCCACGGTTCACGAACGCGGGCACGTTGACCTCGTCGTTGAACACCTGCGGCACGCCGTCACCCAGACGAATCACCTCGCCCGCCTCATGATAGAGGTCGTCAGGCGTACCCGAGAACACGCGCAGCGACAGGTTGGGCTGCGGCAGGCGCGTGTCCTTCTGAACGTCAAGCAGGAGACGGGAGAGCTCGTTGGAGGCGTCGTTCCCCTCGTCATCGACGCCACCGACCACGAGGTTGAAGCCGGAGGGGAAGCCAGCGAACGACTTGGCGCTCTCGGTCGAGCGCACGAAGACGATCGTGTTCGTCTTGAGGTAGAAGCACTGGAGAAGCTCGCGGATGGCGGAGGCGTCCACACCTTCGGCAATGCTGGCCTGGTAGTAGGGCCAAAGGTACTGGTCCATGCGACCGAGCGAGATGGAGCTCGCATTCGACTCATGCTCGAGCGCCACCTCGACGAGCCAGACGAGCTGCAGCGCGTCGCGGAGGTCGCTGGCGGACTCGGTAGCGACGTGCGCGAGTACGTCGGCCATGGCGAGAAGCTCGACCGAGCGCGCGGGCGACACGGACGTCGCGAGCCGGCGGCACTCGCCCTCATATCGGCGCACGTAGGCGATGGTCGCCTCGACGCAGATGACGGCAGCCTGGTAGAAGTCGTTCTCGGGATGTTCGGCGGCCCGACGGCGCGTCTCGGCGGCAATGTCGCCCAGACCGCGCGTGAGAATGGATGGCAGGTCGGCGATGATATGTCCCTGGCCCTTGTCGGTCTGGGCAATGGAGAAGATGCGAGTCTTCTGCGCCTCGGCAGCCCCCTTGGGGAGGTGCGCGCGGTACCAGTCGTTGAGCGAGCGGCCCGCCCAGTAGGGATACAGCCCGTCGCGGAAGGTGTGTTTGTCGGACTCGCTCATCTCGAAGGTGTCCTGCGGACGCGTGGGAAAGAGGTCGAGCTCGTCGAGAATCCAATAGGGCGACATTTCCGGCGAGAGGACCCCCGCACGTGGCGTCCGCGTACGGTTGCCGACGAGAAGGTCGTGGTCGTCAATCACGATCCGGTGGTTCTCGAGGACGTGTCGGAGCGCATGGGCACGGCGCACGACGACGGGCAACCCCTCCGTCCCCCACCAGCTCTCGGTGTAGAGGAGGGCGCGCTCGAGGTCGATCTGGCGCGGACGCACGAAGAGGGAGTCCCTAATCGCCTGGGTTCGCGGGGTGAGCATGGCGCCTATGCCTCCTCGGGATAGACGACGCCCCAGTCGGAGCGGAGGAGCGTCATGAGGGACATGACGTCGGTTGAGACGGCGAGGTTGTCGACCTGCTGCGGCTTCCCCGCGACCGCCTCCTCGAGGTCGGCGAGGACGTAGTTGAGGGCGCGGTCGGTCTCGCCGGCGTGGATCTCCTCGCGCTCACCCGTCTCGGTCCACACGATGGTCGCGCGGTCGGCACGCGGATACTCCATGATTTCGATGAAGGCCTTGTCGCACGAGATGACCGCCCGCTTGGGCTGCTTGGAGTGAAGGGAGAGCGAGAGGACCACGAGCTGACCCTCGGCGTTGCGCATGACGATGCCGCTCGACTCGTCCACACCGGTGGGCGCGGGGTTCTCGAGCGAGACGACCTCGCCGGGCTGGCTTGTCAGGAAGAGTCGCGCGAGCGAGATCGAGTAGATGCCGATGTCGAGCATGGCCCCGCCGGCGAGTTTCGGGTTGAAGAACCTGTTGCTCATGTCATAGGCCTTGTAGCTGCCGAAGTTCTCCTGGATGAGGTTGACGCGACCGAAGTCCCCCCGCACCGCGCGGCTCACGAGCTCCTTGTAGAGAGGCATGTGGAGGATCGTGCACGCGTCCATGAGCACGACGTGGTGCTCGGCGGCGAGCTCCTTTGCCTCTTCGAGCTCCGCCGAGTTCAGCGTGATGGACTTCTCGCACATGACGTGCTTGCCGGCGGCCAGCGCACGACGCAGATAGGTGATGTGGGTGTTGTGGGGCGTGGTGATGTAGACGGCGTCGATATCGGGGTCGGCGAACAGGTCGTCGATCTCGTCGTAGACCTTGGGGATCCCGTACCGCGCCGCGAAGGCGACGGCCTTGTCATGGGACCTGTTGGCGACGCCCGCGAGCGTCCTGCCATCCTCGGCGAGCGCCGAGGCCATCTGGTTCGCGATGACGCCGCAGCCGAGAACCCCCCAGCGAAGCTGGGTGACCACCGTCGACTCGCCCATCTTGACGCCAGCCCCTTCTGCCATGCGATCCTCCCCCGAATCCTGCGCCGATTCCAGCCCGAAGTGTGGAAGGCGACTTCTCGTGTTCGATTCTATATCGTATAGTATTGACTTACAAGCACTTCTTCTTGTTTTTTATTGAGTTGTTCGGTATGAGCTTGTTGTATCGTTTCTAGAGAGGATTTCTGTCGTGGAGGCGGCATATGTTTCATAAGGAACGCCATGACCAGATCGTCGAGTACGTCCAGGAGCGCGGGCGCGCTTCGGTGGCCGAGCTCGCGGAGCGCTTCGACGTGACCGAGGACTGCATTCGAAAGGATCTCAAGCAGCTCGATGGTCAGGGGACAATCGAGCGGGTGTACGGGGGAGCCATCAGCATCTCCACCTCGCCCGAGCGGAGCGTCTACAAGAGAATGGGCGTCAACACGGCCGAGAAGGCCTCCATCGCTCAGAAGGCCTTCGAGCAGATCAAGGAGGGCGAGACGGTCTTTCTCGACATCTCGACCACCAACGTCCTTCTCGCCGGTCTTCTCGCCAAGGGCCAGAAGAGGTGCATCGTCATCTCCAACATGGTCGACGTCCTCCAGGAGCTCGCCACCAACCCGGCACTGACCGTCATCTGCACGGGCGGATACGTCAACCTCGAGACGAACGGCTACACCGGCGCGCTGACAGTCTCGATGCTCGAGCAGCTCCGCTTTGACCGGGCCTTCTTCGGGGCGGTCGGCGTCGACCTCGACTCGGGGGACGTCACCACGTTCGACGTCGACGACGGTCTCGTCAAGAGCTGCGTCATCAGGCGGGCTCGGGAGCGCTACCTCGTCGTCGACACCCACAAGTTCAAGGCGGGTGGCAACTACTGCTACGCCCGGCTTTCCGACTTCGGAGCCGTCATCACCGACAGTCCCTCCCCTGCGACGAAGAAGGCGCTCAAAGCGCTGCATGTGGAGTGCATCTAGCAGCCAGGATGCCGAGACGAAGACACCCGACTGCTGGACGGGATCCCAGGCACTGCCCATCTCACCCACTTCGTGACCTAGTCACGGAACGACTCGACGGTCTCCTGTAAGCTCCCTCTCGAAAGCACACGACGAGAGGAGCCGAGATGGCAACCATCACGATCACCAAGGACAACTTCGACACCGAGGTCATGAGGAGCGAGAAGCCCGTGCTGCTGGACTTCTGGGCTGGCTGGTGCATCCCCTGCCGCATGATGTCCCCCACCATCGACAAGGTCGCTGACGAGCGCGCGGACTACAAGGTCGGCAAGGTCAACGTCGATGAGCAGCCCGAACTCGCGAGGAAGTTCAACGTCATGGGCATCCCCACCCTCGTGGTCATGAGGGACGGCAAGATCGTAAGTCAATCCTCGGGCGCACGTCCGAAGGACAAGGTCCTCGACCTTCTCCGCTAGCGAGAGGCGAGGGCTTGAAAACACCGGGGCGCACGTCGCGGCAGCAAGCGACGTGCGCCCCGTATCATGCAGCCGCAAAGGACGAGAGACATCAGTGCTCGGGACGCATACCGCATCCCCGAGCTCAACGATCTCTACTCCTGCGTCTTGCCTTCCTTGCCCTTTGCAAGAGCCTGTCCGAGTAGAGGTCGCTTCGAGGTCAGCAACACCACACCCGACCGATTAGCGGGATGCAAGCACTCGGAGCCTGACTGGGTCGGCGAGACGCACGTGTCCGCGCGAAAGCTCGACCAGGCCTTCGTCCTGGAAGTAGCGAAGCATCCTCGTCACCACCTCGCGAGCCGAGCCCATATGGGCGGCGATGCGCTCGTGCGTGATGGAGAGGGTCGTAGTCCCCTCGAGCGACGCCTCCTCGACGAGGAAGCTCGCGAGCCGGACGTCGAACCCCTTCCACATCACCTGCTCGATCAGCCACATCGCGTCGGTGAGCCGCGATGCCATGAGCTGGCTCGTGTAGTTGGCGACCGCAGTCGACGAGTCCATGAGGGAGCGATAGTCCGAGGTGGGAATCACCCAGAGCGCCGAGTCGTGCTCGGCTTCCACGGTGATGTCAAATTGAATGTCGTGGAGCATGCACGAGGCGGAGAGGAGGCACACGTCTCCCTCCAGGAGACGCCACGTGGTGACCTCCTTGCCCTCCTCGCTTCTGATGAAGGCTCTGAGCTGCCCCGACTCGACGACGAACAGACCGACGCAGTCCGCCGACCCGTTGTGGAGCACCGTGCCCGCGGACACCTCGAGACGCGTCACGACGCGGGAGAGGGTGTCGCGATCTGCGTCGGAGAGCCGATCCCACAGGGGAAAGACGGCAGCGAATCCCGTCAGGTCCCCCGTCATGAGCTCACCGGCCCGCCGTCGGTTGGCGAGACACCCGCCGATCCCGCTCCCCGCCCGACCTCACGTTGGATTCCCGTGCGCACGAGGTCGAGAATGGCCGCGTCTCGAATCGACGACGAGAGCGGCATGACGTCGCTCTCCGTCCGTCCACCCTCGACCAGGTCGACGAAATGACGAATCTCCCCATAGAAGTCATCGACCTCGTAGGGGGCATTGATTTCGCGAGGGGTAGCTCCTGCCAGGTAGACCGTGGCATGCTGCGGACGATGCAGCTCGTCCACCACCATGCGCCCGCGAGAGCCCACGATGGTGGCGGTGCGCGGCTTCTTGCGGTCGAACGCGCATTCCAGGCGCGCGCTCTTCTCGCCCATGGCAAGTTCGGCATTCGCATAGAGGTCGATGCCGTCGCGCAGAACGCCCGACGCGCTCACCAACGAGCACTCCCCCGGCGCGAAGTCGTCGAGCCAGGAGGCGCAGTACGTACCACAGTCGAGCAGGACGCCGCCCTCCCCCGGATGGCTGATGTAGGTCATTCCCGCCTCGAACTGCGCGAGCATGTCGTTGCAGAGCGTTGCCTCGACGCGTTCGACCTCACCGAGCCCGCCCGCGAGGACCAGCTCGCGGACCTGGCGGTAGACGGGCGTGAAGCGCGTCTTCATGCCCTCCATGAGAAGAACGCCCTCGCGCCGAGAGATGGCCGCAAGACGTCTGGCCTCGTCCTCATCGAGGGCGAGGGGCTTCTCGCAGAGGACGGCCTTGCCGGCCAGCAGGGCACGTTCGACCCACTCGGCGTGCAGGCCATGAGGAAGGGCAACGTAGACGGCATCGACGGACGCGTCCTCGAGCAGGGCCTCGTGAGCGCCGCCCTCGCCGTCGGCATCCCAAAAGGCGTGGTCGGACGCGACCCCGAACTCGGACGCGAAGGCGGCGGCCTTCTCCCCCGAGCGACAGCTGATGGCGACAAGGGCGCTGCGTCCCTCATGCGAGAGGCTTGTCGCAAAGCGGTGGGCGATGCGACCTGCGCCGAGAATGCCCCAGTTGATCATGCGTGTCCCCCAGATTCACACGACGTGGTGACGCCAGGCATGGGTCCCTCCCCACAGGAAGAGGCCCACCTGCATGCTTCTGTTATACCCAGCGCAGCTACTCCCGCTGGTTGGCATAGGGGATTCGGTCGCCGTTCATGCCCACGTCGAAGACGATGGTCGTACCGTTGGCGTCGGT
>DCZG01000005.1:0-8745 GCA_002331575.1 Atopobium sp. UBA2090 | reverse complement strand
CCAGCTCGTCGCCGTCCACCTCGACGCTGCCGGGCCCGTCGAGGGTCGCCGTCCACTCGCCCTCGGGCAGGATGGCGGAGGTGGACGAGGGGGCGATCCCCCAGATTTGATACGCGACCGATGCCACGACCAGGATGGCGGAGACCACGCCCATCACCACGCGCGCCTTCCCCGCAGGACTGAACTCCGCCACGAGCACGACGATCAGCGCGACCGAGAAGACCAGCGTGACGAGGTGCCGCGGAAACTGGTAGGAGACCTTCATGCCGTAGAACCCGACCAACGACGCCAGCATGAAGACGGCGAGGACGAGGGCGATCGTGCCGGGCACGCCATGGCGCTTCACCGTGTTCGCAAGAGCACCCGCTGGCAGGCAGGCGATGGTCGCGAAGAACCAGTACCGGTAATACCCCCACACGCTCGCGCCGAGGAACGGCATCTCGACGAGATAGACGAGGGGCTGGCTCACCAGGAAGAAGACGAACGCCTTGAGCGCGGCTTCAGTCGGCTTCTCGCAGTTGGTGGCGATGATGACACCGAAGAGCAGCCACCACTCGTAGGAGACGGCGATGTCCGTGGCAGAAGTGTCCGCGAGCGCAGGAATGAGGTTGAGAGCCGCCGTGACCACACCTGCCACCACGGCGAAGGTCACCACCCGCGGCCACGTCATCGGAATGCCGGTGAAGAGGTGATCGATCCACCCTGACGCTTGGGTCTTCTCGCCGACGCTCGCGTGTGCCCCGCTCGTGTCCTTCGCCTTGGCAACTGTCATTCTCGCCGCTCCTGACTTCGTGACTGCATGTCAGAACAAGGATAGTCAACCCACAGGCTCTGCCAGGCGAGACTTTGACAACTGGCTCGTGAATCAGCAACACCCCTCGAAACGGGCCTCGATAGAGTCAGGACGAGACAGAGAGGGGGACGGACGCAGGCACGAGGAGTAGCCGGAGAGGCGCCTCCACCGTGCCGACCCGATGGCATCAACAACGCTTGTCGCCACAGGCACAAGTGGCATCCGCAGACCCCAGCGTACTAGTCCCATCCCCCTCGACCATCGCCGAGAAGAACGACGCAAGCTCGCGCGCAGCCTCGGGAACGACGGTGTAGTGGCACCAGCGTCCCTCCTTGCGGCAGGTCACCAGACCGCAGTCGCAGAGCACCTTCATGTGGTGGGAGAGCGTCGGCTGCGTCACATCGAGCTCGTCGAGCAGCTCGCAGGCGCAGGTCTCTCCCCTCCCCGCAAGGGTCTCCACGACGCGCAGTCGGTTCTCGTCAGCAAGTGCCTTGAAGACCAGCGCACGGTCAAGCGGCATTCAAATCCCTCCCCGTGATCCTAGAGCAGCATGGAGATCTCGGCAGCATCAGGCACACGACCAGAGACGACCGCCTTGCCATCAATCTCGAGCACGGGCATCGACATGAAGCCCTTCGTCGCAATCTCGCCCATGTCGGTGACGTAGTCGACCTTCACGCCCAGGCCCTTCTCGGCCACGGCCTTCTCGGCGTTGGCCTTGAGCTGCTGGCACCTCTTGCATCCGGAACCATAAACGACGACCTTCTCTGCCATGATGACCCCTTTCGTCTGAATACTATCCTACGCCCCCCGCTCATGAGAAGAGCGGTTGCAGCGCGTTGAACACATATCCGCTGATGGTCATGCCCACGAGGCAGATGCCGATGAAGACGACCATGAGACGAGGCTTGACCGCCCGAGAGAGCATCGTGATGGACGGAATCGAGATCGTGGTGACGCTCATCATGAACGCGAGGATCGTGCCGAGACCGACGCCCTTGGCAAAGAGCGCCTCGGCGATGGGGATGGCACCAAAGGTGTCGGCGTAGATGGGCGCGCCGGCGAGCGTGGCGAGGACGGGAGAGAGGGGGTTCGAGCTGCCCAGGATGGGCTCGATGACCTCCTGCGGAATCCAGTTGTGGATGAGTGCGCCAATCCCGACGCCCACGAGGATGTAGGGGAAGACCTTCTTGAACGTTGAGGCCGTCTCATCGCGCGCATAGGCCAGACGCTGGGTGCGCGTCATGGAGACGAGCTCGGCGTCGGTCGGTGCATCGCCACGCACGAAGGCCTCGACCTGGTCGTCCATGTGGAGCCGCTCGATGATGCTGCCGCCGACGACGGCGATGACGAGGCCGACGAGCGTGTAGGCGACGGCGACTTCCGGGCCGAAGATCGACATGATGAGGACGAGAGAGCCCAGGTCGACCATGGGAGACGAGATGAGGAAGCTGAAGGTCACGCCCAGGGGAAGCCCGGCGCGCGTGAACCCGATGAAGATGGGAATGGACGAGCAACTGCAGAAAGGCGTCACCGTGCCGAGAAGCGCTCCCATGATGTTGCCGCCGATTCCGTCGAAGCGGCCCATGATCTTTCGGCTGCGCTCGGGCGGAAAGTGGCTCTGCACGTAGCTGATGAGGTAAATCATGACGCAGAGCAGGGTGGTGATCTTGATCGTGTCGTACAGGAAGAAGTGGACGCTGCCGCCCCAGGCGGAAGAAGGATCGAGACCAAGCGCGACGACCGGTTCCCAGAGGAGGTCGGAGAGCCAGTTCATCTTGAGCACCTGATCGAGGAGGAACGAGCCGATCGATTCCATGCGGCGTCTTTCTCATATAGACACTTATCTATTTATAGACGTCTATGTTACTCGCAGTACACGGAATGTCAACTGGCATCTCTCCCGAATCGGACACAAACGATACTGTGACCCCGTTCGACCGGAACGGGGTCACGAGGAATCTCATTGTGAAACTCAGTGATCTTGGCGGCGACGGGGGTCTACGCCTGGCTGTCGTGCGCGATCGCGGCAGCATCCTTGTCGCCCGCGCCAGTCGACATGATTACGGCTCCGCCGCTGATCTCGTCCAGATATGACCATGCCTCGCGGACCGTCTCCCAGGGCTCTGCCGCACGACGGTCGAGAACCTTCGAGCCCACCATCTCGATGACGAAGCACACATAGCAGGCGACGGGAGAGAAGAGCAGAGCGAGCACCATGCCGAATGTCGTAACGACGGCGAGCACGACATCGAGGATAAACATATGGGTGACGTCGCGCATGGACGAGAGAATCTTGTCATACCATTCGTCCGCCTCGCGGAGCCGTTGCAGGGACTCCTTGTCCGGTCTGTGGCCGAACTGTCGCTCCACCCAGTCTCCAAGGCGCTTGGACGCTCTCTTGTATGAGCCCCTGACGGTGAAGAATGCCACCACGACGAGGGCGGTGTAGCACGTGAGGTAGATTGCGGCCGCAAAGAGGCTCTTCGGATATTCCGAGATGATCTCCGTCGTCTTCGGGAACAGGACGATCAGGAACATGAGCACCAGATGGGCGGGCGCAGACACCTCTCTCATCATCCCCGGAACCGAGAAGATCTTCGTGTGGAGGTACCACACCTGTCCCAGCGCGACGAAGCTGACGAACAGGGCAGTGAAGGGGATGTACATCTCCTGGAGCTGGGCGAGACGGAAGTGTCCTTCGTTCGGGATGTCTATCTCAAGGACCAGCAGCGTGATTGCGATTGCCATGACCGCGTCAAAGAAGACCACCGCTCGCTCACCAACACGGCGATGGACGTCAAGCGCCTCCTTGACGGTCCCGTCTACATCAGTTATCGACATGTGTCTCTCCTTCCGCACAGCAGCTATTCATGATAGTTCAGCACGAAGGAAGGGACAGGATTTCCCTTCCAGACTTGCGAGCGGCATCTGCGAAGGGAATGCGCCGTCATCCTGTCATGGACGACGGCGCAAGAGATTCTTCCCGTATGTCTGAGCAGCTACCCGCGAGTCATCGCCCCAACCGCTCCCCTGCCCATCATCTGAGTCGTCATCTCGGTGATCTGGGAACCGTTGACCGTCACCGTACCCCCGTTGAGCTCGCCCGTGACGTCATAGTCAAATGCCGAGCTTCCGGTGATGCTGATGGTACCGTCGTTGACGTAGATGCTGCCGTTGGCATCGACCGCATCGGTGTCGCCGCTTCCCATCACGATGGTCGTGTCGCCACCATTGAACTCGATGACCACGTCGAGGGCGGCAGACTTCGCCGCTGCGTTGATGCCGTCATCGGATGCGCTGATGTCGATGGTCCCGCCGTTGATCTGCACGAACGTGCCCTCGATGCCCTCGGAAGCCGTGATGGCAAAGCTGCCGCCGTCGATCTGGGCGACCGTCGTGGCCTGGATGCCGTCATCACTCGCGGAGATGTCGAAGCTCCCTCCACAGACGTAGACGAACCCGACGGTGTCGTCCTCGTCGTTCTCGCAGTGGAAGCCGTCCTTGTCCGTGTCGATGGAGAAGGTCCCGCCAGCGATGGCGATGGAGTCATTGGCCTCGAAGGCGTCCTCCGTCGAAGAGACCGAGTAGGTCCCGCCGGTGATGGTGAGGTCGTCCTTGCACGAAACGCCGTTGGCGGTGGATGTGATGCTCAACGTCCCCTCCCCGTTCAGGACCAGGTCGTCCTTGGAGAAGATGACCGCGTCGGTGTTGGTGTCCCCCACTGCCGCGAACGTGCCGGTGACCTCGAGCGTATTGGTGCTTCCTGACATCGTGGTCACGAAGGTCTTGTCGGCGGAGACGACGTAGATGGCGGGAGCGTCTGCGTTCGTGATCGAGACGCCGTCGAGCACAATCTGGACCTTGGCGTCGTCAGCTGCGTTGATGGTGATGGTCACGTCGCTGGCGGTACCGCTGATGACGTAGACACCCGTCTCGCTTATCTGGATGTCCTCACCGCTCGTGACGGTGTAGTACGTGGCACCTTCGAGGTCTGCCGTCTGTTCGAGGTCACGGTCGGTGAAGAGGTCGCTCGTGTCGATGGCGCCGTCACCCGAGATGGTGGACGTCGTTGATGTGGCGGACGCGTCACTCACCGTCACGTCTCCCGTCACCTCGGAGGAGAGCGTCCCCGCACCCGAGGTCGAGCAGGCCGCGAGGGTCATTCCGAGAGATGCGGCCACAACGGCCGCGATAATTCCGTGGCGATGCATCATGTTCATGGCTGGTCCCTTTCCCTGTCTATCCGTGTCGTGGAGAGAAGGATACTTGGGAAACCTGAAAACACGCGGAACCCTCATGGGCCCGAATTCGCAGCCCACAATACTGAAGGCCGACTTGATGTCCAGGGGATGTCCCGAAGGCATGTCAGTCTACCTGCGACCGCCCGACTTCGTAGCGACGACACTCATAGACCGCCCCAAGCAGGTTGGAGTCGTTGCCATTCTCGGCGCGGACGATCCTCGGCGCCTGAATCTGCATGAACGGAATCTGATCCACGAGCTGGGCCATCTTGTTCTGTAGTGCGGAGATGAGCGCCGGCTGCGCAGAGATGCCGCCACCGATGGCGAAGACGTCAGGGTCGAGGACGGCCTGAAGCGAGAAGATGCGAAGGCACAGCGCGGACGCGTAGCGGTCGAGTCCGGCAAGTGCCCCCTCCTCCCCCGCGTTGATCCACTCGAAGACCCTCTTCCCGTCGACTGCCTCGAGGTCGAGCGCCTTATCCAAAGCTGCGCCGTTGTCGTCGATGAGGCCCATGCTCTCGAGGACCAGCTTTTTCAGAGAGAGCCAGCTGCCTTGCGCGCCAAAGAAGTCCCCGAACTGAATCGCGGAACCCCTCCCGCTGTTGATGTAGCTGAACTCGCCGGCAGAACCGTGGGCGCCCCTCAGGACCTCACCATTGACGACGATCCCGCCCCCGATTCCGGTTCCGATCACGACGACGACCCCGAGGTCGCAGCCGCGGAGGGCACCTGAAACGTACTCTCCGAGCGCGCAGGCCTTTCCGTCATTCTCGACCAGAATCGGAAGCTGATAGCGCTCTCGAAGCGCCTTCCCGAGCGCGAAGCCATCATTGAAGGTGAGGTACCCGCCTCCCCGGATGACCCCGTCCTCGACCGAGCCGAGAACGGTGCCAGGAGCCGAGATCCCGATGCCGCCGATCCGTCCCTCGAGAGGCCTCACGATGCCATCGAGACGGCCCATCTCGTCCTCGGTCGTGCGGAAGTCCGTAGGGACCGAACCACGCATCGTGACCGAGTTGTCTGGTGCGATGACAGCCCACTTGGTCTGCGTTCCACCGATGTCGATGCCGAGATAGTCCATGATTGCCTCGTTCCACGTCAGATGCACGACGCTTATCCCGCCGATACGTCACACAGTAACGCGATTAACGCACCATGACCGAGGCCCCTCCCAAAATATCGTCAACGGGAAATATCAGAGTTTGTCACATGCCTTTTCTCGCCTGTCATTTCTCATACGAGGGATGTCTTTCCATGAGGGCTCTCTACGAGTTGGTCTGCGGATGCTCGGGGTTGAACGTCTTCGCCCCGGCGCGGCTCTGCGCCATGACGCCGACGAGGGCGTGCGGCACGTAGGGTTCCTCGAGGTAGGCGATCTCGTCAGCCAGAAGTCTCAGCGAGGCAGCCTCGACGATGCCGTCGACATGGCGCTCCTTGGTAGCCCCCACGACGGGAGTGCATCCCTTGGCAAAGAGCCACGCGAGCGAGACGGCCGTCATCGAGCACTCGTGGCGGCCGGCGAGCTCGGCCACGCGAGCGATAATCGGCGCGTCCGCGTCGGCCATCGCGTCGTACTTGGAGTGAGCATAGCTGTCGAGCTCGAGGCGCCTGGACGTCTCGCCAGGACGCCTTGCCAAACGACCTCCCGCGAGAGAGGAGTAGGGCGTCATGGCAATGCCCTCCTCGGCGCAGTAGGGAGCCATCTCACGCTCCTCCTCGCGGAAGATGAGGTTGTAGTGGCCCTGGATGGTCTTGATCCGATGCCAGCCGTTCTTCTCGGCGATGGCATTGGCCTTGGCGATCTGCCAGGCGAAGCAGTTGGAGATGCCGAGCGCTCGCGCCTTGCCCGACTCGACCGCCTCGTTCATGCCCTCGAGCGTCTCCTCGATCGGCGTGTGGTAGTCCCACATGTGGCAGATATAGAGGTCAACGTGGTCCATGCCGAGGTTCTCGAGGCTCTGGTCCAGGCAGTGACGCACGTGCTCCTGCCCAGAGACACCCTCGGCCTGCTCGGCATCGGAGCGAACGGGGAACTTTGTCGCCACAACCACCTCGTCACGCCTGGCGAGCTCCGCGAGCGCGCGTCCGAGGTAGCGCTCGCTCGAGCCGTTCTGGTAGACGATGGCCGTATCGAAGGCGTTGACTCCCTGGGCAAGGGCGTGCGCGACGATACCACGCGTGTCCTCGTAGCCGAGCGTCCAGGCGTGCTGGCCGGTTGACGAATCACCGAAGCCCATGCAGCCGAGAAACGCCGGCGACACCTCGAGGCCGGTGGTACCGAGAAGATGCTTGTTCATGACGTATCCCTTCGTTCGAGACGATCCAGATGTGACCGTGGTTCCATGAACAATATTCTTGAACTTAAACTAAGGTTTAAGTCAATAATGTTTCTTGAAATGCTTCAACCTCGTTGAGATCGGAAGGGAATTCTCATGGACAGACTCTATACCATCGGTGACGCATCGGCTGAGCTCGGGATTCCCGCATCGACGCTGCGCTACTACGACAAGAGGGGCCTCTTCCCCAACATGGCACGCAGCCAGGGCGGCATCCGCATGTTCACGGACGACGACCTCGAGTGGGCGCGGTTCATCGAGCGCCTCAAGGCGTCGGGCATGCCTTTGGCCGAGATTCGTCGCTTCATCGACCTCTATCGGGAGGGGGACTCGACCATCGAGGAACGTCGGCGCATAGTCCACGAACGCAGGGACCTGATAGACCAGGAAATCGCGGAGCTCAGGCTCGCGCGCGACTTCATCGACTACAAATGCTGGTTCTACGATCTGGCTGCCGAATCGGGTACCTGCGAGACGCCCCGAAACATGCCCGAGGAGGACCTGCCGCCCAAGATCCGGGCGACCAAGAGGAAGTGCGGGATCAGCCGCTACTGAGACCCTCGGGGGTGAAGGCGCCTCGGTCCCTTTCAGGCGAATCTTGTGCCGTTGCGTTCACTTCGGACACCGTTCGAGACCATGAAATGAACGCAACGGCACAAGATTCGCCTGAAAGGGATTGCTGACGGAATCGTGGGTAAAGACCCAGGCGACTCGGAGGCCAAGCTGCCGCCATTCGCCACAAAAAAGGACCCCCATTTCTGGGGGTCCTGACACCTCATGGTGTCGGAGGCGGGACTTGAACCCGCACGACCTTTTAGTCAGTCACTAGCACCTCAAGCTAGCGCGTCTGCCAATTCCGCCACTCCGACAAGCGCCTTTCGGCAAGGGAAATACTAACACACTTCCCTGCGATGCAAGCGAGAAATCCAACGTAGCCGCGAATTACGGAGAACACGTCAAAGCACGCGCAACGATCCTACAGCTCGATGGAAGTGTCCTTGATCGGGTTCGGAGCTGAGAAGTGGCAGGCGCAGTAGTGCTCTGGACCAACCAGCTTGAGCTCCGGGACCTCCTTCGCGCAGCGCTCGGTCGCCATCGGGCAGCGGGTATGGAACGGGCAGCCCGAGGGCGGGTCAATCGGCGAGGGGGGATCGCCCTTCAGGATGATGCGCTTGCGGGAATGCTGGATGTCGGGGTCAGGCACCGGCACGGCCGAAAGCAGCGACTGCGTGTATGGGTGGTTGGGCTCCGCGTAGAGCTCCTTCCAGTCGGCGACCTCCATGAGGTGGCCGAGGTACATCACGGCGATGCGGTTGGAGACGTGCTGGACGACGGAGAGGTCGTGGGCGATGAACAGGTAGGTGATGCCGCG